>JBCCZI010000062.1:0-25016 GCA_039187815.1 Pseudomonadota bacterium | reverse complement strand
GATGCGGGCGTGATAATCTTCGGGTCCCTCAAAGACGACCGCCCTCGCCTCGTACACGCCCTCAGCCCCCGGCTGCGAGAGATAGCGTGTCCGGAAATCCTCTGAGATCACGGAGGTCTTCATAAGGGCCGAGTCGAACAGATTGCCCGACAGCACCAGGAACCCGGCATCGCTACGCATCGGATCAGAGACCGGGCGGATGACGTCATGGTCCTGGCTGCGACGGGCGCCAACCGCCTCGGCAACGGGCCCTCCAGCGATTGTCGGCGCCGTGCCATCGAGCAGATCGCCCGCCAGCATCTCGCCCATCACCGCCGGCACGCCGCCGGCACGCTCAAAACTCTCGCCCAGATAGGTACCGGCTGGCTGCATGTTGACCAAGAGCGGCAAGGCGAACCCCTCCGCTTCCCAATCCTGGATCGAGAGCTCCACACCCGCATGGCGCGCAACCGCCTGGATATGCGGCGGGGCATTCGTGCTGCCGCCCACACAGGTGTTCACGCGGATCGCGTTGCGGAAATTGGCCGGCGTGAGGATATCCGAGGGCTTCAGATCCTCGTGCACGATCTCCACGGCCCGGTATCCGGTGCGATAGGCCATCTCCATCCTCGCCCGGAACGGTGCCGGGATCGCCGCACAACCGGGCAAGCTCATGCCGAGCGCCTCGGCCAGCGCGTTCATCGTCGAGGCCGTGCCCATCGTGTTGCAATGGCCCAGCGACGGGGCGGAGGCGCACACCCGCTCCATGAACTCGTCATAGTCGATGTCACCCGCAGCCAGCAGCCGGCGGCTCTCCCAAACCACCGTGCCCGAGCCGGCCAGCTCACCATTCCACCAGCCATCCAGCATGGGCCCGCCCGATAGCACGATCGCTGGAATGTCGACCGTCGCCGCGCCCATTAACATCGCCGGCGTGGTCTTGTCGCAGCCGGTCGTCAGCACAACCCCGTCGATCGGATAGCCGTGGAGCACCTCGACCAGGCTCAGATAGGCGAGGTTGCGGTCCAAGGCGGCCGTGGGGCGTTTGCCCGTCTCCTGGATCGGATGCACAGGGAACTCGAGCGGCACGCCGCCGGCATCGCGGATCCCTGCCCTCACGCGATCGGCTAGGAAGACATGGATCTTGTTGCAGGGCGCCAGATCCGATCCGGTCTGCGCGATCCCAATGATCGGCCGTTCTCCCTGGAGTTCATCGCGCGTATAGGCCTGGTTCTGATAGCGCTCGACATAGAGCGCAGTCATGCCGGGGTTGTTCGGATTGTCGAACCATTCCTGGCTGCGAAAGCGTCGGTGCGCGCGCGTGTCGTCTGCCAATGGGCTCTCCCCGCATCTGCAGGCACCGGCATAGGGCACCCATCATGGGCCTCCGGTCTAGTGGTCCGCCCCCTTGGCGGTCAAGGCGCGAGGGGGTCAGATGCGCGGCGCCACAGGCATTCCGCACCAGCTCACGTCCCCTTGGCGTCCGCGCGCTCAACCGCCTATGCTGGGCAAAACGGGAGGGACGAGATGAACCGGATCGATCTTGAGAGCCGCCGCGCGGTCGTCACGGGAGGCGCGCAAGGGATCGGCCGGGCCGTCGCCGAGCGTCTGATCGCAAGCGGCGCCACCGTGACCATATGGGATGTCGATCGCGGCCTCGGAGAGCAGACGGCCGAGGCCATCGGCGCATCGCTGGTCACGCCGGATATGACCGATTGGGACGCGGTGCGCTCGGCCACCGCCCGCTCCGAGGCGGAGATGGGCGGCATCGACATCCTGGTAAACAATGCTGGCATTGCGGGGCTGAACACGACCCTGGCCGAGTACCCGATCGAGGAATGGCGCCGTGTCCTGTCGATCGATCTCGACGCGGTGTTCTACGGCTGCAAAGCAGTCGTGCCCGGTATGGTGCGACAAGGCTATGGGCGGATCGTCAATGTCGCCTCGATCGCAGGCAAAGAGGGAAATCCCAACGCCTCTGCCTATTCCGCCGCCAAAGCCGGCGTGATCGCGCTGACGAAGTCGCTTGGCAAGGAATTGGCCGGGCAAGACATCTCGGTCAATTGCGTCACGCCGGCTGCGGCCAAGACCGCCATTTTCGATCAGATGACCGAAGAGCATATCGGCTACATGCTCGCGAAAATCCCACGTGCCCGGTTTGTGCAAGTCAACGAGGTCGCCGCGATGATCGCCTGGCTCTGTTCGGCTGAGTGCAGCTTTACCACCGGGGGCGTGTTCGATCTCTCCGGTGGCCGCGCGACCTATTGAGGAGACCGCCATGTGCCGATTGCTCCTCGTCCTTGCGCTGTTGCTGCCCCAGATGGCGACAGCAGATGCCGCACGTCCCGGCACGGCGGTAGATCCGCCCAACATCAAAGACTTTCGGCTTTGCCGCGTTGCTCTGATCTATCATCTGGACACCGGGTTCTGGGAGGACGCGCGGTATCCCCGCGTGGTCGCCGAGACGCTGTTGGAGCAGGTTCACTTCGTGATGGCTGAGTATCTGTTCGGGACGCTCTCGGACTCCGTCGCCACCTCGGTCTCCCGGTCCCGGTACTCGGAAAAATTCTTCTTCGACAATGCCGACATCGTTCGGGACCGCGGTGATGAGCTCGGCGATTTGGCCCTACGCGAGGCCATTTTGGACAGATGCGTGGGCGTCATTTGGACGACGGTACGCTTTGAGATTGACCGCTTACTCACCGAGCGCCGCGCCCTGATCGGCCTGCCCGAGCCGGCCCCACACCTCGGCCCGGGCCCGCAATGACCGGGCCACCCGATCTGATAGCGCTCGGCGAATGTATGGCCGAGCTCTCGGGTGTTGACGGGGAGCGCCGTCTTGGCTTCGGGGGAGACACGCTCAACACGGCGCTGCTGACCGCCCGCATGCTGGGGGCGGGCCGCGTCGCTTACATGACCCGACTCGGCGATGACCCCTATTCAACGGCCATGCTCGAGGCTTGGCACGCCGAGGGCATCGACTGCCGCATGACCGAGGTCGAGCCCGCCGCAACCGTGGGGCTCTATGCCATCGAGACCGGTGCGGATGGAGAGCGCAGTTTCACCTATTGGCGCAGTGCCGCACCCGCCCGCGGGCTGATGACCGAGGGCGCCTGGCAGGCGCGGATCGAAGCCCTAGGCCAAGCCCGCGCGATCTATCTCTCTGGGATCACCCTTGCCATCTTGCCCGAGGCGGGACGGCACCGGTTGATCGATGTGCTGGGGCGGGCCCGGGCCGCCGGCGCCTTGGTGGCCGTAGATCCCAATCACCGCCCTCGGCTGTGGCGCGCGACTGAGGCGGCGCAATGGATCCACCAAGCCTATGCTGTCGCGACCCTCGTGCTCTCCAGCCCCGAGGAAGAGGCCAGTCTGTTCGGAGACGGCGACCCATTCGAACGCCTAGCAAAGATCGGCGTGCCCTCTGTGGTGCTGAAGGCGGGGGCTGCGGGTGCCGAGAGCCTTGCAGATGGCGCGCGCGTCCACTCTCCCGCGGCTGTCACCGAGGCGATCGACACCACAGGTGCGGGCGATGCCTTCAACGCCGGGGTGCTCGCCCATCTGCTCAGCGAGACGGAGGGCGGGCTGGCCGCGGCGACCCGCGCCGGATGTGCGCTCGGAGCCCTGGCCGTCCGACACTGGGGCGCGATCCCCCCACAGCCCGCCATGTCCGGATGGTCCGCCGCTAGTCCCTAGAGCAAGCGCCCCTTGTGGACGCCGTCGTCACGCCTCAACAGTGTCCAGAGCCGCGCCGATCCGCGCGAAGACATCCGCCGTTCCGACGCTGCCGCCCAGTTCGCAGGTCACAAGCGTGCCGTTCGCGAACGCCGCGTCGATCGCCTCGCGCAGCAAGGCGCCGGCCCGCACCGCCTCGGTCGACCCATGCCGAACGCCGAGCCAGTCGAGCATCATGGCCGCCGACAAAACCATCGCCGTGGGGTTGGCGAGACCCTTGCCTGCAATGTCCGGTGCCGAGCCGTGGCAGGGCTGGAACACCGCATGCTCATCGCCGAGATCCGCCGAGGGTGCATAGCCCATCCCCCCCATCAGCGCGGCTCCGAGATCGGACAGGATGTCGCCAAACATGTTCTCGGTGACCGCGACATCGATCGTCCAGGGCTTTTGCACCATGGTCATGGCAAAGGCGTCCACATAGGCGAAATCAGCCGCGATCTCTGCCGCGCGCGCAGCCCGTTCGCCAAAGATCTCGCGCCAAAAGGAGAAGGCCTGGAACACATTGGCCTTATCAACCAGCGTCACCTTGCGCGCCTTCTGCCTGTCGGCCGCCAATCGGAAGGCAAAATCAAAGAGCTTCTCGCTGGTCGCTCGGGTGATGACCATGGTTTCGCGGGCTTCGCGGTCCCCGTCGCGGGTGCCAGGAGCTTGAGGGGCAAAAAGGCCCTCGGTGGACTCACGGATGATCACATAATCGATGTCATGGGCCCGCGGATCCGCCAGGACGGCCCGCACGCCCGGCACGGGGCGCACCGGCCGGACGCCCGCATAGAGCCCGAGTTCGAAGCGCAGATCGAGCTGCGGGCTGATCTCGCGTCCATCCGGATAGCGCACCGAGGGCAACCCCATGGCAGCCAGCAGGATGGCGTCCGCCTCGCGAGCCGTCTGCAGGGCCAGCTTGGGCAACGCTGTTCCGGTGTCCTTGTAGACCCCAGCGCCGGCCGAACAGGGCGCGAAAGAGAAGTTCAGCCCACCCATTCGCTCGGCCACACGCTCCAACAGCGCCAAGGTCGGCTGGGTGATTTCATGCCCGATGCCATCTCCCGGGAAGACGGCAATACGAAACTCGGATCGGTTGCTCACACATCCTCCATCATTTTGGCAAGAGGGCCGAGATCGGCATCCCAATGGTCTGGCGGATGGCCGCGCATCGGCATCCGCACGGCCGCCACAGCATCGCCGAGCAGGCAGCCGAGATAGCCCGTCGTCAAATCACCGCCTCCAAAGGCCAGGTTCGAGATGTTGCGCAGACGGCTGGAGCGGACCTCGTCGAGATGCGGTCGCCCCATCTCACCCGCCTGGAAGGCCGCTTCGACCCAGGCAAGGTGACCGGGGTCGGCATCCTCGAGCAGGACTTCAGAGGAGCCGTCCACACCGATCAGCAAGATCCGGTTCGACACGATCGATGTGACCAGCAGGCTGCCATCCTCGGTCAGGGCCAGTCCATCCGGGAAGGTGCCGGGCCCAAACGTCCCTACGGTGCGGCGGTTGGTGAGACCGCCCTCCTCCACGTCAAAGGCCGTGAGCTTGCGGGCAAATGTCTCGTTCACCCAGAGCGTGGCGCCGTCGGGGGAGAGCAGGCACTCATTGGTGTAGCCCAAGCCATCGGCGACGATGCGCGTCTCCCCGTCCCGATGCAGCGCCACATAGCCCGTCGCCGCGTCCGGGCGATAGTCCAAGGCCCGCGGCACACGGGTTGTGGAGACGGTGATCCAAAGGTCGCCGCGCCGATCGCGGAGGACAAAATTCGCCGGTGGCATGGGCTGTCGCTCGACGCTGTCTGTCACGATCTCGCAATGCCCATCGGCATGCAGGCGATAGATGCCTCCGCGTTCGGCCCCAAGATGCGCGATCAGGATCGTCCCCTCCGGCTCAAGCGCGATGCCGTTGGCGCGGACGGGCAGATCGACACCAGGGGCTGGCTGCGTCGCCAGCAAACGACGGACCCGGCCGTTTCGCGCAATCAGGCTGACCCCACCGGGCTCCGTCCAATCGGGGGCCAACAATAGGCCCGAGCGATGCGCCAGAACGCATTCAGGCCGATTGAGACCAGCGCCGACAAACTCCGCCCGTTCGAGACTGATGCGCAGCGTTCCATCCCCCATGCGCGGATTGGTTCCACGTCATTGACCATCTAAATCGATTTAGAGCACGGTATGGGCCGGAGACAACCCCTAAGCCGTGAGGCCCCCCCATGTTTGTCGTGACAGTGCTCTTTGAGGTCGGTGAGCCGGATGCCGCGCGTTTTCTCCTCCGCATGCGCCAGCAGGCCGAGGACAGCCTGCGGCTCGAGCCAGCATGCCGGCGCTTTGATGTCTGCACTGACCCCGAGCAAGCGGGCCGTGTCTTCCTGTACGAACTCTACGATGACCGGGCGGCGTTCGATGTGCATCTCGCATCCGCCCATTTCCGCGATTTCGACACCGAGGTGGCGCCGATCGTGCGGTCAAAGACCGTTCAGACCTGGTCGCTTGCCTGAGCCAATTGCCGCTCGCGCAGCCAGATGTAGAGCCCGCTCGCCAGCACGACGGCCGCCCCGGCCAAGACGGCCAGATCGGGAGCGGAACCGAAAATGACCCACCCTGCCAGGGTCATGTAGACCATCTGGGTATAGACGAAGGGTGCCAGCACCGAGGCGGGGGCGAACCGGTGGGCAACGGTCAGCACTTGGTGCCCAGCCCAGCCAAAGACCCCGATCAGGGCAAAGGCAAGCCAATCGACGGGCAAGCTGGGCCAGGTCCAATCAGCAAAGGCCATGGGGGCAACGCCCAGCATGGCGATGCCGGCCGCATAGGCCTGGAGCGTCGAGGCGCCATCGGTGCCGGCCAACCGCCGCGTCAGGATACCATAGAGCGCGGCCGCCACCGCTGCGCCAACTGAGTAGACAACCGCCCAATGCATGGTCCCGCTCCAAGGCTGTGTCGCGATCAGAATGCCGGAGAACCCCACCAGAACCGCCGCCCATCGCCGGGGGCCCACCTGTTCGCCAAGCAGCGGCACCGAGAGCGCACAAATCCAGAGTGGCATCGTAAAAAAAATCGCAGACGTCAGCATCAGCGGCAGATGCTCGAGCGCGAGGAAGTTCAACACCGTGCCCGCCAGCAGGCACATCCCGCGCAACACCAACACGCCATGATTCTCCGTGCGAAAGAGGCCCCGCCCCTCCCTCGGCCAAAACACACACAAAACGATGGCCACATGCGCGGCAAACCGGACGAAAACCACTTGTTTTGGCGGAAGCCCCGCCTGGATCAGCCATTTGGCGCAGCTGTCGATCCCGGTGAAGAGCAGAACCGCCAACAATGTCAGTGCAATGCCCGCGAGGCGACGATCCTCGAGCGGGGCCGGCGTCATGTGGGAAAGCGTTTGCGCAGATCCGCCACCTGCATGTCGGTCAAGAACCGGGTCTGCGCCCCGCGCAGCATCAGATAGAGCTTGGCCGTCTCCTCAAGCTCCTCGGCGGCATAAACCGCGGCATCCAGGGATTTGCCCGCCACAACGGGCCCGTGATTGGCAAGCAGCATGGCGTGGGCCTGCCGCGCCGCGGACCGGACCGCATTGGCCAACGCCATATCACCGGGCGCAAAGTAGGGCACCAGCGGACACCGTCCCACGCGCATCACGTGATAGGGCGTGATCGGTGGCAGCACGTCCTCGGGGTCGAGGTCTGCGAGGCAGGACACGGCCACGCAATAGGGGCTGTGCAGGTGCACGACCGAGGTCATGTCTGGCCG
The DNA here is from genome assembly GCA_039187815.1 of Pseudomonadota bacterium. GTDB lineage: Bacteria > Pseudomonadota > Alphaproteobacteria > Rhodobacterales > Rhodobacteraceae > Thermohalobaculum. The sequence goes on along the minus strand of JBCCZI010000062.1, from coordinate 17,571 downwards.
CTCTTCATAGACTGCGAGGTGCAGGAACGCCTCTTTCGACGGCTTGTCACCGCTCAGATGCGTGCCATCCCGCGCCATCAGCGAAAGCCGGTCTGGATCGAGTCGTCCCATGCAGGAGTTTGTCGGCGAGACGATCATGCCCGCATCGGTCATCACCGAAACATTGCCGGATGACCCGCAGCTATAGCCTCGGTCGAAGAGCGATTTGGCCAGCACGCAGAACCGCTCGCGGAGCGCGGCGTCGCTCACGGGACAATCCGATCGATCTGAACGTCAATCGCTGTGGTTGACGGTTTCAACGGCCCCATGGGTTCGACGCTCTCAGTCACTTCTTTTTCAGGTCGAGCGCTCGCGACCCGGAGCGCTTTCCGCGTCCGCGCCGGCGCGCGCCCAGATAAGTGACCGCCGCCAGCACCGCGAGCTCGATCGCCAGCGGCCATTCGAGCAGGCTGAGCATCACCGGGTCCCAAAGAAACGGGGCGATGTGGCGCTCGATCGCCGGCTGCAACAGCAACAGACTGTCCCGATGCAGCCAAGCCCACCACTCCCCAAGCGCGGACAGCCGAAACGGCCCGCTCGAGACCGGTCCATTCCACACATCGGTAGCGAGCACGACAATCGCCAGAAGGGCGATCACCGCAGCTATCGGGCGCCCCATTGGTCCCCCCTCTGCGGACACGTCCCGCGGACGCTAACGCCTCGCGCCGCGGCTGCCAAGCCGCAGTTTCACGTCCCACTGTGCGAAAGGAAATGCAGCGCGCGAGATGCCGAACAGGGAAGATCGGCCCCGCCCAGGCCTTGGGGCGGAGCCGATTGAGATCAAAGCGCCGAGGCCCGAGGGATCAGATCGCCTGGGTGCCGCGGCACACCATCAGGCTGGAATTGCACCAGCCTCGGAGGAGCCGGCTCTTGCCGAGCAACCGGGTCAAAGCGATCTCGGCCGGCTTCAACGGCCCCCACTCAAAGACCTTGCTCCGCAGCCGATGGAACAGACGGCCATGTCCGTTGTCTTCCTTGTACCAAGGGCTAAGCATCGGCAGATAGGGAAGGCAGGACAGATAGCCGACGCCCTCGATCCGATCGACCCGGATTGCACTGGCCACGATGTCGCGCCATTCCCCCAGCGTGAAACGCACCTGGTGTTCGGGATAGTGCAGATGCGGCAGCTTTAGCCGGTCGAGCCGATAGAGCTGGGGCACCATCACCAAAACCTCACCATGATCTGGGATCAGCCGGTTGCATTCCCGCATCACGCGGACGATGTCGTCGCGCTTGCCGGGCAGATGCTCCAGCACATCCAGCAGCATGATGACATCCGGCACCCAGGGCAGACGGCCCCGCTCCTCGTAGAGCCGACGCACATCCATGACGATATCGGGCGAGAAGGCGGCCTCATAGTCGACACCGCAATACTCGAATTCGAGCCCGTTGGCCGCCAGATACTCACGCGAGATCGACGTCGAGCAGCCGAGATCGAGCACCCTCGGCGGGCGACCCAATTGCTCGCCCAGCTTGCGAATGCGCTCTGAAACCACGCTGAACTTCACCGTGCCGTAGAGGTTCGGCTTTTGCGTGAGCAGCCGGTTCACCAGGTAAGGCGAATGGATGTCCTCTTCGGGCGCCTCGACCGGAGCCTCAAACGCGGTGGCTGTGTTCGCAACTTGCATGTTCATGATCAGGCACTCCGCGGAAAGTCGACGTCCTCATTCGAGACGTGCACAGGGTGGAAGGAAGGGGCGTTCAGGTCGCGGTCGCGCAGCTCGAGCCAAAGCTCGGCACACACCGCCTCTTGTTCGGGCTCGATCCGATGGATGCCCGGTACGATCTCCGTCTCGGCCAGGTGGCCCATCAGGACGATCAGCTCGCCGAGGATGGTCTCGACGATCTCGTCTGGCACGCTGCCCGAGCCGGGGATGAAGTTCGCCGGGAACCCGTCGTTCACCAGCAAAAGGCGCTTGCACCCGTCCTGCCGACGGTGATCCGGCAGGTGATAGGCAACGACCGCCTGCCCCACTGGCAGACGTGCATGTTGGTGGAGATGGTCGACCTCGATCTCGATCTGGCGAGAGCTGGCGCTGGCCACCATCGCATTGTTCGGCAACCGCTCGAGCATGGCCCGCGTGATCGAGGTCCGCCCGGTTGCCCCGACGATCAGCTGGCTCGATTCGAGCCGGCTCGGCGCAAAACCGGCCGTGAACCCCTCGAGCCGCGCTTCGGTGACCTTGAGAGCGCACCGATCGACCAATTCCACGACCGCGTCGAGACGTCGCAGGCCTTGGGCAACGCCCATACCAATCCAACCGGCCCCCATGACGGTCACCGGACGCCCGGCAAGCGACAGGCCCATCTCGCGGCCAACACCGTCGAGGCAGCGTGCAATCGTCTCGCCGCAACGCTTGGCCTCGAGACGCTTCAACTCACTGTCCGCGCAGTGCAAAACCGGAAAGGCGAGATCCACCTCGGATGCGCGCCAGACCCCTTGTTTGGTGATCTCGACCACCCCTTTGACCAGCGAGAGCCGGTCCGAGAAATAGGTGTGCAACAAGGGCACGACGAAGCCGCCGATGTCCTGCACGATCAGCTTTTGGCCCTGGCGCTGGCAAAGAGCCAACGAGCGGCCTAGCTCAGAGACCAGACCAGCTTCGAGTTCCGCAAGTCCCGGAGGGATGTGAACTTTTTGGCCGAACCGAGCGCTCCACCGTTGCGCCACCCCCGGACGATTGGAAGAATAGGGGATGCCAAAGATCGCATCGAACTCCAGATGGGGCTCCAACGCCGACAACATACGCATTGTATCGTCGAACAGATGCGACACGACGATGTATCGGTGCCGCTTATCCGCGTGAAAGCCTAGAAGATCGACCAATCTGCTTAGGTAGTCGTCCATGCCCGATCCGGCGTGTCCGGGTGTTGCTTGCATCGCGTCTGTTTGGCTGGATTGGATCTTGTTGGTATGCATCATTTTCCTCTGTTCGCGACCGTTTAGACGGACAGCAGCAGTGATTAAATTTTGCGGCATATTTTTGTATTTGCAAGATTTATTTAGTTAATAATATGTTAATACCGACTTGAGCGCCCGTTCAAGTCGAAGTATTTTTGTATTCTAAAAATTTTTTACATTCTTTTTAAGAGTAATTTTTACGTGCACGCAGCCTCTGGATTGCGCCTCACTGGGATTCCGTCAAGGAAGGGAAGAAAACAGCGCCGGGTCACCGCTCCGCGTGGCTCGGGGCGTGGTACGCTGGCTGCACCCCTCGGGTCACACAAGGGCTAACCCGTTGATTCCCAATCCATCCTGTGATCAAACTTAGGGAGTGGGCCACCAAGTTTGGGCAGACAGCCAGTATGATTGCAGATCCCAGTCGCGCGACTGATTTGGTCCTGGACAAGACGGTGCTGTCACGGCTCCGCACGGCGCTTTGGATCTATGATTTCGATGCGGGACGGATCATCTGGGCCAATCCGGCCGCGCTACGGCTGTGGGATGCGCAATCGATCACGGCCCTGGCGAGCCGCGATATGCGCGAGGAAATGTCTGTCTCGGTTGCCGAGCGTCTTGAGCAGCACCGCGAGGATTTCGGGCGTTTCCCCGATCGCGAGATCCGCGAATCATGGACGCTCTACCCCAGGGGCGTGCCTTTTCGCGTGACCGCTACGCTGAGACGTTGCGAACTCGAGACCGGCGCCGTCGGCATGCTGGTTGAGGCTTCCGTCGAGGAAGGGGTGCCGCCTGAGACCATCCGCAGCGCCGACGCCCTGCTCTACACCCAGGCGATGATCGCGCTGTTCAATCAGGATGGCGCGGAACTCTATGCCAATCCGGCTTTTCGCGCCGCCTTTGGCCCAGGCGCCCATTTCTTTGGCCGAGATTTTGTCTCGCCAGCAGATCTCTTGGACTTTCTCGAAGGTTTGAAGACCCGCGGAGAGCATCGCGCCACGGTCCGCGTACACACGGCCAGCGGAGAAGCCTGGCATGACATCCAGGCGATTCGCTGCCGCGATGCCGCAACGGGCGACGGTGCCTTTGCGATCAGTGCGACGGATGTCTCATCGGCGCGCGTCTATCAGCAGGAGCTGTCCGATGCGCGGGATATCGCCGAGGCCGCGACGCGCATGAAGTCGATCTTCCTGAACTCGGTCGGGCATGAGATGCGCACCCCGCTGAATGGGATCCTGGGACTGTCCCATGTGCTTGCGAGCACCCAGCTCGACGAGCAGCAGGCGGTGATGGTGAAAGAGATCCTGGGTTCGGGCGAGCGCATGCTGGCGCTGGTCGAGAACGTGCAGGAACTGGTCACAATCGATGCGGCCTCGATCAATCTCAAATCCGTGAAATTCGAACCCTCGCTGCTGGTGGAGGCGGTCGTCTCACGGTTGCGCGACACGGCCCGCCAGCGCGATCTGAGGCTGATCGTGGTCGACCGGGATCTGAGCGGCACATCCTTTGTCCATGATCCAGAACGGATATCCATGGTGCTGACGCATCTGGTCGAAAACGCGTTGAAGTTCACCGAGACCGGCATCGTCACCATACGCTATCTGCTGCTCGATCGCACGACGTTGAAATTTGAGGTGGCCGATACCGGCATCGGGATCGCTCGAAAGGACCGGCGGCAGGTGTTCGATCAGTTCTTCCAAGCCGACAGCAGCCTCTCGCGCCGGCACGACGGGCTCGGCATCGGCCTGACCATCTGCAAGAAACTCGTCGATCTCTGGGGCGGCACGATCGATTTCGACAGCGAACCAGGGCGGGGTTCGGTGTTTCGCTTCACCGTTCCCTTGCGCGAGGGCCTGGGGCGCGGGGCCGCGGCGCGAGAGGCTTTTCGCGTGATAAGCTCCGACGACGAGAGTGGGTGAGTTTGGACACTGGTCCGCAGCGTTAGGTCTTTGGTGGCCATATGCGTTGGGGCACGATGAAGGGATCGTGCTCTAGACTGGTCAGTGGTGCATTGCGAGCGGGCGGGTGATCGTTCCGGAGCTTCTTTGCCAGGTCCATTCGGCCAGCCATGCGAAGTCTCCCACACTAGGATTGGTCTATTGGCCCATAGATGGAACTCAGACACGGAATGCTGCAGGCACAGAGTGCGGCCTGGCGCACCAACCAGATGAAAGGCGGTGGATGATGACCGCTGACATTCAGCGCATCCTGAACCTGATCGAAGCGCCGGTTTGGATCTTTGACTTCAACACGTCGCGTATACGCTGGAGCAATGCGGCCGCCTGCCGGCTCTGGAACGCACAATCGCCCGAGGAGCTTGCCGCCCGCGAAATGGCTGCTGACATGTCGCCTTCGGTTGCCTCCAAACTCGCCCATTACCGCGAGGATCTGCGCCAGGAGGGGGCCTCCTTTGTCGAGACCTGGACGCTCTATCCGAATGATGAGCCGTTCCGCGTCAAGGCGCGTTGCCGCGGGTTTGGCATCGATGACGAGGATCCGGCGATGTTGGTGGAGGTCTTGGGCGAGGAGCGCGCGGTGACGGCCGAGAACGTGCGCAGCGTGGAGGCCGTGCTGCACACCAATGTCATGATTTCGCTCTACACGGCGGATGGGGACTGGCTGCACGGCAATCCGGCAGCGCGGGCGCGGTTCGGCAGTTGGGCGCGGCGCCTCAGCGACCGGTTCGTCGACGCCTCGGTCTCCGAGCGCTTTCTCGCCACCATCCGAGACGGCGGGACCGCCGACGTCACCGCCCGGGTTCGCTGCACAGACGGCATCTTTTGGCATGAGATCGAAGGCAAGTGGTGCCGCGATGCCGTGACCGGTGAGCGCGCGATCCTGGTCAGCGAAAGCAATGTCACGGCGGCACAGACAGCGCGCGTTGAGCTTGAGCGCGCCCGCCAAGAGGCCCTCGAGGCCACGCAGCAGAAGACCGATTTCCTCACCACCATGAGCCATGAGATCAGGACGCCAATCAACGGGGTGATCGGCCTGACGCAAGTGCTCGACTCGAAAATCAGCGATCCCGAGAGCCGGGCCGTGCTCGCGATGATCGCCGATGCCGGAGAATCTCTGCTGAAAATCGTGAACGAGGTTTTGGATCTGTCGAAGATCGAGGCCGGGCAGATGGAGTTCGAGGAGATCGAGTTCGTGCCTTCGGATCTGTTGCGCAAGCTCGGAGCGATCCATCAGGCCAAGGCCATGGCGAACGGGACGGCTCTCAGCCTCAAAACCGTGGGCGATGCGGCGCAGCCGCGCATCGGCGATCCACACCGCATCATGCAGGTGCTGAACAATCTGGTGAACAACGCGATCCGCTTCTCTCCCGACGCCCGGGTTGCGGTCGAGATCGGCGGCACCGCCGATGGACCGCTCACCCTGTCAGTCTCCGACACCGGCATCGGGATGAGTGAGGAGCAATGCGCCCGGGTCTTTGACAGTTATGTGCAGGCGGATCGGGCGACGGCGCGGCAGTTTGGCGGGACCGGTCTCGGCCTGCCGATCACGCGCGGCCTGATCGAGGCCATGGGCGGCACCATCGCCATTCAGAGCAGCCTGGGCAAGGGGACGGAGATCCAGGTCTCGCTGCCGCTTCGCCCATCTCAGCGGATCATCGGACCGCAGGCCTCCAAGGCAGCGGCGGCCGAGCAGGACGGCAAGCCGATCCGCGTCCTCGCCGCTGAGGACAACACGACCAACCAAATGGTGCTGCGCGGGTTGCTGCGCTCCATGGGGGTCAGCATCGACATCGTCGGATCGGGCGAGGAGGCCATCGACCTCTACAAGCAGGACGACTTTGATCTGTTGATGTTGGATATCAGCATGCCGCAGCTCGATGGCATCCAGACATTGCATGCGATCCGGCGCTATGAGGCGGAACGGGATCTGCTGCCGACCCCGGCGATCGCCGTGACCGCCAATGTGTTCCAGCACCAGGTCGAGGCCTATCTGGCAGCAGGTTTCCACGAGCACCTTGGCAAACCGCTGCGCACGGAGGCGCTGCGCCAGTGCATTCACCGCACCCTGAGCAGCGAGGATGGGCGACCGGAGTGACGGGCGGTCCGTAGGCCCTCCCGCCCCTCTCTGCGTCGGGTTAGCGCGGCTCGGGCTCCCGCGCGCCTGCCACCGGTTCGACCGCATCCGCTGCGGCCGCGGCCACCGCCTGGCGGTCGTCCTCGTTCAGCGCGCCGCCATCGCCATCGATCTTTACACGCACCTCTTTGCGCGCAAACTGGATCCCGTTCTCTTCAAAAGCTTGCTGGACGCGCTGGTAGATCTCTTTCCTCAGCGTCCACTGCCGTCCTGGCTTGGCCATAAACTTGCCGCGCAGCACCAGTCCCACATCATTGACCTCAAGCACGCCTTGGCTCTTGAAAGGTTGTAGGAAATCATTGGCCAGGTCAGGGACTTGCATCATGTCTTTGCCGATTTGCTTGAAGATTTTCTTCACCTTCATCAGGTCGGTCTCGAAGGGCACGGTGAAACGGAGCTTCATGATCACCCAGTCGCGCGAGTAGTTCGTCAGCTTGGGGATTTGGCCAAACGGTATCGTATGGACCGGGCCCTCGTGGTGGCGCAGGCGAAGTGAGCGGACGGAGATCTTCTCCACGGTGCCGACCGTGCCCTCGACCTCGACGAACTCGCCCACCCGGAACGCGTCGTCTATCAGGAAAAAGATGCCAGAGACGATATCGGCCACGAGGGTCTGCGCACCAAAGCCGACGGCGAGACCGACGATGCCGGCTCCAGCCAACAGCGGCGTCGTGTCGATCCCAAGCGTGCTGAGCGCGGTGAGAAGCGTGATCACCACAATAGCCGCCTGCAGCGCCCAACTAACCAAGGGTAGTACGGTCGACAACCGGGAGCCACCGGAGCCGCCCCCTTCGCCGCCGCCCGGCTCCTCGTCATCGGCCTCAGGCTCCTTCTCGCGGGCCAACATGCTGTTGATGCGGATCCGTACAATCTCGAGCACCACATAGCCTGCACCGAGGATCATGATTGCCTCAAGCAAGTGTATTGCCAGCCGCTGACCGACGCCCGCGGTCGCAAGTTCGGCAAAGCTGAATTGCCAGAGCCGGGCGAGCAGAACAACGACAATGCCGGCGAGCAGCACCCGTCCAACGCGGATATAGCTGCGGCGGGTCTCGGCAAAGGCCTGCTCGGCTTGCTCACCCTCCCCCTCATCTGGCGGCGCCACTGAGTAGACCAGGACCCGGATCACCCGGTCCGCCGCGGGTGCAAAGATAAGGATCAGGAGTGTAAGCGGCAGGCGGCCATCGAGAAAATGCCAAAGCCGCAGGCCGACAAAGGTCTCCGTGAGAACCCAAAAGATGGCGATCAATGCCATTGCGAGATAGGGGTAGATCTCGGCCATCCGCCGCTCGCCTGCGGTTACCTCGCCCACATCACCGATCAGCGCATGGGTCAGGCCGGCCCGGGTCCGCCAAGCGACGATCAGCAGCCAAGAGTACTGCGCGATCGTCAGCCAGAAACCGAGCCGCAGCTCGGCCAAGTCGACCCCATGGCCGCCAAGAAAGCTGAGGGCGAACAGCCGCATCCCCGAGATGGCCGCAAAAACGACGAGCCCGGTGTGCAGGATGCGCGCCGTGGCGTCCTCCATAACCACCAAGCGCCTGCCGGCAGTGTCGGGCAACAGGAGCGTGCCGGAAACCGCGTTCATCGCCACGGCGTAAGTCACTGGCAGTGTCGTAAAGAACCAGAGCACGAGCTGGTCGCTCGGTCGCCCATCAGCGGGAGCGGCATCGGCGAGGAGCACAATGACGCCGCAGGTGACCGCCAAAAACGCCGCCGCGCTGGCAAAAGCCACGGCCAACCTTTGGAACAGGATTCGCCCTTTGTCCCTTAGCCGCTCGGGCTGAGGGTCGGCCATGGACGGCGGAGGAGACACCAGGAGCTGCAACAGAACGCGTCGGACGGCGACCGAGGCTCCCCATCCGGCCAAGAGCGACGCCACCAAGATCACCAGGAGCACGGCCACACCGCTCAGACCGCGCGGCTCTCCGAAGCGCCCGAGCGCCTCGCCGATCCCACTTGCAAGATTGGGCGCGACGCTGAGGGCCCAGAGGACCGCCGTCTTGAACCCGTCGGCCGACCTCGAGAGCGCGTCGCTCAGCTGGCCGATATCGCCGCTTTCACCGGTCTCGGCGGCGGCGTCCAGGCGCTCGAGCAAGAGCACACGCACCTCGGAATCCGACAGTTCGGCCACCAAAGCGCGGATGCCTTCGGGCGTCTCGAGCTGTGCAGTGTCCGGCCCGCTGGCCTCTGTTGTGGTCTGCGCGGCCGTCACCACCCCCTGGCCCTGGGCTGAAAGCGGTGTCGCCAGCGCCAGTGCCGTTAGCCACACCACACCCGCCCATCGCAACACGCTCCGCCCTGCCATAGTCCCCGCTCCTTCCGGCGATGATCATTCTGTCATCCCTAAGGGGCGCAGGGGCTAAGGCAAAGCCCCAAGACCGCGCCGCGTCCGTGCCTGCTGCCTTAACATAAGTGTTATCCCCCGCCAGCGAGTGTGACTGGAGTGCCCGTGCGCATCGCAATACGTAAGGCTTGCATGGGCAGGATGCCGCCTGCCCTTTGGGATGGGCGAAGTTTGGAGAGGACGATAAGGATGAAGAGAACAATCGCACTCGCGGCCATGGTTGCGTCGCTGGGCAGCGTGGCGCTGGCCGGCCCTCAGTATGTCGACGAATCAGGGTATGCTGCCAGTGGATATGATGTTGTTGCCTTTTGGTCGCTGAGCCAGAACGCCGTTGGTCAAGCGCAGCCGAACGCGATCCCTGGCAATGCGAGCTTTACGCATGACTGGAACGGCGCGACCTGGGCGTTCTCGACGCCCGAAAACCGCGATCTGTTCGCCTCAGCGCCCGAGCGCTATGCGCCCCAATTCGACGGCCACTGTGCCTATGGCATCGCCCAAGGTGGCAAGGTGCCGGCCAACCCGAACCTCTGGCGCATTGTCGACGACAAGCTCTACCTGAACATCACCCCAAATGTGGTAGGCTTCTGGGAGGAAGACATCCCGGGCCAGATCACCGCGGCGTATGAGAACTGGAAGGGGCTCGAGGTCAAACCGGCTTCCGAGCGGCTTTGGACGGCCATCAATGCCAATGACGGCACCTATGCTGGCCCCGCGCCGGTTACGAACTAAGATTTTGACTGGATCCAACTGAGGGAGACGAACCAATGAGCAAATCCGCAACCTTCTCGGGCGCCGTGATCGCCAGCGCCGTTGCCGCCGCCATTGCTGGCGCGGGTACGCCCACCGCCGCCGAGGCCGGAGCCAAAGAGAAATGCTATGGCATCTCGCTGGCCGGTCAAAACGATTGTGCGGCCGGCCCCGGCACCACCTGTGCGGGCACCTCGACCGTGGACTATCAGGGCAATGCCTGGACGCTGGTCCCAGCCGGCGATTGCCTGAAATACGGCGACACGGCGGCTGGCGACATCTTTGCGCTGCCCGAGGGCCGCGCCGGGTCGCTCGAGGCGCTGGAGCGCGATCTGCCCCAGGCCTGATCCGCGGCCACGCGGAGCGGGTCGCATGATCAGCCGAGAGATCCCTGCACGGGCAGGCGTCGGCCTGAAGCCCGCCCATGTGGGGGATATCCTGGACCGGCCCGGGCAGGTTGCCTGGTTCGAGATCCATGCAGAGAACTATATGGGGGCGGGAGGCCGGCCTCATCACGATCTGGCACGGGTGCGTGAGCATCATCCCATCTCGCTGCACGGCGTCGGGCTGTCGATCGGCTCGGAGGGGCCTTTGGACCGGGCGCATCTGGCGCGCCTCAAGGCGGTGGCCGACCGCTGCGATCCTGGGCTGTTCTCCGAACATCTGGCCTGGTCGACCCATGACGGGGTCTATTTCAACGACCTGTTGCCCCTGCCCTACACGCCTGCGACGCTGGAGCGGGTGGCCGACCACATCGACGAGGTGCAGTCGGTCATGGGACGCCGCATGCTGCTCGAGAACCCGTCGCGCTATCTCGACTTCGACACCGCCACCATGAGCGAGCTGGATTTCCTTGGCGAGCTGACGCGCCGGACAGGCTGCGGGTTGTTGCTCGATGTGAACAACGTGTTCATCTCGGCCACCAATATGGGTTTCTCGCCTGAAGCCTATATCGACGCCTTCCCGCTCGCGGCCGTAGGGGAGATCCACCTGGCCGGCCATGCCCAAGATCAGGACGATGACGGGTCCACCCTGCTGATCGACACCCATGACCGCCCCGTCGCTTCGCGCGTCTGGACTTTGTACGAGCGCGTGCTGGCGCGCACAGGTTCCCTGCCGACACTGATCGAATGGGACAGCGATGTGCCCGAATGGCCAGCACTGGCTTCCGAAGCGGCGCGGGCCGATGCCAGGCTTGCGCGCTGCACGGCCGATGCCACGGTCTGAGCCCGACACCAATGCCGGCTTTGCCGCAGCCTTGGCGTCGGATGCCAAAGGACCGCCGGATGCCGTGGGCGCGCGCCAAACGCGCCGCTTTGCCATCTACCGGAACAATGTCGCGCATGGGGTGATCGAGGCGCTCGCCGCGAGCTTTCCCGCCGTTCAGGCCCTGGTCGGCGAAGAGTTCTTTGCAGGCGCCGCCCTAGCCTATCATGCAGACGAGCCACCCTGTTCCCCGCTGTTGTTCGAGTATGGCGGCGGCTTTGCCGGGCATCTCGATGGATTTGCACCGGCCGCTTCGGTCCCCTATCTCGGCGATGTCGCACGGCTGGAGTGGGCGCGGCTGCAGGCCCACCATGCCGGTGATGCGGCCCCTGTCACGATTGCGGAACTCGGAGCCATAGCGCCAAGCGCCCTGGCTGACACACGGCTTGTGCTGCACCCATCGGCGGCCATTCTCACCTCGAGCTGGCCGATCTACGCGCTGTGGGCCGCATCGACCGGCGTGGGCGAGGCCCTGGATGTCGACCTCGCACGCGCCGAAGCGGTGCTGATCCACCGCCCTGAGTTCGATGTTGAAATCAGGCACCTCGCACCCGGATCGGCGACGTTTCTGGCCGCGCTCTCGCGAGGAGAAAGCCTCGGCTCGGCAGCCGATGCGGCGCAGACCGCCGATCCCGCCTTTGATCTCTCATCCGAGCTCACGGGGGTGTTTGCGATCGGCGCGATTGTCGGTATCAGTCCCCCAGCGGATTGAGACAACGGGAAGGATGCCTCGGCATGATCACGCTCCACAACGCCGTCTTCGGCTGGTTTCAGCGCGCGTTCGAGGATTGGCTCCTGGGCCTGGCCGCCCGGTTGATCTTTGCCGGCACGCTGTTCATGTATTTTTATCGCTCGGCCCAGACCAAAGTGGGGGAGGGCCTGTCCGGACTGACCGAGATCCAGGACGGCGCCTATATCCAGATCCTTCCCCAGATCATGGAGCAGGTGAGCTATGACGCCTCGCAGATCCCGCTCTGGCCACTTGGCTGGATGGTCTATGCGGGCACCTATGCCGAGTTCGTCTTGCCGGTGCTGATTGTGCTCGGCTTTCTGACGCGGATCGCCGCCGCGGGCATGCTGGTCTTTATCGCAGTCCAGTCCTATGTGGACATCGCCTTTCACGGGGTCGACGCTACGACGATAGGCGCCTGGTTCGACAACCTGCCCGGCAGTGTCATCGCCGATCAGCGGGCGTTCTGGGCCTTCCTTCTGCTTTATCTCGTGCTTCGCGGCGCCGGTGCTGTGTCGCTTGACCGGATCTTTGGCGGGCGCCGGGATGAAGAGGACTATGAGGACTATTACTGACCGGACGGCCCCTGATGCCAGACAGCGCGCCCAAGACGGCAAACATCACGACGACGGCGGGTGATGTCGAGGTCGACCAGTGGACTGGCGGATCGCAGGCTGTGCTGATGGTTCATGGTCTGGGCCAGGACCGCACCATGTGGCGTGAGGCGGGCGATGCCTTGGCGAAAGACGGCCTCAGCATTTGGGCTCCAGATGTGCCCGGGACCGATGCGCGCCCCGGTCCGTCCGCTCAGACGATCGCAGGCTTGGTTACAGCCATGCGCACCGATGGGTATGAGGATTTCAGCTTGGTCGGCGCGGCAGAGGGCGCCTCGGCCATCGCCGCCGCCGTTCTGCGCACGCTGGTCGGGGACGTGACGCGTCTGGTCTTGATGGCCCCGCCCGAGGTCGAGGGCCCCATCGGTCTGGTGCACCCGCGGATCCTATGGATCACGGCCGACGAGGACGAGGCCACGATCATTGCCGTGCAACAGCGCATGATGGCGCCCGATGCGGTGGAGTTAGCCGTCTACACGGGAGACTACAAAGCGGCCGAGCTCTTTCAGAGCCCGCACACGGCCTCGCTGATCGCCCGGCTGCGCGAGGCGCTGGCGCCGCCCCCTTGAGACCTGGCCCGAGACCGCTAAGCTGACGCAACAGACAAGGAGCGGGAGGCCGATGACCGAGCCCACGATCGACATCCGGGTGTGGCGCGGCACCGACCAAGGACACTTCGAGAGCCACCGCATCCCCGCGCGGGAGAACCAGACGGTGCTCGATGCGGTGACCGAGGTGCAGCGCTCCCATGCCCCGGATCTCGCCTATCGCTTTGCTTGCCGGGTCGGCGTGTGCGGCTCCTGCGCAATGACCGTCAACGGCCGCCCACGCTGGACGTGCCGCACCCATGTCAAACGCGTCGCCGATGCGGGGGTGATCACCGTCGAGCCGCTGCGCAACCTGCCGCGCATCCGCGATCTGGTCTGCGATATGTCGGACTTTTTCGAGAAATGGGGCCGCGTCGGGACCTTCGAGGGCACCGAGTCCAGGGACGCGCGACCGGCCCGCATTGATGCCAGCAGCCGCGAGCGCCGGGCCGCCGATGCCGCCGTGCAGTGCATCAATTGCGCTGTGTGCTATGCTGCCTGCGATGTCGTCTCGTGGGATCCGAGCTATCTCGGGCCCGCCGCCCTCAACCGAGCCTGGACACTGGCCAACGATGCGCGAGCCGCCAATGCCAAGACCGTACGGCGCGAGGCTCTGGGCGCCGGCGGATGTGGCTCATGCCACTCCCACGGCGCATGCATGGCGGCCTGTCCCGTCGGGCTCTCGCCGACCCGCTCGATCGCCGGATTGAAGCGACAGTCGCTGCTCGACCTCCTCGGGGGCGGCTGATGGAGGCGCGGCTGTTCGCCCTGCAGCGGCTCACGGCGCTGATCTTGGTGCCGCTGGTTTTGGTGCATCTGGCGTTGATCCTCTATGCCATCCGCGGTGGTCTGACCGCGGCCGAAATCCTGGGCCGTACCCAAGGCAGCCTGGCCTGGGCCAGCTTTTACGGGCTGTTCGTGCTTGCCGCGGCAACCCACGGCGCCGTCGGCTTACGCAACATCTTGGTGGAGTGGGCACGGCTCGCGCGCCCTCTGGCGAACCGCGTGGCCTTAACGGCAGCGCTTGTGCTGCTGCTTCTGGGGGTGCGGGCCGTCTGGGCCGTAATCATGGGCCCGACATGATGGAGCCGAGCCGCGTCTCCCGCATGGCCGCAGCGATGCATCGCCTGTCAGGCCTCGCCCTGGTGCTGTTCCTACCGTTGCATTTCCTGGCGCTCGGCCTGGCGCTCGAAGGCGCTGCGACGCTCGATGCAATGCTGGCCTTTGCCGACTTGCCGCTGGTGAAAATCGCCGAATGGGGGCTTGTGACCCTGCTCACCGTGCATCTGACGCTGGGCCTGCGTCTGCTGGTGCTTGAGCTGATCCCCTGGCCCGAAAAGGGCGGTTTGCGGTTGCCCTATATTTGGGCAGGCCTCAGCGCCTCTGCGCTTGCGGCGCTGATCTTTCTGGCCGGAGCCTTTTGATGCAGATGGAACGACTTGCTACCGATATCCTGATCCTCGGCGCAGGCGGCGCCGGGCTGATGGCCGCGCTGCATGCCAAACAGGCCAATCCCGACCTAGAAGTTACGGTCGCAGTCAAAGGACTGCTCGGCAAATCCGGATGCACGCGCATGGTGCAGGGCGGCTACAACGTCGCGCTGTCGCCAGGGGATAGCATCGAGCGGCACTTTCAGGACACGATCGAAGGGGGCAAATGGCTCCCGCGGCAGGACCTTGCCTGGGCCCTGGTCACCGGCGCGGTGACCCGCATCCAGGAGCTCGAAAACGAGTACGGCTGCTTCTTCGACCGAAACACGGATGGGACGCTGCACCAGAAAGCCTTCGCCGGGCAGAGTTTCGATCGCACCGCGCACAAGGCCGACCTGACCGGCATCGAGATTATGAACCGGCTGATGGAGCAGGCCCGGGCCCATGCGGTGCGGCCTCTCGAAGAGCACCGCGCGGTCGAGCTGATCCCTGCCGCCGATGGAACCGGGATCGCGGGTGCGCTGCTGATCGACATCCGAAGCGGGGCCTACCGGTTTGTGCAGGCACGCACCGTGCTGCTGGCGACCGGTGCGGGGCCGACGATGTACCGCTATCACACGCCCTCCGGCGACAAGGCATGCGATGGCCTGGCTATGGCCCTGCGGGCGGGCCTTGCCTTGCGCGACATGGAGATGGTGCAGTTCCATCCAACGGGCCTTCTCGGCGGCCCGGATACGCGGATGACTGGCACGGTTCTGGAGGAGGGTCTGCGGGGCGCTGGTGGCCATCTCCTGAACGGCGCGCGCGCCCGTTTTATGGCCGACTATCACCCTGCCGCAGAGAGGGCGACCCGCGATGTGGTCAGCCGCGGGATCTATGCCGAGATGCGGGCCGGACGCACAACGCCCATGGGCGGGGTTTACATCTCGATGGGCCATCTCGGCGCAGAGTCGGTCGCGCGCAAGTTCCCAGGCATGGTAAAGCGCTGCGCCGATTGCGGGTTTGATCTGGCCGGCGGGCTGGTCGAGGTGGTGCCGACGGCGCATTACATGATGGGCGGCATCGAGGTCGAGCCAGACTGCACCACCACCCTACCCGGTCTGTACGTGGCGGGCGAGGATGCCGGCGGGATCCACGGAGCGAACCGCCTGGGCGGCAACGGTGTGGCCAACTCGACTGTGTTCGGCGGGATCGCCGGAGACCAAATGGCCGCCGCCGGTCGCGTCATCGCAGACCCAGATCTCGCGGCCATCGACCGAGCCGTCGAACGCTGTGAGGCCGCCTTTGCCCATCCGGCCACAAACCTGCATGCCCTGCGCGAGGCGCTGGCCCATGCCATGTGGGACGATGTCGGCGTCATGCGCACGGCCGAAGGGCTCGCGCAGGGCTTGGAGACCGTCCGCACGCTCCGCGCCGAGATCCAGGCGGCCGGTATCGGCGATACGCTGCGGAGCTTTAACCTGACCTGGCACGATCGCATGAACCTCGAGAGCCTGGCCGCGATCTCCGAGGTCATCGCGACCGCCGCGCTCGCCCGCGAAGACAGCCGCGGCGCGCATTTCCGCGAAGACTTCCCCAAGATGGGCGGTCTCACGGAGACCCGCTACACCCGCATCCGGGCCGACGGAGAGGCGCTGGCGCTCGAAGCCGTCCCCGTCGCCTTCACCATCATCAAGCCCGGCGAGAGCCTGATCGAGGGCGAGGCCGGCGCACCCGTCGCAGCGGAGTAACCCCATGATCGAAGAGAGCACCATCGAGGAAGCCGCCTTTCAGATCATGGCCAAGGCCGCCATCGACATCCCGGACGATTATCTGACCGGCATCAAGGAAATGATCGACCTGGAAAAGGGCGACCTCTCGGCGTTCGTGCTGAAAGCCATGGTCGACAACTACGAGGCTGCGACCGAGGACCGCCGGCCCATGTGCGCCGACACCGGTC
Organism: Pseudomonadota bacterium; assembly: GCA_039187815.1. Lineage (GTDB taxonomy): Bacteria > Pseudomonadota > Alphaproteobacteria > Rhodobacterales > Rhodobacteraceae > Thermohalobaculum. The sequence continues at coordinate 881 of JBCCZI010000062.1, read as the reverse complement.
TGCCTCGATACTATGTTAAGATCGGCGACGGGGCTCCCGTGCCCCGCTTCACCGCCATCGAGCGCGCCCTGCGCGCCGCCACCGCGCGCGCCACCACCGAGGTGCCGCTGCGGCCGAACCGCGTCCACCCATTGTGGCGCACGGATCACAACACCAATTGCGGGCTGAACGCTCCGGAGGTGGAGTGGTCCTTCGAGCCGGAGGTGGACTGGATCGACGTCACCACGGTGCACAAGGGCGGGCTCTTCGGCTCGGACTACCGCATGCTCTTCCCCGGAGACGGGATCGATGGGATCAAGCGCTTCTTCCTCGACACGCTGATCGCGTTCGGCAAGCGGGGGCTCGCCTGCCAGCCGGCCATCGTCGGCGTGGGCATCGGCGGCTCCAAAGACATCTGCATGGTCCTCGGCAAACAGGCGGCCTGCCTGCGCGTGGTGGGCGACCGCAACCCCGACCCCAGGGTCGCGGAGCTCGAGATGGAGCTGAAGGAGCTCGGCAACTCCATCGGCATGGGGGCGATGGGGTTTGTCGGCTCATCGATGGTGGTGGACTGCCATATCGAGTGCGGCTTCACCCATACCGGCGGCATGCCCGTCTCGGTCCACACCTTCTGTCTCTCGAGCAGACGCGCCACCGCCCGTATCCACGCCGACGGCCGCACCGAGTACCGCACCGACCCCGCGTGGTTCACCCCCTATATGCGCCGCGAAGGGATCGCCTGGGACCCCGAAGCCATGGCAGCGGAATGACATGATGTGTGGGCGGCGGCCGCTCTCCGGTGGCGAACGAGGTCCGATAGGCTCGGCCTCAAGAGAAGGGTGCCTCTGTGAGGAGGAGACCGACCATGAAGCAGCATGCCGGTCTGGATGTGTCCATGAAAG
>JBCCZI010000061.1:0-25057 GCA_039187815.1 Pseudomonadota bacterium | reverse complement strand
CTCGCGCTGGCCGGGGACGGGGAGAGCCGGCTCGCCATCGACATCGTTGATCGCACCTTACCGGCTGGTCCTGTGCTGCGGGCGCGCACCATCGCGCCGCAGGTCGCGCCCGTGCCCGTCCCGCGCCGGACAGCGACCGAGAGCGAGCGCACCGCAGCGGATGACAGTGCATCGGTCCCGTCATCGACACTGAGTGAGGAGCCGGTCGAGCCGCGCATGGCCGAGGCGCGCGACAGGCTCATCCTTCAGCTCCAACGCGCGGCCGAGGCTGGGATGATCGATCTGGCCAGCCCGCTGCCGGAGGTGGAAGATCCCACGGTCATGGCCGCGGCCGAAGCGGCTCAGCTGACGCCAGAGGCGCCGGAGACCCCAGAGGACCCTCCGGTCGATGGCGCCATCACCGAGACGAGGCCGACCGACCCTCCGACCCCATCCGAAACTCGAACCGCCGCTGCTGCGACCCCCAGTGCGACCGAAACGGGCCCACCTGCTGTAACCACCGCCTCACGCTCGGATCCCGACGGCGAGCCGACCGTTGAGGGGGCGGCCGACGGGCCTGCGATGACGTCCGCGTTCGACGCAGATCCCGAAACCGATATCGATACGGGCGTTGAGGTGTCCGAGGTGGCGGCCAAGCCAATGATCGCGCTCGAATGCTATGGTCCCGAGGTGCTGGCACTGATGCCAGAAGACGCCGGTTTCGCAGCCCGCCTCTCGGAACTGCGGAGCGATCTGCTCGGTGAGTTCGACCGGCCGAACCGGGATGCGGTCGAGGCATTGGCCCGCCATTACCTCGCCCATGGCCTTGGTTTTGAGGCTCGGGCGCTGATGACCTCGCTGCTGCCAGAGGACGCGCTGACGCCGGTGTTGGCGAGCCTCGGCACCGCCATCGAGGGTGCTCCCCTGCCCGATGAGCATGCCCTGTCGAAATCCGATTGCACGGGCGAGCAGGCTGCCTGGCAGGCTCTGATCGCCCATCAGCGCGGCGATGTGGCCGGCGTCTTGGACGCGGCGGAGCGATCCGGGCGCGCGATCGAGGCCATGGCCGAGCCGCACCGGAGCCGCATTGCCGTGGCCATCGCCCACGCCGCTGCCGATGCGGATCGCTGGTCGATGGTCCGCGCGCAACAGATGATCGCGCGGCGGGGCGACCGGCGGGGCGAGCTGGCCGACGGCCAACGCGTGCTGCTCGATGCCCGCATCGCCGAGCATGACGGAAATCTGGACCGCGCGGTCGATCTCTATCGCCGGTTGTGGTCGCGGGGTGGGGATGCCGGCGCCGACGCGATGATCCGGATTGCGCGGCTGGTGACCGAGGAGGGCATGGCGGATCCGGGCGACACGCTCCTGCTGCGCCTCGATCTGGGCGCGGCCGCCTTCGCCTATCGTGGAACGCCGCGAGGGGCCGCTGCCGTGATCGCCGAGGCCGAGCTGCGGGCCGCCGCCTTTGGCCGGATCGAAGCGCTGGACCTGCTGGCTCTGGCGCGCTCGGACGGCACCCTGGATGCCGAAGAGCACACGGCCGCGGTGGAGCGGCTCACCCTCGACCCGGCCATCGATCCCGGCGAGGAGCCGCTTGCCATCCTGGTCGAACGGGCGCCCGACCGCTTCGCCGGCGCTCTGCGTGAGCCGGGCTTCCGCGTTGCCCTGGCGCGGTCCTATATGGATCTCGGATTGCCGGACCGGGCGGAGGATCAGCTCGAAAGCGGAGATCTGGCCGATGGCATGCTCGCGGCAGAGCTTGGGGAGGCCTATCTCGCCGCAGGACGCCCTGGCGATGCCGAGCGGCTGGCTTTGTTGGTGCGCGACCCTGAGCGACGGGCGGTGATCCAGGCCGAGGCCCTGGGCGCGCGCGGTCAACCGGCCCAGGGTCTTGAGACCCTGCTCCTCGCCGATGCCGGGGATCCCGAGCTGCGGGCACGCCTGGCCTGGGAGGCCGAGGACTGGCCCGAGGCCGTCCGTGCGCTCGATGACGCCGTGGCCACCGAGCCCACCCCGGATCTGACGGCGCGTCTCGCCTTGGCGATGCGGCGCGCGGGAGTTGGCGATGCCTCGGATGGCCTGGCCGCGGGGGATCCGCGCCTCAGCACCGCCATGGCCGAACTGGCCACAGATAACCAATCCGACTTCGTCGCGACGCCCGAGAATGTCGCGCGCCTGCTCGAAGAGCTGCGCAGCGAAACGGATGCCATCAGGGAACTGCTCGAAGATGGATGACAGCCTCTACTATCTTTCGCTCAACCGTCAGCGCGGCCTGAAGGCCGAGATGTCGGCGATCGCGAACAACATTGCCAACATCGACACACCGGGGTTCCGGCGTGAGGGCATGGTCTTCTCGGAGTTCGTCGTCAGCTCGCCTGAGGGCGAAAGCCTCTCGATGGCGGATATGAACACGCGCTTCATCAGCCCCGACCCTGCTTCGATGCGGATGACCGCAGCGCCGCTCGACCTCGCGATCGAGGGCGAGGGCTATTTCGCGATCGAAGACGAACAGGGCTTTCTGTTGACGCGCGCGGGGGCCTTTCAGCGCTCGGAGGAGGGGCTGCTGGTCACCTCTCGCGGCGAGTCGGTGCTCGACAGCGGCCAGGCGCCTATCTTTTTGCCGGTCGAGGCCGGACCGATCCAGATCAGCCGTGACGGCACCGTCTCGGCCGGTGGGGTCGAACAAGCCCAGATCGGCGTTTTCAACGCCCCGCCCGAGACCATGACACGCTTTGCCAACACCGGTTTCCGCGCCAATGACGGCATCGACCCGGTCGCCAACCCCCGCGTGCTGCAGGGCGCGCTCGAGGGCTCGAACGTGGACGCGGTCCTAGAGATCGCCCGCATGATCGAGGTCAGCCGCGCCTATGAGCGCGTGCAGGGCCTGATCCAGGACGAAGACGACCGCATCCAGAACGTGATCCAGACACTCGGCCAGCCGGTCTGACGCTCGCCGCCGACAGGAGAATCCAATGCAGGCATTGAAAATTGCCGCCACCGGCATGGCCGCGCAGCAGATGCGCGTCAATGTCACCTCGAACAACATCTCGAACATGAGCACGACGGGCTACAATGCCCGGCGGGCCGAGTTTGCCGATCTGCACTACCAGCAGCTGCGGACCCCTGGGGCGATCACGGCCTCGTCGGGCGAGATCCTGCCTTCGGGCGTGCAGCTCGGCCTCGGCGTTCGGCCCTCGGCGGTGTCGATCGAGGTGCGCCAGGGTGCCTCGCGCCAAACGGGCGGCGAGCTGGACATGGCGATCGAAGGATCCGGCTATTTCGAGATCGAGCTGCCCTCGGGCGAGAGCGCCTATACCCGCGACGGCGCCTTCAAGATCTCGGCCGATGGCGAGGTCGTGACCTCTGAGGGCTTCCCGCTGGCACCTGCCATCACGATCCCCGAGGACGCGCGCGAGATCGTGATCAACGCCGACGGAAGCGTCTTTGCCCGCTTTGAGAACCAAGTGGCGGTGCAGCAGATCGGAGACATCACGCTGGCGGGCTTCATCAACGAGAAGGGGCTCGAGGCGCTGGGCGACAACCTGTTCCGCGAGACCGCCGCCTCGGGTCCGCCCGTGGTCGGCGAGCCGGGCATCGAGGGCCGCGGCCTCGTGCGCCAAGGCTATCTCGAAGACAGCTCGGTCGACGTGGTCTCCGAGATCACCGAGCTGATCGAGGCGCAGCGGGGCTATGAGCTGAACTCCCAGGTTTTGCGCGCCGCAGACGAGATGCTGTCGACCACCTCGCGGTTGCGTTGATGCGCGGGCTCGCTTGTCTCGCCGCAGTGTGCACGGCCCTGCCCTTGGCGGCGGAGGCGCTGGCCGAAGAGGTGCTTGCGCGGCACACGCTCCGCCCGGGCGAGGTGGTCACCGCCGACGATCTGCGCGCCGGCGACGGCCTAGCCGATGCGGCCGCCGCCATGGTCGGCCTCGAGGTGCGCCGCGCGGTCTATGCGGGCCGGCCGATCGCGCCCGCCGATCTTGGTCCACCGACGCTGATCGAGCGCAACGCCATCGTCACCATGACCTATCGCGCCGGCGCGTTGGCGATCCGCACCGAGGGCCGCGCCCTAGACGCCGGCGGAGAGGGCGAGCGGATCCGCGTGATGAACCTCACCTCGCGCCAATGGGTGCCGGCGGTCGTGCGCGGCCACGGGCTGGTCGAGGTATCGAAATGAGGATGGCCGCGCTTTTGGTGATGGGGTTGGTGGGCTGTTCAGGCCAGCTCGATCACCTCGGCCGCCCGCCGACGATGACCGCGCCCGGAACGACGGATCTCGCCGTGCCCCCGCCCGCGCCCGAGCGGGTGGCTCTGGTGCCGCCGCCGCCTCTGCCACCGCAGACCGCGACGACCGGATCCCTGTGGCAGTCGGGACCGTCCTCGCTGTTTGGCGACCGCCGGGCCCGCCGGCGCGGCGACATCGTCACTGTGGTCGTGCAGATCGACGACGAGGGCGAGATCTCGAACACCACCGACCGCTCGCGCAGCGGGTCCGACAGCGTCGCGATCGGCGCGCTTCTGGGCTTGCCGACCATTGCCGATGTGATCTTGCCCGGCGCGAGCACCCTCGACCCGGCCGTCTCGGCCAATGGTGAGAGCACGAGCAATGGCAGCGGCTCGGTGAACCGGGAGGAGGAGATCACCTTCCGCCTCGCCGCCACCGTCCAACAGGTGCTGCCGAACGGTCATCTGGTGATCCGCGGCAGCCAGGAAGTGCGGATCAACTTCGAGCTCCGCGACTTGCAGATCAGCGGCATTGTGCGGCCCGAGGATATCTCGAGGCGCAACGAGATCACCTCGGACAAGATCGCCGAGGCGCGCATCGTCTATGGCGGGCGCGGGCAGATCACCGACCTCCAGCAACCACGATACGGCCAGCAGGTGGTCGAACTCGTCTCGCCATTCTAAGGAAGGCTTCCCATGAAACTCATCATCGCGCTCGTGCTGGTCGTTATCGGCGTCGCGGGCGGAGGCGCGCTGGGGATGATGCTCAAGCCCGACGCCAAACCGGAGATGGCGGCCGAAGGCGGCGGCGACGCCATGGGCGATGAGACCAAGACCATGGCCAAGGCCGATATGGCGCCGAAGAAGGAGATGGAGCCGGACGAGGATCCGACCGAGGACCCGGCCGCCTACGTCACCATAGCGCGCCAGATGATCGTGCCGGTAGTCTCGGGCGGCGAGACCCAGGCGCTGATGCTCTTTGAGATCGCGTTGGACGTGCCCGAGGAACACCGCGAGGTGGTGCTGGAGCGTGAGCCGCGCCTGCGCGACGCATTCCTGCGCGAGCTGTTCGAGCTCTCCTATACCGGCGCCTTTCTCGAGACCTATACCAGCGACCGCGTGATGGAAGATCTGCGCCAGAAACTGCTTGCGGCCGCCCGGGTTCATGTGGGCGACCGCGTGACCGATATCCTGATTTTGGACGCGCTGCGTCAGGAGCTCTGAGGCTCACTCCTCCTCGACTGGCATCGCTCTCAGGCTGGCGACCTGGGTCGGCGTCACCGTGCCGCCATCGGCCAGCTCCAGCACGAGGCCGTCATTGGTGCCACGGATGCCGCTCACCTCGCGAAAGACCTGCGCCGGGCGCTGAGACAGCAGGGTCTCACCATCGAAATAGGCCACATCGATCATCAAGGGCTCTCCGCCCACCAGCGCACCATTGGCATTGGTGCCGTCCCATTCCAGCGTCTCGGAGACGCCAGGCGACACCGGAATCTCGCTCAGCGCGGTGCCGTCGGGCCGGCGCACCGTGGCGACGCCCGAGGTCGCGCCCGGCTCGCCCGGTGTGGTGAAGCTGACGGGCTGACCGGTGGCCTCGAAGGTGCCGTCGGTCAGGCTGACCTCACGCCCGATCCACGAGGCCAGGGACGCCGACTGATCCGAATTGGACTGGGCGGCCAGCGTGTCGAGACGCTCATTGGTGCCGATCAGCTGCTCGACCGTCGAGAAGCTGGCCAACTGAGCGACGAACTGGGTCGAGTCGATCGGTTGAAGCGGGTCTTGGTTGCGCAGCTGTGCGGTCAACAGGTTGAGAAAGCTGTCAAAGTCCGCAGCTGCCGAGGCCGCGGCGGTTTGCGTCTCGGCCGACTGGTCCTCGGTTTCGATGCGCGCCAAATCGGACAGAAGCGGCGGGTTGAGTGTGATGTCCATGGGGTCTCCGGAGTGAGGTCAGAGGCGGAGGTCGAGGCCGGTCTCCGTGGCCGTGGCCACCCGGACCGGCGCGGTCTCGGCAGTTGCGCCGTCGGCCGTCTGGCCGCGGAACTCGGGCCGCTCGCTGTCGTCTCGGGCATCTCGCTGGCTGTCGCCAAAGCGCAAATCCACATCCGAAAAGCCCGCATCCTGCAATTGCTGGAGCATCAGTTCAGCATGGCGGCGGATCATGTCGCCGGTGCCGGCGCGTTCGGCCGAGAGGGTGGCGCGCAGGCCGCTATCGGCAATGTCGAGGGTGATCTCGATTCGGCCGAGCTCGGGCGGGTCCAGCTGCACGTCGATCCGCCCCGGTGCCTGTTGGGCGGCAATGGCGCTGGCGATCTGCGGCACGAGCGCGCGGCCGGCCTCGGTGGGTTGAGCCGCGGCCGTGGCGGCCGCCGGCGCGGCTGAGGGGGCCGAGGTTGGCGTGGTGGCCGGCGATGTGGCTGTGCTCGCAAGCGGCGATCCAGCCTCCGTGAGCGAGCCATAGAGCGGTGCTGCGCTCCGCCCGGCGGTCTCAGCCGCACGGGCGGGCTCGGCCACCGGCCGCACGCGCGTCTCGGGCCGTTCGATGTCGCCGATCTCGGCGGCGGGCGCCACGGCGAGCAACGTCTCGGGCTCGGATCGACCGCTTTGGCCGCTTTGGGCTCGGGAGACGCTGGTCGCCAACTCCGAAAACGGGCTTCCGAGAACCACGGACCCGGCCTTGGCGGGTGCGGGCGTTGCATTTGGCGCCTCAACCACCGTTGGCATCGACGGCCGCGAAACCGTGACCTTAACAGGCGTGTCGCTGACCACCGGCAGCCCGGTTGCCTGCGGCTTTCGTGCGCGGGAGGCTTGGGTGGTAACCTCGCCGGCGAGCCGGTGCCGAGCCTCGGTCGCAATGTCGTGCCTTTGGGCCGCGGAGACAGGCTCGGCTGGCGCCAGCACAGGGGCTGTGAACGGTTTTGCCGCTGCAATCTCGCGCGAGGCCGGTGCCGGCGCCGCGTCCGGCAGCGCGATGGTCGCGCCGTTAGCCTCTGGGGCAGGGGGACCGGAATCCAGACCAACGGCGGCCAGGGTCGGCCCTACGGGCTTGGTCTCCGGCGCGGCCGGTGCGATAGGCCCACCCGGTTCGCCAGCCGTCTGTGTCGGGGTCTGAGTCGGGGTCGCGGGGAGGCGGAGCTCCTCCGCGGTCCGTTTTGCCGATGCAATGAGGGTCTCGATCGGCAGGATTTGTGCGGGCGCCTCGCCCCCTTCGACGATGGCGAGCACGCGGGCGGCGACCGCGGTTACGCCGCCCAATGCCGGTGCCAACTCGGCCACCGCCTGCGCGGCTGCGATGGGTTGTCGCAGGTCCGATGCGCTGAGGATCGGTGTCTCGATGCCAGCAACCCCGGCGGCGGCGGCGACCTCGGCCAGCAAGGCGGCGAGCGCGTCGGCAGCGGCATCGGGCAGCCGGGCCGGCGCGGCCTCACCGTCAGCTGGGAGAGCCGGGAGCGCGACCTCACCATCCACCTCACCCTCTGGGGCGCCAGTGTTGCCAGCGGCCTCGCGCGCCGCCGCGTCGAGGGCCTTGAAGAAGTCTGCGAGCCCACCGCTTTGTGCATCCTCGCCGCCGGGCTGTGCGGTCGCTCCGCCGGAACGAGGGCTGCCGGATTGAGCGGTTAGCGAACTAAAGAGTGCGAAATCCATCCTGATCATCCTGATCTCGATTTCTTCAAATCCGTAAACAGAATGGATTACCAATTGTTTACAGCGATTGGATTAGAGGTTTCTGCGAAAGAGGAGACCCTAGGATGACAAATCCGTTCCCTATTATTGAGCCTGTCGAGCCGCGCGTGGAGCCGTCGGCCCAAGGGCCGAAGGCGCCGCTGTCGCCCGATCTCGACGCTTCCTATCGCCGTGTGGCGCAGGAGTTCGAAGCCGTGTTCCTGGCCGAGATGCTGAAGCACACCGGCCTTGCCCGCCCGCCTGAGAGCTTTGGCGGTGGCGCAGGTGAGGCACAGTTTGCCCCGATGCTGGTCAAGGAACACGCCAACGCGCTGGCGCAGCAGGGCGGCATTGGTTTGGCAGACCAAGTCTATCGCGCGCTGCGCGAGCGGGACGGCCTATGAGCGCGCGCACGCCCGAGGCCCGGGTGATTGCGCTGAGCGTCGATGGGCAGGACTTGCTGGCCGAGGAGCGCGCCGCCGTCTTGGGCGGGGCCTTCGACCAGATCGGCGAGTTCGGCAACCGCAAGCAGGTTCTGCTCGGCAATCTCGAGGCGCTGATTCCCACCGCGCGCGGGACCACCGCGGTGCGCCGGGCCCTCGGCGCGCTGATCGAGGATGGCAAGCGCAACGAGCGAATTCTGCAGGCCGCGCGCCAAGGGCTCTCGGCGGCCCGCCGGCGAATCGTTGCCATCGAGGCCACCCGCCGGGGCGATGTCGCCTATGCCGCGGACGGCACACGGATCATCAGCCGAAGCGATGCCACGGGAAAAACACGCAAGGCTTGAAGGCTTTACCCCGTAGTCATCTTTCGGTGGTTCTCTCTCGTCAGCGGCGGGAACGCCGACGACCGGTACGGCAGCGAAACGCACCGACCGGACGGATGTCAGAAGACGCTTCCTTGGCCGCAAGCATTTGCCGGTCGGATACGTATCCCGGAAAGTTCGGGCAAACCAGGCATTCGTGGCGCGAACTCCGCCACGATCAGAGAGGAACGGTCTCATGACTGCCAGTATTCTCACGAACACCAGCGCGATGATCGCTCTGCAGACGCTGCGCGAAACCAACAGCAGCCTGCGCGATCTCAACAATCAGATCTCGACCGGTAAGGAAGTTGCAACGGCGAAAGACAACGCCTCGGTCTTTGCCATCGCCAAGGTCATGGAATCGGATGTTGCCGGTTTCCAGGCTGTTTCTGACTCGCTGTCGCTCGGCCGTTCGACGGTTGCCGTGGCCGCCAATGCTGCGAACTCGGTCGGCGAGCTGCTGAACGAGATCAAGGGCAAGATCATCTCGGCCAACGAAGACAACGTGGACCGGACCAAGCTGCAGGACGAGATCGTCTCGCTGCGCGATCAGGTGAACTCCATTGTCTCCTCGGCTCAGTTCAACGGTCTGAACCTGATCAACGGCACCGTCGACGGCGCCGGCGGCTTCTCGGTGCTCTCGTCGCTCGACCGCGACAGCTCGGGTGCCGTGACCACCACCAACATCCAGTTCGACCCGACCACCACCAACCTGTCGACCTCGAGCGGCACAGGTCTTGTGGTGAGCGGCGGCGACTTCTCGGCCGGTACTGCGGTCGGTGCGTCGGCCTTCGTCGTCGGTGATGGCACGGCTACGCCTGGGGCTCCGGCTGCGGCTGACTTCGACACCGGCACCGGTGCGGGCACCCTGCGTGGCACCGGCGGTGCGGATGCCGTGCTCGGCTTTGGTAACTACGACTTCCAGATTGCTGCAGCCACCACGGGCGGCACCACCGCTCTGGACCCGGTGACTGAGAAGACGGCTGCGGCGGATCTGGCCAGCGGCGCTGGTATCCTCGCCGGTGACGTGTTCCAGGTGGTCGTGGACGGTGTCAGCGCCCGCTACACCGTGCAGGCCGGCGATGACGAAAACGTGATCAACGTCTCGCTCCGCAACTCGCTGCTGGCTGGCGGTCTCGACACCGACCGGGTCGGCATCGATCTGACCAACGGTCTGGAGTTCACCAACAACACCACCGAGGACATTGCGATCAACTTCACCGCGAGCCGTGCTTCGGGTGGTCTGGCCGGCCTCGACACCATCGACGTGTCGGATGCCGCTGGTGCGACCGCTGCTGTGAACGCGATCGAGGGCTTCATCCAGAACGCCGTCGACGCCCAGGCTCAGCTCGGCACGACCGAGAAGCGTCTGGAGATCCAGGACGACTTCATGTCGAGCCTGATCGACAGCTTCAAGTCGGGCATCGGCTCGCTGGTGGATGCGGACCTCGAGGCGGCTTCGGCCCGTCTGCAGGCCCTGCAGGCCCAGCAGCAGCTCGGCATTCAGGCACTGTCGATTGCCAACCAGCAGCCGCAGAACCTGCTGGCGCTCTTCCGGTAAGAGCCACCGGGACTGGGGCGGTCTTCGCCCCAGTCCCCTTGATCGGCCCCATGCCAAAGGCGTGATGGAACCGGATAGGAAGAACGACCATGACCCTCCACGCCGCGAGTCTTGCTGGCTATGGCGACGCAACCCGTGCGACCGGGATGCCGCGCGATGTCGAATATCGCGTGTTCAGCCAAGTCACCGGCCGGTTGAGCCAAGCCCTGCGCGACGACGCGCCTTTCAGCGAGCTTGCCGCCGCGCTGCACGACAACGCGCGTCTATGGACGGTGCTCAGCGTGGATCTTGCCCGGCCCGAGAACGAGCTGCCCGAGGCCTTGCGGGCGCAGCTGATCAGTCTCGGGATCTTCATGCGCCGCCACACCGATCAGGTGCTGCGCGGCGAGGCCGAAGCGGGTGTCATCGTCGACATCAACACTGCGATCATGCGCGGGCTGCGCGGTCAGCTCAGCGCGGCGGAAGGAGCCTGACATGCCGGGCCTGATCCTAAAACTCCGGGCGCATGAACAGATCCTCGTCAACGGTGTCGTGATGCAAAACGGCGACCGCAACACGCGGCTGATCGTGAAGACACCCGATGCTAAGATCCTGCGCTTGCGCGATGCGATCCATCCGGACGAGGTAGACACGCCTGTCAAACGGGTTTGCTACATCGCTCAGCTGGCCGTGGCCGGCGAGGTCGATCTGACCGAGGCCGGCGAGCAGCTCGAGCGCGGGGTGGCCCAGCTCCAGGACGCTCTGCGCGGGCATGAGGGCGCCTCGCTGCTCGAGGAAGCGGCGGAGGCCTTGGCGGCCGAGAACTTTTATGGCGTGATGCGCGCGCTGCGTCGTCTGCTGCCGATCGAGGAGCGTCTGTTGGCCTTGCATCGGCCTGCGCCGATGGCAAACGGCACCCAAGGGAGCCCTCAACCGTGACCTTTGCGCCCATCGTCCCCCTCGGCGGGATCGCCGGGCTGCGCTTTCTCGACCAGACCTATGACCGGCAGTTCGAGGTCTTTGGCCGCAATCCGGAGATCCAGCGCGACATCGACCATTTCCTGGAAAATGGAAGCGAGATCTCCACGGTCGAGGAGCTGATGGCCGACACCAAGAGCCTGCGCGTCGTGCTCGGCGCCTTCGGGCTCGACGAAGATCTGCCGAAACGGGCCTATATCCGCAAGATCATCGAGGAAGGCTCGCTCGACCCGGGCGCCTTTGCCAATCGGATCGCCGACCCGGCCTATCGCGATCTGGCCGAGGCCGTGGGCTTTGGCGATTTTGGCAACCGTCTGGTGCTGACCAATGCGCGCGAGGATCTGGCCGCCCGCTACCGCGAGCGTCAGTTCGAGACGGCCATCGGCGACCAGAACGTCGATATGCGCCTTGCGCTGAACTTCCGGCGCGAGATTGCAGAGATCGCCGGCAGCGACACCGCGGACAGCTCGGGCTGGTTGCGGGTCATGGGCTCACGCCCGCTGCGCACGGTGATCGAGGCGGCGTACAATCTTCCTCAGCAGTTCGCCCTGCTGGATCTGGACCTGCAGCAGGCCGAGCTCGAGGGGCTGACGCGGCGCCGCTTCGGCTCGGAGAGCCCGTCGATCTTCACGGACCCTGCGGTTGTCGAAGATGTAATCGCGCAATTTCTGGTGCGCTCCGAGATCAATCAGGCGTTGGGGCTCAGCAGCTCGGGCGCGACGACGTCGAGCGGCAGCACCGCCTTGTCGATCCTGCAGGCCGGCGGCCTCGGCGCGTCGACCCAGGCCAGCCTGTTTGCGTCGAACTTCACCTGATCCGGCTCAGGCCAACAGGGCCTGAAGCATCTCAGCACTCTCGGCCGTGGTCTCACCGGGGCTGGCCGCCCCCACGAATTGGTCGAGCTTGGACCAGAGCCGCACGGCACGGTCCAGGGTGGCATCGCCGCCCGGTTGGTAGAGCCCGGCCTGGATCATCGGCGCCGCCTCTTCATAGGCGGCGACCAGCTGGCGGAGATCGGCGGACAGGGCGGCCTCATGCGGCTCCCAGGCATCAGGCGCCGAGCGCGAGACCGATTGGCGCAGATCGATCGCCGGAAAGCGACCCCGCTCGGCGATCGCGCGGGTCAGCACCACATGGCCGTCCAGCACACCGCGCACCATGTCGGCGACCGGTTCCTCCATATCCGAACCCGCGACCAGCACGCTGAAGACCGCGGTGATGTCGCCCGGGCCCGCGGCGCCCGGCCCGGCGCGCTCGCAAAGGCTGGCGATCTCGGCGGCGGTCGAAGGTGGGAAGGCCCGCAGCGCCGGCGCCTCCCCGGCGGCCAGCGCGATCTCGCGATGCGCCTCGGCAAAGCGGGTGAGGCTGTCGAAGAGGCAGAGCACATGGCGCCCGTGGTCGCGGAAATGCTCGGCCACGGCCATGGTCAGATAGGCTGCCCGCCGCTTGACCAGCGCGCCCTGGTCCGAGGTGGCCGCAATGATCACCGTGCGCGCCATACCGGCCGGGCCCATTTTGTCGCGCACGAATTCGCCGACCTCGCGGCCACGCTCTCCGATCAGGCCGATCACGACCACATCGGCCTCCATCCCCTTGGCCAAGGTCGCGAGCAACATGGACTTGCCGACGCCCGAGCCGGCGAAGAGCCCGATCCGTTGGCCGCGGCAAAGTGGCAGGGCCGTGTCCGTTATCGCCAGGCCGGTGGCCAGCCGGGCGCCGAGGCCCCGCCGCTCGGCCGAGGGCGGCGCGCGGCGGCGAAGCGGCACCGGGGTGATCCCTTGGGGCGCGGGCGTGCCATCCGACAGGCATCCATAGGCATCGACGACGCGGCCGAGCCAGCCATCCGATGGTCTCGGCCGCTCGATCGCCGTCAGGTAGGCGCGGCTGCCCGAGACCAAGCCGTCGCCCGGGCCCATCAGCATGGCCGAGACCGAGTCGCGCTCCATTGCCACGATCTCAGCCCGCACGCCGGCGCCGTCGACCTTGTCGATCGTCACGGCATCCCCGAGTCGCGCCAGGCGCGAGAGCCCGGAGATCTCGGCCACCGCGCCATCGCAGCCGATCAGAGTGCCCCATATCTCGGCCGCTTTGGGCAGCCAGCGCGGCTCGACCCCCTCGCCCATCATAGCCGCCTCCCTTCAACACACTCTCTTAACCACGATCGCGCTAACACGCGGGCAGGGAACAGAGAATGCTGGATACCCATGTTAGAGAAACTGACACTGGTCAAGATGGCCTCGGCCATGGCGCGCCATGCGGCCGCCCGCCATCGTGTGCTGTCTGAAAACGTCGCCAATGCCGATACCCCCGGCTATCGATCTCGCGACGTTAAACCTTTCTCAGCGACGGTTAACGAAGTGTTCACGGCGCGTGCGACGCGACCGGGCCATATGCTGGGCACCGATGGCCGCGTGGCTCCGGCGGAGGTGGTTGAGAGCGATCCGACCGCGCCGAACGGGAACAGCGTGAACCTCGAGCAACAGGCGGTCCGGGCGGTTCAGACCCAGGGCCAGCACGGGCTCGCCATGGCCGTTTACTCCAAGACCGTGGACATCCTGCGCGTTGGCCTCGGCCGGGCACGCTGAGGGAGCTGGATATGCATGACCTAATGAAAGCGATGACCAGTTCGGCCAGCGGCCTACGTGCGCAGAGCGCGCGCCTCCGGCTGATCGGTGAGAATGTGGCGAACGCCGACACCCCCGGCTTCCAGCGCAAACGTGTGGTGTTCGAGCGCATGCTCGACGGCAAATCGGGCGCCGAGATGGTCCGCCCGACCCGCATCAATCTCGACCAGTCGCCGGCGCGTGAGAGCTATGAGCCCGGCCACCCGATGGCCGATGAGCGGGGCATCGTCACCTATTCCAACGTGGATACGCTGATCGAGATGGCCGACGCGCGCGAGGCGCAGCGCAGCTATCAGGCGAACCTCACCCTCTTTGACCAAGCGCGGCGGATGTACGGCTCGATGCTCGACCTGCTCCGGCGCTGATCCCAGCCACCCACATCTCTGGAGGCCAGAATGGACATCCAACAAAGCTTTGCCGCACGGCTCTATGACAGCGCGCGCCAATTGGGCGACCCCTCGGCTGCGCCCGGGGCCGAAGAGCGGGCAGAGGGCCCGAGCTTTGCCGAAACGCTGGCCCGGGCTGCGCAAGAGATCACACAGACGATCCAGCGCGGTGAGGAAACGGCGACCCAGGCGGTCTCGGCCCCGGATGGCGATGTGCAATCGGTGGTCGAGGCGCTGACCGCGACCGAGATGGCGCTGCAGACGGCGGTGGCCGTGCGCGACCGGGTGGTCGAGGCCTATCAAGACGTGCTCCGGATGCCGGTCTGAGCCGACACCGTGGATGAGCCCGCCTTCATCAGCCTGATGCGTGACGCGGTTTGGACGGCGATGGTGATCGCGTCGCCGATCCTGATCGTCGCCCTTGTGGTGGGTCTCGCCATCGGCCTGTTGCAGGCGCTCACCTCGATCCAGGAGCTGACCCTGACCTTTGTGCCTAAGCTTTTAGCCATCGGTATCGTGTTCTGGGTCAGTCTGTCCTTTGTCACCCAGGGGCTGGTCGAGCTCTTTCAGGGGCGGTTGATCCCCATCGTCGCGGCAGGAGGCTGAGCCGATGCGGATCCTGTTGGCGCTGGCGGTCGTCGCGACCGCTGCGGTCTTGCCGCGTGCCGAGGCGACGCCGGGTGCGCTCTGCCGCCAGGCCGCTTTGGGAGCCGCCGCGCGCCACGGGGTGCCGGCCAATCTGATGCTCGCAATCTCAGATGTCGAGACCGGCACCACGCGCGACGGGGTCCGCGGGCCTTGGCCCTGGACGCTTAACATCGCCGGGCGCGGCGCCTGGTTCGACAGCCGCCGCGACGCCTTGCGCGCCGCCGAGCGGGCGCTCGCCGAGGGAGAGCGGTCGTTCGATGTCGGGTGCTTCCAGGTGAACTTCCATTGGCACGGCCACCACTTCGACAGCATCGACGCGATGCTGGACCCCGCGCTCGGCGCCGACTATGCGGCCCGGTTTCTCAAAGAGTTGTACGGTGAGGCGGGCGACTGGATCGTCGCGGCCGGGTGGTATCACTCGCGCACTCCCGCGCACAGCCGGCGCTACCGCGATCTGGTCGCCCGCGCGGCCAAGCGTATCGGGACCATGCCGGATCGGCGGATCGCCACGGCTTCGCGTCCGGATCGCCGCGCAACGGCGCCGGTGCGCCGGGTGCCGCGGCCGAGCAGCCCGATCGCCCCAGGCGGCGTAGCGCTCAGCCTGATCCAAGGGGCGGGACGCGCCCTGATCGCCCAGCAGGACCGATAACGGAGGCCACGACTGATGGAAGGGTTCTCGATCCGCGCGCTCTACCAGCCGACCGTGCTGCTGGTTCTGGCGTTGATGGGGGTCATCGTGATGATGATCCTGCCGATGCCGCCCTGGCTGCTGGATATCGGCCTGGCGGTGTCGTTTGCGCTGGCGATACTGATCTTCACGGTGACGCTCTTCATCGAGCGGCCGCTGGACTTTTCGGCCTTTCCGACGGTGTTGCTCGCCTCGCTGATGCTGCGGCTCTCGCTCAACGTCTCCTCGACCAAGCTGATCATCGGTGAGGGGCACACAGGCACCCATGCGGCCGGCGGCGTGATCGAGGGCTTTGCCATGTTCATCATGTCGGGGAACCTGTTCCTCGGCCTGGTCGTCTTTGGCGTGTTGCTGATCGTGAACTTTATCGTGATCACCAAGGGCGCGGGGCGCATGGCCGAAGTGGGCGCCCGCTTTGCCCTCGACGGCATGCCGGGCAAGCAGCTCGCCATCGACAGTGACGTGGCCGCCGGCGCGATCAGCCACAAGGAGGCGCATGAGCGGCGCAAGCTCGAGCAGGAGGAGACGACGTTCTTCGGCTCGCTCGACGGTGCCTCGAAGTTCGTCAAAGGCGACGCGGTCGCCGGGCTCCTAATCACCCTGTTGAACCTGGTGATCGGGCTGGCCATGGGTCTCGCGGTGCATGGGCTGAGCTTTGAAGAGGCGATCCGCACCTATTCGATCCTCACCGTCGGCGACGGGCTGGTCAGCCAGATCCCCTCGGTTATCACCTCGATCGCGGCGGCGCTGCTGCTGTCCAAGGGCGGGGTTGCCGGCTCGGCCGACCGGGCGCTGATCGACCAGCTCGGCGGCTATCCGGGCGCGCTCGGCACGGTGGCTGCGCTGATGGCGCTGTTCGCCTTTGTGCCGGGGTTGCCCTTTGCGCCCTTCATCATCGGTGCCTCAGTTTTGGGGTTGGCGGCGTTGATCGCGACAAGGCGCAAGGCCGAGGTGGAGGCTGCGGCTTTGGAGCCCGAACCCGAACCCGAGGAGCCGCCCGCGCCCAAGCGCCCGCTCGGCGATCTGCTCGATGTGGACGAGATCCACCTGCGCTTCTCGCCACAGCTGATCGGCGCAATCATGGAGCCTGGGACGGGGCTCGAGAAGCGCATCGTCAACATGCGCCGGCACATCGCGACCGAATTCGGCTTTGTCATCCCGGATGTGCGGCTGACCGATGATCCTCTGCTCGACACGGGGCGCTACTCGGTCCAAATTCAGGGGGTCGAGGTGGCCCAGGCGCGGCTCAAACCGGGCCATGTGCTGGTGCTGACCCGGCCCGATCTGCCGCTGCCTGTGCCGGGCGAAGATGTCGAGGAGCCGGTCTACAAGGCGCCCGCCCGCTGGATCCCCGAGCGCGCGCAGGAGGAGGCCGCCGCCCTCGGCCTGCCGGTCGTCGCCCCGGGCGAGGTGGTGGCCACCCATCTGCTCGAAACGATCCAAGCCAATTTCGGCAAGCTCTTCACCCGCCGTGCGTTGCGCAAGCTGATCGAGGAGTTCACCACGCCCTCCGACCCGGTCCGTGCCGAGGCGAACCGCCGCCTGATCGACGAATTCGTGCCGGACAAGGTGCCCCATGACGTGCTGCAGACGGTGCTGCGCATGCTGCTCGAAGAGCGGGTCTCGGTGCGCAACCTGCCGCTCATCCTCGAGGCGGCGGCCGAGGCCAAGGCCGCCAATCTGGGCTCGGACGAGATCGTCGAACATATCCGCCGCCGCATCGCCTTTCTGATCGTCGCGCGCCTCGCGGACAAGGAGGGGCGCCTGCCACTGGTCCAGCTCGGCCCCAACTGGGAGGGGCTGTTCAGCGAGCATGAGCGGGAGGGCAGCCAGGACATCGCTCTGCCGCCACAGGACTTTAACCGTCTGGCCGGCGCTGTGGGCGCCATCGTTAAGCGCGCGGCCGACCAGGGCCAGTTCCCGGCCATCGCCACCTCGGCCCGGCGGCGGCGGTTCCTGCGTCAGGTGCTCTCGGCCAAGGGGATCGGCAACCCGGTGCTCTCCTTCGACGAGATCGGCACCCATGCGGATCTCGCGCTGATCGGCACGGCGTGATCGGTGGAGCCGCTGGCCGCCATATTCTCCGCGACCGAGGAGACGGTGGTGACCGCGGTCGGTATCTTTGCCCGGGTCGGGGCGTTTCTGTTCCTGATGCCGGGGATCGGGGAGCGTGGCATTCCGATGCGTCTGCGCCTGGGCGCCGCGCTGGCGCTGACCTTCCTGCTGACGCCCTTGGTGCGCCCGCTTGTGGCCGAGACGCCCTCGGATGTGCCGGGGCTGGCGTTGATGCTCTCGGCCGAGGCGCTGGCCGGGCTGGTGATCGGCTTTGGCTTTCGCATGCTGGTCTATGCGCTGCAGATCGCGGGCACCACGGCGGCGTTTCATCTCTCGCTCAGCCACATCTTCGGCACGCCCGTCGGCGATGCCGAGCCGACGATCGCGACCTTTCTCGCGATGGGCGGCATCGTGCTCGCCATCTCCGTGGGGCTGCACATCCAGGCGGTGGCGGCGCTCGCGGGGCTCTATGATGTGCTGCCCTTCGGGCGGTTTCCGTCCGGCAGCGATCTCTCCGAGCTTTCGGTTAGGCGCACGGCCGAGGTCTTTGCCCTCGGCGTTGCCCTCGCCTTCCCGTTCATTGCGATCAGCTTTGCCTACAATCTGGCGCTCGGGGCGCTCAGCCGGGCGATGCCGCAGCTGCTGGTCGCTCTGATCGGCGTGCCGCTGCTGGTTGGATTGGGGTTGATCACGCTCTATCTCGCCCTGCCGCATATCTATGACCGCTGGGCCGAGGCGCTGCGGGCCATCCTCGCCAACCCGCTCGGCAGCATCGGCTGATGGCCGAGGGTGAGGATGACGGCCAAGAAAAGGCCCATGACGCCACCCCGCGGCGGCTTGAGAAGGCGCGCGAGCAGGGCGATATCCCGCGCTCGACCGACACGCAGACGCTGGCGGCCTATATCGGGCTGGCCGCAGCGCTGTTTTTGGGCGGCTCCTGGGCGGCCATCGGGCTTGGCGAGGCGCTGCGCCCGGCCTTTGCCCAGCCCCATGCCCTGGCCGAGGACATCCTGCGCGGCGGGGCGAGCGCCCTGCCCGATATGCTCGGCCGCATCGCCCTGTCGGTCGCACCGGTGCTGGGCTTGCCCGCGCTGCTGATCTTGGTGCTGCTGATCGCCCAGCGGTCGATCGTGGTGGCACCGGACAAGCTCGCGCCCAAGCTCTCGCGCATCTCGCCGATCGCCAATGCCAAGCAGAAATTCGGGCTGAGCGGGCTCGTCGAGTTTGCCAAGAGCGTGGTCAAGGTCGCCGCCGTCGCCGCAGTGCTCTACACGGTGCTGATCGCCGAGATGCCGCGGATCGTTATGGCCTCGGCGCTCGACCCGCGCCATCTGGGCGGGCTGCTGAGCATCCAGTTCGAGGCCATCCTGATCGGCTTGCTGATCGTCTCGGCTTGCATCGCCTTCATCGACTTTATGTGGCAGCGATTCGAGTTCGAGAAGCGCAACCGCATGACCCATCAGGAGCTTAAGGAAGAGGCCAAGCAGACCGAGGGGGACCCGCATCTGAAGGCCGAGCGGCGCGAACGCGGGCGTGCCCTGGCGAACCAGAAGATGCTGCACGATGTGCCGAATGCGGATGTCGTGGTGACCAACCCGACCCACTATGCCGTGGCCTTGAAATGGGATCGCGAGGTCGACACGGCCCCGCGCTGCATCGCCAAGGGCGTCGACGAGATGGCCCACCGGATCCGCGAGATCGCCGAGCGCGAGGCGATCCCAGTCCATGCGGATGCGCCCACGGCCCGCTCGATCCATGCGCTGGTCGAGATCGGCCAAGAGGTGCAGCCCGAGCACTACCGTGCCGTGGCCGCCGCCATCCTATTCGCCGATGAGATCCGGGCCAAGGCGAGGGTGGGCGCATGACCGCCTCGCCCGACCGTCTGGCGCGTCTGGCCCGTGCCTTGGCCGCCGCCCGGGCCGCCGAGCAGGCGCGCCTGGCGGTGCACAATGCCGAGCTTCGGCGGCTCCGCAAACGGGCAACGAGCCTGCGCCACCAGGCTCGCACTGCGGCGGTGCCAGCGAACACGGCCGCGGCCTTCGATCTCTTGGCCGACAGCGCCTGGCGCGATGCGCTGCGTGAAGAGGCCGACCTTTGCGATCAACAGGCGGCGGGGGTCTCCGAGGCCATCCGGCCGCTGCGCCAGTCGCTGGCGCGGCTGCTCGGGCGCGAGCGGGCGCTTGAGGGCCTGGTCGAACAGGCGCGCGGTGACCGCAACCGCCGCTCCGAGGCGACGGCTGCCGAGCGCGACGCGTTGCTCCACGCCTATTCGCGGCGGATGTCCGGGCTCTCGGATGCCTCGCCGTCCGGCCCCTCCTCTGATGGGATCGCATAGGACCCGTTCAGCCAACGCCCCAGATCGATATCGGCGCAGCGTTTCGAGCAAAACGGCCGGGCGACCGCATCGCGCGGTTTGCCGCAGATTGGGCAACCGGGGGCTGTTGCGCTCTGGGACATGAGTTCCAAGCCTTTCTCGGGCTACACTTCAGGGCACGACGGAAACATCGGCCTGTTGGGTTATATGCATCCTGACTGTGGATGAAAGCCGGCCGGCCCAAGGATGCTTATGTACGCTCGCCCCGACGCCCTATCGCTTGAGGAGCTGGAACCGCGTCGCGCGCCGCTGTGGCACCGCGCCATCGCCTTTGTGCTGAAGGCGGCCGTAGCGCTGGGCCTCTTGGCCGGTGGTGGCCTACTGGCCTGGAGCATCTATGGCGCGGCCCCGGTGGCCGAGCGCCGGGTCACCGAACGCGAGGCGCGGCTCGTCGAGGTGGCGAGGGTCGAGACGGCCGCGCGCGGTCCCGTCCTGATGGCCTGGGGCGTAGTCGAACCCGACCGGATCCTGTCGCTCCGCCCCGAGATTGGCGGGCGGGTGGTCGCCGTCGCACCCGAGCTGACCGAGGGCGGGCGGGTCGAGGCCGGCGCTGTGCTGGTGCGCATTGATGACCGCAACGTGGCGCTGGATCTCGCTGAGGCCGAGGCCGAGATCGCCCGGATGGATGCGCAGATCCGCCTCGAGATGGGGCAGCAGGCGCGGGCCGAGCGGGATCTGGCGCGCTCGCCAGTGCGCAGCGGCCTGACCGACGAGCAGCGCGCGCTGATCCTGCGCGAGCCGCAAATGGCCGAGCTGCAGGCGCAGCGCGCGGTGGCGGTGGCGCGGCGCCAGATGGCCGCGCTGGATCTGGCGCGCACCGAGATCCGAGCGCCCTTCGATGCGATTGTCGAGAGCGAGAGCGTGGCGGTCGGCTCGGTGTTGTCGGCCGGGGTCGAGATCGCCAGCTTGGTTGCCACCGGCCGCTTTCGGGTGAGCCTGACGGTGCCGCCGATCACGCTCGACCGGATCAAGCCCGAGCCGGGCCGCGCGGTCACGCTCGATCAGCCAGGCGTCTGGCCCGAGGGGGCCGAGCGAAGGGGCACCGTGGTGGGGCTCGATCCGGGCCTGACCGAGACCGGGCGCATGGCCGAACTGATCGTTGCGGTGGAGGCACCGCTTGACCCTGCGCCGGGGCGCCCGCCGCTGTTCCTCGGGGCCTTCCTGGCCGCCGAGATCGAGGCACCCCAGATCCCGGGAGCAAGCGTCATCGCCCGGGCCTGGCTCCGCGACGACGATACGGTCTGGATCATGGGGTCGGATGACCGGCTGGAGATACGCCGACCACAGGTGCTGTGGCGCGGCGCCGAGACGGTGTTGGTGGGCGAGGGCCTCGTACCCGGCGAGCGGGTGGTGACCACGTTGCTGGCCACGGTCGCCGACGGCATGGCGTTGCGGGTGCGCGAGGCCACACCCGTGCCCGCGGCGCCCGAGCCTGCGTTGCCCGACGCTGCGGCATCTGAGCCCAAGCCATGACCGCCAGGACCCGCGGGATCGGCCCCATCGGCTGGATGGCCCGTCACGGGGTCGCGCCGAATCTGCTGATGCTGGTGATGGTCGTCGGCGGGTTGTTGTTGGCGAGCCGGATCACCCAAGAAGTCTTCCCGAGCTATGAGACCGACACGGTCGCCATCTCGGTCGCCCTGCCCGGGGCCACGCCGGCCGAGGTCGAGCAATCGGTGGTCTTGGCCATCGAGGAGGCGCTGGGCGGTATCGAGGGCATTGACACGCTCGAGGCGACGGCCAGCGAGGGCGCGGCCAGCGTGATCGCCGAGCTCGATCCCGGCCAAGACCGCCAGCAGCTCTATAACGACATCGCCCAGGAGATCGACCGGATCACATCCTTTCCCGACGATGCCGAGGAGGCGCAGGTCCGCTTGGTCGTGCCGCGCCGCGAGGTTGTCGAGTTGCAGATCCACGGGCTCGTCGATCCGTTTTCGTTACGCATGGCCGCCGAGCAGGTGCGCGAGCGGCTGTTGCTGGCGGAGGCGATCTCCCAGGTGGATATCGCCGAGGAACGGGCGCTCGAGATCCACGTGGAGATCTCGCAGGGCGTGCTGCGCGCCCAGGGTCTGACGCTCGAGGACGTCGCCCGCGTGGTGCGCCAATCCGCGCTCGACCGGGCCGGGGGCACCATCGAGACCTCGGGCGGCGACCTGCTGATCCGCCTCGCCGACCGCCGCGACGCCGTCGCCGATTTCGCCGAGATCCCGCTTGTCACCGATGCGCGCGGTACGCTGCTGCGCTTGGGCGATGTGGCGGTGATCAAGCGGGGCTTTGCCGAGACCGATCGCCAGTCGAGCTTTGATGGCCGCCCCGCGATCCAGCTCGACATCTTTCGTGTGGGCAACGAGACGCCGATCTCGATCTCGGACGCGGTGGCCGCCGAGCTGCCGGGGCTGCGCGCAGGCCTGCCCGAGGGCATCGACATCGCGGTCACCGACGATGATGCCGAGATCTATCGCGGGCGGTTGGAGCTGTTGCTCAAGAACGGGTTCATCGGGCTCGCTCTGGTGCTGCTGCTGCTCAGCCTCTTCCTCGAATACCGGCTGGCCTTTTGGGTCGCGGTCGGGATCCCGACCGCCTTTCTGGGGACGTTTCTGTTCCTGCCGCTGACAGGGGCCTCGATCAACATGGTGACCATGTTCGCCTTCATCCTGGCGCTCGGGATCGTTGTCGACGACGCGATCGTGGTGGGTGAGAACATATATGAGCACATGGAACGCGGGATGGGCCGGCTGGAGGCTGCGATCCAAGGGGCGCGCGACATCGCGGTGCCGCTGGCCTTCTCGATCCTCACCAACATCGTCGCCTTCCTGCCGCTGGTCTTGGTGCCGGGGGGCTTTGGCAAGTTCTTCATCTGGATCCCCGTGGTGGTCGCGACGGCCTTTCTGCTGTCGTGGATCGAGGCGCTGTTCGTGTTGCCGGCCCATTTGGCGGGCGTGCGGCGGCGCGGGCCCGAGCATCGGCCGAGCCTGATCGAGCGGGTGCAGCGCGTCTTTGCCGCTGGGCTCGAGTTGGTCGTGCACCGGCTCTATGGCCCGCTGCTGCGTCTGGCGTTGAGCTGGCGCTATGCGACCATCGCGCTGATGGTCGCCGTGCTGATGGTGGTGCTGGCCTATCCGATGTCTGGGCGCATGGGGTTCAGCCTGTTTCCGCCGGTGCCGCGGGATTATGCGCGGCTCAGTGTCACGCTGCCGGTCGGCGCGCCTCTGGCGACGGCCGAGACGGTCGAGGCGCGCCTGGTCGCCGCTGCCGAGCGGGTGGTCGCACGCAATGGCGGGGACGCGCTCGGCCGCGGAGTGCATGCGACAATCTCGGACACCCGCATCACGGTGCGCGCCTATCTCGCCCCGCCAGGCGAGCGGCCGATCTCGACCGCGGCCTTCGCCCGCCAATGGCGCGCCGAGGTGGGCGAGATCCCCGAGGCACGGACCTTCCGCTATTCCTCCTCCTTTGGCGGGCCGGGGGGCGCGGCGGGGGTCGAGATCGCGCTCAGCCACGGCAATCCCGACACGCTCGCGCGGGCGGCCCAGCGGCTGGCGACAGAGCTTGCGACTTTCCCCATGGTGCGGGACCCCGATGACGGCTTCACGCCCGGCAAGCGCCAGCTGGAGTTTCAGATCACCGAGGCCGGGCGCGCGCTCGGCCTGACCTCCGAGGCCGTGGGCGCCCAGGTCCGCGCGGCCTTTTTCGGCGCCGAGGCGCTCGCACAGCAGGAGGGCCGCAACGAAGTCACCATCCGGGTCCGCCTGCCCGAGGAGGAGCGCCGCTCCGAGGCCGATATCGAGCAGCTCCTGATCCGCACCGCCGATGGCGGCGAGGTGCCGCTGTTCCAGATCGCCGAGGTCACGCGCAGCCGCGCCGATGCCAAGATCGAACGCGAGGATGGCCGGCGCGTCGTCACCGTCTCGGCCGAAATCTCGCCGGACGAGATGACCTATCTGGTTACCACGCAGCTGACGGATGACGTGTTGCCCCGTCTGGCCGTCGATTTCCCCGGTCTCGGCTATGCCTTCGCCGGCCGACAGCAGACCCAAAAGAAGACCCTGGCCAGCTTTACGCAGCTGTCGATCCCGCTGACGCTGATCCTAATGTACGCGCTGCTGGCGATCCCGTTTCGCTCCTATATCCAGCCGGCCATCGTGATGGTGTCGATCCCCTTTGGCGCCGTCGGTGCCGTGCTTGGCCATATGCTGATGGGGATGGGCCTGTCGATCGTCTCGATCTTTGGGATGATCGCCCTCGCGGGCGTGGTGGTGAATGCGGCAATCGTCATGATCGATTTTGCCAACCGGGCGCGGGCATCGGGCTTGTCGGCCTCCGAGGCGATCTGGCTGGCAGGCGTGCGGCGCTTCCGGCCGATTCTGCTCACCACCCTGACCACCTTTGGCGGGCTCGCGCCGATGATCTTCGAGACCGAGGCGCAGGCCAAGTTCCTGATCCCAATGGCGGTGTCGCTCGGCTATGGGATTTTGTTCGCGACCGCGATCGTGCTGCTGCTGATCCCGGCGCTCTATCTGGTCCTCGAGGACCTCCGTTGGCTCGCCAATCCGCCGCGGCCTCGGCGAAGACGCCTGGCGCCAGGGGGTTGATCCTGCGGCTGATCCTCGAATTTGTGCACGGAGCTCTTGGCGCACCGCCGCAAAATTAACTTGCAATCGGCATGCAAGAAATCGAACTGAAGCTTCTGGTGGACGAGCACTTGGTCGAGTGGCTGCAAGGCTCGCCTGTGGTCTCGCAGAACGGCGAGGGTGAGGCCCGCACGGCGCGCCTGCGCACGATACATCTGGACACAGCCGCTCAGACGCTGGCCGCCGCCGGCATAGCGCTGCGCGTGCGCAGCGAAGGCGCCGGCTGGCGGCAATCGGTCAAGGCCTAACGCCGGCTCGAGGCGGGCCTCAGCGAGGCGACCGGGAGCGAGGCGCCGCTGCCGGGCCCCGTGCCAGACATCGAGCGGGTCGAGAGCCCCGAGCTCCGCGAGGCGCTGGAGCATGCGCTCGCCACCGCGCCGGCCGAGCCGGTCTTTGAGACCGAGGTCACCCGCACGCGCCGCCGCCTGGTGCTCCCCTCGGGCACAGTCGAGCTGGTCTCGG
>JBCCZI010000060.1:0-25979 GCA_039187815.1 Pseudomonadota bacterium | reverse complement strand
GCCGAGATGGCCTGACACCGAGAACGACCCCGAAGACCATCACCGCCAGCATTCCGCCGCGCCCCAATCACCGGGGAACCGACGTCTGACGTTCAAAGCCACGGCGCAAACCGAGTTGATAGAGGTCCTCACCTCCCGCGCGAGATGGGCCACCAGAAGACACGGGTCAAAGCGCTCGCCACGCTTCATGAACGCGGCCCTTACCGAGGCCGCAGACCGCCTCCACTTCATCGGCGAGCATCAGAAAATGACGCAAACGAAAAAAACATGTCGAGAGCGTCTGACCGCCATTCCCGCTTGACAGATGAGGGCAGGACGGGCACCTGTCCCCCATGACCAACGCAACGCTCATCTGTGAGACTTGCATTATCCGCTGACATTGTCCGCGGCGGTCGCTCTCGTTCCCAACTCCCGAGACCTTTGGCCTGCCGCGGCCTCACCGCGCGCGAGGACGCCATGACCAGAATACAGCTCACCAACAGCAAGACGGGGCAGACGACCCCCGTTGTGCCGGACGCCACCGGACGGGTGGGCGTCTATGTGTGCGGCCCCACGGTCTATGACCGGGCGCATATTGGCAATGCGCGCTCGGCGGTCGCCTTTGATCTGCTGTTCCGGGTGCTGCTCCATCTCTTTGGGCGCGAGGCGGTGACCTATGTGCGCAACTTCACGGATGTGGATGACAAGATCATCACGCGGGCAGCCGAGACCGGTCGCGCCATCATGGACATCACCGAAGAGGCCTCGGGCTGGTACATTGAGGACATGGCGGTGCTCGGCTGCCTGGAGCCGGACCACGCGCCCAAAGCGACGGCCTATATCGATCGCATGATTGAGTTGATCGAGGTCCTGATTGCCAAGGAGCACGCCTATGAAGCCGAGGGCCATGTGCTGTTCGGCGTTAAGAGTTGGGCGGACTACGGCACGCTCTCGCACCGCTCGGTCGACGAGATGCTGGCCGGCGCGAGGGTCGAGGTTGCTCCATACAAGCGCGACCCGATGGATTTTGTCCTATGGAAGCCCTCGACCCAAGAGCAGCCAGGATGGGAGAGCCCATGGGGCCGCGGTCGCCCTGGCTGGCACATCGAGTGCTCGGCCATGGCCAACGCGCTGTTGGGCGAGCGCGTGCAGATCCATGGCGGCGGTATCGATCTGCTTTTCCCGCACCACGAGAACGAGCAGGCACAAAGCTGCGCGGCCTTCGACACCGACGAGCTCGCGGATATCTGGGTGCACAACGGCTATCTGATGGTCGAGGGCGAGAAGATGTCGAAATCGCTCGGCAACTTCTTCACCGTCAAAGATCTGCGCGACCAGGGGATCCCGGGCGAGGTGATGCGCTATCTGCTGCTCGCCACCCATTACCGCCAGCCCCTCGACTGGACCGAAAAGCGGGTTGAGGAGGCCACCCGGGTGA
Source organism: Pseudomonadota bacterium (assembly GCA_039187815.1). Taxonomy (GTDB): domain Bacteria; phylum Pseudomonadota; class Alphaproteobacteria; order Rhodobacterales; family Rhodobacteraceae; genus Thermohalobaculum. Next base: position 24,562 of record JBCCZI010000060.1, on the reverse strand, counting down.
TCAACCGCTGGCGCCGGGCGCTCGACCATGTGAGCGCAGTGGAGCCCGAGCGAGTGGCGCCCTCGGCCGAGACCGTGGCCGCGCTGGCCGATGATCTGAACTCGTGGACTGCCTTGCGAGCCGTGGACACGGCGGCCAAACAAGTGCTCGAGCCCAAGACGGCGGCCGAGCATGACGCGGCCTCGGCGGCTTTCCTCGGCGGTCTGGCGCTCCTCGGCTTTGCCTCGCTCAAGACCGCGGCGACCTTGGAGGCAGAGGCAAAGAGCGGGCTTTCCGAGGACCACACAGCGCGGATCGAGGCGCTGTTGGCCGCCCGCATCACCGCCCGCAAGGCCAAGAACTTCGCCTTGGCGGATGGCATCCGCGATGGGTTGAGCGGAGCCGGTCTGGTCGTCAAAGACGGCCCCTCCGGCACGGATTGGGAGATCGGCCCCGACTTCGACCCCGCCAAGCTGGCCGAACTGGAGGCCCTCCGATGACGGCCATGACAACCCAGCCGGCCAGCCCTCGCACGGCCGACACCCCCGCCCGCGAACGCCTGTGGCTTTATGACACGACGCTCCGGGACGGGCAGCAGACCCAGGGCGTGGACTTTTCGGTCGAGGACAAGATCCGCCTGGCCCAAGCGTTGGACGAGATCGGCCTCGACTATGTCGAAGGCGGCTGGCCCGGGGCGAACCCGACCGATAGCGAGTTCTTTGCCCGCAGTCCGCAAACCCGTGCCGCCATGACCGCCTTTGGCATGACCAAGCGTTCGGGCCGCTCGGCGGCGAACGACGAGGTGCTGGCAGAGGTTGTCAATGCCGGCACGGGCGCAGTCTGTCTGGTCGGCAAGAGCCATGACTTCCACGTGACACGCGCGCTCGGCATCCCGCTTGAGGAGAACCTCGACAACATCCGCCAAAGCATGGCGCATGTGGTGGGGCAGGGGCGCGAGGCGCTCTTCGATGCCGAGCACTTCTTTGACGGTTACCGCGCCAATCCAGCCTATGCGCTGGCTTGTCTCGAAGCGGCACTTGAGGGCGGCGCGGCGTGGATCGTTCTGTGCGACACGAATGGCGGCACGCTTCCGGCCGAGATCGGCGAGACGGTGGCGACCGTCGCCGCCCGCTTGCCCGGCGCCCGCATCGGCATCCACACCCACAACGACACCGAGCAGGCGGTGGCCGGCACTTTTGCGGCGATCGAGGCCGGTGCGCGCCAGATCCAGGGTACGCTGAATGGTCTGGGCGAGCGCTGTGGCAACGCCAATCTCTGCTCGATCATCCCGACGCTGATGCTCAAGTCCGCCTATAGCGAGCGCTTCGAGACCGGGATCGCGCCAGAGGCGCTGGTCAAACTGCGGCGCGTCTCGGGTCTGCTGGACGAAATCTTGAACCGCACGCCCAACCGCCATGCGCCCTATGTCGGAGCGGCGGCCTTTGCGCACAAAGCGGGGCTCCACGCCTCGGCCATCGTGAAGGACCCCTCGACCTATGAGCATGTGCGCCCCGAGGCGGTCGGCAATGCGCGCGTCATCCCGATGTCGAATCAGGCCGGGCGTTCGAACCTTGTCCGCCGCCTGACCGAGGCCGGTATCGAGGTGACACGCGACGACGCACGCCTCGGACGCCTTCTGGGCGAGGTAAAGACCCGGGAGGACCAGGGCTTTGCCTATGACCAGGCCGAGGCGAGCTTCGAGCTCTTGGCGCGGCGTCATCTCGGCCTGATGCCCCGCTTCTTCGAGGTGGATCGGTACCGCGTCTCGGTCGAACGCCGGTTCGATCGCAGCGGCGAATGGGTGACCGCCTCAGAGGCCGTCGTCGTCGTCCATGTGGACGGCGAGCGGATGATCTCGGCCTCCGAGAGCCTCGATCCCGAAAGCCTGGCCGATCGCGGACCGGTGAACGCGCTCTCAAAGGCGCTGCGCCGGGATCTGGGACGCTACCAGAGCCATATCCAGGACTGGCATCTGGTCGATTTCAAAGTACGCATCATCGGGCAGGGGACCGGGGCGGTGACCCGGGTGCTGCTCGACAGCTCGGACGGCAGCGGCGCGCGCTGGTCAACGCTCGGCGTCTCGGCAAACATCGTGGATGCGTCCTTCCAGGCGCTCGAGGACGCGGTCGTGTACAAACTGCTAAAGGCCGGGGTCGCGGCGGATCGTGGCTGAGCCATCGCTCGGCGCGCCCGCCGCCCTGGTTCAGCGCTACGATCCGGATCTCTTTGCCACGGCGCTGTTCGCGGCCGAGCCCGGACGCGGGCGGCTCATGACCCTCTATGCCGCCGATGTGGAACTGAGCCGTGCGGTCCGCGCGGCACGAAAACCCGAGACCGGGCCAATCATCGCCGCCATGCGAATCCAGTGGTGGCGTGATGTGGCGGCCTCGGCGCAAGCCGGCGCGCCGCCCCCGGCCCATGAGATCGCAGGTCCGTTTGCCGACTTGGTCGGCACCGAGCGGCTGCCACCCGTTGCGCTCGAAGCCTGGTTCGATGCCCATGAGGCCGAAATCTCGGGTGATTTCGATGCCGGGGCGTTCGCGCTTTGGGCGCACGGGCGGTTCGGTGCGCGGCTGGAGTTGGCCACCGCGGTTATCGACGGGGATGGTGCACCAGACCCGCTCCAGCAGGCCTTTGGCCTCGGCTGTGGGATGGCCCTTGCGCTCCGGACGTCTATGGCCATGGCGCAAGACGGACGGTCGGTTCTGCCCGATCTTAAGGCGTCTGAGCGCGGGCTGTTGGCGTCGGGCGATGTGCCACAGCCGCTGACGAGCAAACTGCGCGCCTATGCGGATCGGGGACTGGTCGCGCTTGCCGAAGCCCGCTGCCTCAGCCGCCGGCTCCCGCGGGCCATGGTGCCGGCCCTGCTTCCGGGCTGGGCCGCTGGCTGGTGCCTCCACCGCATTGCTAAGGCCTCGGTCGGCGCGGACCTGGCCGCCACGACGCCCCCAGGTCGGCGCGCCGCGTGCCTCCTTTGGGCCGCTCTCACCGGCCGCTGGTAGCGGATCAGCGCCGCCGCAAGACGTAGACTGTCGCCTTGAGATCGATGCGCGGCAGATGCTCACCGTATTCCGACTGCAAAAGCTCCGCAAACCCGGTGTCGATCAAGTCGTGGATGCGCCCGACGATCGAGCCATCGGCAGCGGCATGATCGTTGACCGAGAACACCAGGCATCCCCCGACCGGCAGCTTGCCGAGGATCCCATCCAGCACCGTGGGCGGCATATATTCGGGCGAGACGCATCCCACAGCCGCCGCATTGTCATAGATGTCCGAAGCCATCTTGAGCGGTTGCGAGAGATCGGCGATCGCCAAGTTGCGGTAGATCCCCTTTGGCCGCGCCCGCTCGAGCATGCCCTCGGAGAGATCGAACCCGTCGATCTGGGTGAACCCCGCCGCCTTCAAGGCCAGCCCCGACAACCCCGTGCCGCAGGCCAGATCCATGATCGGTGCGGAGCGGTCCGCAGCGTGCGCCGCCAGCGCCTCGGCACAGCGTCCAGGCGTGACATAGCCGTTCTCGGCAACCTCCGCCTCATACCGCTGGGACCAGTCGTCATAGAACGGCTTCGCTTCATCGGGGCTTGAGATCTTATAGGCGCCGGCAAGGCCGGACACTGTCTCATCGACCATTTCCGCCTCCTTCTGTCGCATTTTGACAATCATTCGACGGATTGTCGACGATTGCAACCGCTGGCGCGGCGACAGAACCCGACGATCTCACTCTGCCGCTGTACGGGGCGCGTGGGTCAGGGCAAGCGCCGCGTGCCAGGATCGCAGCGCCGCCTTGGCCCGTTCGGTATAGGCGCGGGCCCTGTCGCGTTTGCCGCGTCGGCCGCGGCGGGCGTCCTCAAGCGGAGGGAACAGGCCAAAGTTTACGTTCATCGGCTGGAACGTCTCCGCCTCGGCCCCCCCGATGATATGCGCAAGCAGCGCGCCCATGGCAGTCTCGGGCGGCGGTGGCGGAACAGGCCGGCCGAGCCGCTCGCCTGCCGCCATAACCCCTGCCAGGATCCCCATCGCACCCGACTCCACATCGCCCTCAACCCCGGTGATTTGGCCGGCAAAGCGCAGGCGCGGCAGCGCGCGGAGCCGCATGGCGCCGTCGAGCAGGCGGGGGGAGTTGAGAAAGGTGTTGCGGTGAATGCCGCCGAGGCGCGCAAACCGCGCCTGCTCAAGCCCCGGAATTTGCGACAGCACCTCGGCTTGGGCCCCATACTTCATCTTGGTCTGAAAGCCGACCAAATTGTAGAGCGTGCCATGGCGGTTCTCGCGCCGAAGCTGCACGACAGCATGGGGTTTGATCTCGGGCGCATGCGGGTTGGTGAGACCGACCGGCTTCAGCGGACCGTGGCGCAAGGTCTCCCGACCCCGCTCAGCCATCACCTCGATCGGCAGGCAGCCCTCGAAATAGGGCGTGTCCTCCCAGTCCTTGAACTCGGTCTTGGGCGCGGCGAGCAGGGCATCGATGAACGCGTCGTACTGCGCCCGATCCATGGGACAGTTCAGATAGGCGGTGCGCTCGGCTTCGGTCTCGCCCTTGTCATAGCGCGACTGGAACCAGGCTTTGCTGAGATCGACGCTGTCCGCATGCACAATCGGGGCAATGGCGTCGAAAAAGGCCAGGCTCTCGGTCCCGGTCACGCCGCGGATGGCCTCGGCGAGGGCATCGGAGGTGAGCGGGCCGGTCGCGACGATCACGCTGTCCCAGTCTTCGGGCGGCAAGCCGACGACTTCACGGCGCGCGAGGGTGATGCGCGGGTGCGCCGCGATGCGGGCGGTCACGGCCTCGGAGAACAGCGCTCGGTCGACGGCCAGCGCGCCCCCGGCGGGCACCGAAGCAGGACCGGCGGCCGCCATCAAAATCGATCCGAGCTGCCGCATTTCCCAGTGTAACTGACCGACCGCATTGGTCTCGTCGTCATCGGATCGGAAGGAGTTCGAGCAAACGAGTTCGGCCAATCCGTCCGACTGATGCGCATGGGTGCCGCGCTCGGGGCGCATCTCGTGCAACACAACGGGAACACCCGACTCGGCCGCGACCCAAGCGGCCTCGCTGCCGGCCATGCCGCCGCCAATGACGTGAATAGGATCTGGTTCGCTCATGGACGTCCCATGCCGGGTCTGGCCCTGGGACGCAAGCTCGGTGACGCGGCGCGTGTCAGTCGGCGCTCGGCCAGGCGGCAAAGGGGAAGGGTCGGTTTTCGGTTGCTGCGGTCTGGAACGCCGTCACCTCAGCCAGCCAAATCGCCATCGAGCGGCCGAAATCGGCTATGAACCCGTTCGGCTTGCCCATCACCATAATGGTCACGAACTGCACCAAGGCCGCCAGCACCAACAGACCCTGCGCCACGTAGAAGGCTATGGCGAACAGCAACATATAGCCGCCGCGCTTCCAAACCGGCCCGCGGTCGACGGCGGGCGCCTTGCTGTCAGCCGTATGTTCGGGTGTCGCTTGGGTCGCGTTCATGGGGGCTCCTTCTGTTGCGGTGCGTTTGATCTGTGTACGGTCGGGGTTGGTTTCAATGACCTCTTTCGTCCGTGCCGGCGCTGGACCACTGCCACAGGCGGCAGAGTTCAGTGTGTTTATATCTCTTGGCCAAATGTTTACACGACACTGTTGCGGCACCAGGCGAGACCGACGATCTGCCGCGCTTGCGTCTGTGGTCCCGCTGGCCATGATCGGGCCACCCCTCAGAGGAGCATCCCATGCAGATCGACGGCACCCCCTGGCGGACCATCTGGGCCGAGACCGATGGAGCGGTTGGGATCATCGATCAGACGCGGCTTCCCTTTGCGCTCGAAACCGTGCGATTGGCAGGCGTCGAGGACGCTGCTCATGCGATCACGGTCATGCAGGTGCGCGGTGCGCCGCTGATCGGGGCGACCGCGGCCTATGGCATGGCGCTTGGCGCACGCGCCGATGCCTCGGAGGCCGGGCTGCGCAGGGCCATGGCCGTGCTGGCGGCGACCCGTCCGACGGCTGTCAACCTTCGCTGGGCGCTGGATCGCAGCCTCCAAGCGCTCCTTGTAGAGCCCGAGGGCGCCCGCGCCACGGCCGGATCTCAACTCGCGGCCCGCATTTGCGACGAAGATGTCGCCCAGAACCGCGCAATCGGAGACCATGGCCTGCCGCTGATCCAACGGATCGCCGAGCGGCGAGCGGGGCCGGTGAACATCCTCACCCACTGCAATGCCGGCTGGCTCGCGACGGTGGATTGGGGCACGGCCACAGCGCCGATCTATCGCGCGGCCGAGGCGGGGATCCCGCTCCACATCTGGGTCGACGAGACCCGGCCGCGCAACCAAGGCAGCCATCTGACCGCATGGGAGCTGGCGCGGGCCGGCATCCCGCACACCGTGATCGCCGACAATGCGGGAGGGCATCTGATGCAGACGGGGCAGGTCGATCTCTGCCTGGTCGGCACCGACCGCACCGCAGCCAACGGCGATGTGGCAAACAAGATCGGCACCTATCTTAAGGCATTGGCCGCCGCGGATGCAGGGGTGCCCTTTTATGTGTGTCTACCCTCACCCACGATCGACTGGACCCTCGCGAGCGGTGCGGCAATCCCCATCGAAGAGCGCGCAGCCCGCGAAGTAACCCATATGCGCGGCTTGGTCGACGGCACGGTGGTCGAAACCGAAGTGGTCAATCCGGGCTCGCCCGTCGCAAACCCCGCCTTCGATGTCACACCGGCGCGCCTGGTCACAGGCCTGGTGACCGAGCGCGGGGTTGCCGAGGCGAGCCACGACGGCCTCGCCAAACTCTTCCCGGAGCGGGTCCTCGCAGCGATCTGACGCATCGTCACCGCGCTGTGGCGAGAGGTGACGGGGGATGCCCTCGTCTCGCTCCGCGTGCGTGCCCATCTCGTGCTAGCGAAGCCAACCCCAGGAGGACCGACGATGCGCAAGACCTTTGATGCCACCCTGAACGCCTCAACCAAGACCCTTTTTGCCGCCACTGTGGCGCTCGCCGCGCTCGGCGGCGCCGACATGGCCTATGCCAAGGGCGGCGACCGGGCCGAACAGATCGAGAAGCTCAAGGCCGAGCAGGCCAAGGCCCGCGCCGGCAAAGGCGCAGACAGCTCTGGCGGCTTCTCTTTCTTTGGCCTGTTCTCGGACGACGACGCCATGGTCGAGGCCGAGGCCAAGCCGGCGTCGGCTACCCAGTAAACCCTGGGCCGCCGGCCGCCGCCGTCAGCCCAGTGCGAGGCGGTAACTGATCGCCTCGTAGAGCAGCAGGGCAAAGATGATCGCCATCACGATCTTAGAGCCCATGACCATGTATTTGGCGCCATCGGACTTCAGCCCGCCCTCCATGATCTCGTAGAACACGCCATAGCGCTCGCCGCTTTCGCTGAGGCCCGGCACGCGCCGCGGTTTGGCAGCGGTCGCTGCGGGCTTGCGGCGCTGATAGACTTGGTGCGGCTTGCCGACAGGGCGTTTGCGGATCGGCCGGAAGGTCCCGGTTGCGGGATCATACTCTTCGGCATCGCTGGATGCACTCATGGTGACCTCCTTGTGTGTTTGCCCCAGCCTTTGCCTTTGGGGATGCGCCGTCAATCAGCCGTGCTGCCGCAACCCCTTATGCTGACCCGAAGCGAGATGCGGCATTGCGTCTGCTGCACTGGCGAAGGGCCGGCCGGCCCTCTATGATCCGGCATCGGAGGACCGCGCCATGACCGATACTCACGCCAAACCGCGCCATCCCGAAAAGGCGCATCGGCCGGACAACGCCAGTCCGGCCAAGCCCCCGTGGATCCGCGTGCGTGCGCCATCGAGCAAAGGCTTCTTCGACACGAAAAGCATCATCCAGGAGCATGGGCTCTCGACGGTCTGCCAAGAGGCCGGATGCCCGAATGTGGGCGAGTGCTGGGCCCAGGGGCACGCCACCATGATGATCATGGGCGAGATCTGCACCCGCGGCTGTACCTTTTGCAATGTAGCGACCGGACGGCCCGAGGCGCTGGACATGTTCGAGCCCTCGCGCGTTGCCGCCGCGGTCGCCAAGCTTGGCCTCAACCATGTGGTGATCACCTCGGTCGATCGCGATGACCTAGAGGATGGCGGCGCTGCGCACATCGCGCAGACCATCCGGGCCGTGCGCCACAAGATCCCGACCACGACGATCGAAGTGCTGACCCCCGATTTCCTGAGATGCGGCGAAAGCGCGCTCGATATTGTGGTTGATGCGCGGCCGGATGTGTTCAACCACAATCTCGAGACGGTGCCGGGCCTCTACCCGGAGGTCCGCCCAGGCGCGCGCTATTTCCACTCGCTTCGCCTGCTCCAACGGGTGAAGGAGCGCGATCCCAGCATCTTCACCAAATCCGGCATCATGGTCGGCCTAGGCGAAAGTGGCCAAGAGGTGCGCCAGGTGATGGATGATCTGCGCGTGGCGGATGTGGATTTCCTCACGATCGGCCAGTACCTCCAGCCGACGCGCAAGCACCATGCGGTCGCGCGCTATGTGACGCCGGAAGAGTTCGAGACCTATGCCGGAGCAGCCCGGGCCAAGGGGTTCTTGGTGGTCTCATCCTCGCCGCTGACCCGGTCCTCTTACCATGCAGGCGATGATTTCGTGCGGCTTCGCGATGCGCGTGCCCGCAAGCTGGCGGGCGGCTGAGTTCGCGATCTCCACCGCTCGTGTGCAAAAAAAGACGCGTCAAGCGGCCCTGCGTTAACGGGTCTTTGACCTTATCCAAGGGTTGAAGCGTTAAGCCCGGTCGCATTAACTCCCGTGTTTGTGTGACTGGGGAGACTGCTTGATGCCGACGCATGCCGAATGCCGACCGATGCCCTATTCGGCGGATGAGATGTTCGCTTTGATTGCCGAGGTCGAGCGCTATCCCCAGTTTCTGCCGTGGTGCTCGGCCTCGCGCGTGCGGGCACGCCACACCTTGCCGGACGGCGCCGAGGTGATCGAGGCGGATCTGGTGATCTCGTTCAAAGTCTATCGCGAGCGCTTTGGCAGCCGGGTCACCCTTCACCGGGCCGAGCGCAAGATCGACGTCGCCTATCTCGACGGGCCGTTCCGCTATCTCGACAACCACTGGCATTTCAAACCCACCGGGCCGAACAGCTGCGATGTCGAGTTCTTTGTGGATTTCGAGTTCAAGTCGCGGGCGTTGCAGCTGGTGATCGGTGCGGTGTTCAACCAGGCAATGCAGCGGATCGTGCGGGCCTTCGAGGCGCGGGCTGAGGATCTTTATGGCGGCCCGACTGCGCCGATCTTGCCGACGGTGCGCCCCGCACCCGCCTCAGGCTCGGACTGAGCGGTCAGCCGGCGGCCTCGGCCAGTAGGCGCAGCGCCTGGACCACCGAGGCGCGCCGCACCGCATCGCGTCCCAGAGCGCCGTACTCGATACGACGCGCGCGCGTGGCCGCTCCTTTTGCCGCACAGGCGAAATGCACCAACCCCTCGGGCTTGTGCGCTGTGGCACCACCCGGCCCGGCGATGCCCGTCACAGCGACCGCCAGGTCCGCCTGGCTCTGCGCCAAGGCGCCTTCGGCCATGGCGCGGGCCACCGGCTCGGAGACGGCGCCATGGGCTTCGATCACCGCCGGATCGACCCCCAGCATCTCGCTCTTGGCGGCGTTGGAATAGGTGACAAAGCCACGCTCGACCACGGCCGATGAGCCGGGTATCTCCGTCAGAGCGCCGGCCACCAGGCCACCCGTGCAGCTCTCGGCGGTCGCGACCATCAGTCCGCGGGCCTGGCAGGCTGCCAGCACCGCCGTGGCCACGGCGCGGATCTCGGGATCAGACGAACCAGCCATGTGCCACTCCGGCCGCCAACAGCGCCAGCAAGGCCGCGATTGCCCCGGCCACCACATCGTCCAGCATGACCCCGACCGGCCCGCCCAAACGCTCGGCCCAATCCACGGGCGGCGGTTTGAAGATGTCGAACAGCCGGAACAGCACGAAGGCCCCGACCCAACCTGGCCAGGGGAAGATGTGGGGGGCGTTCCCGGCCAGCGTAAGCCCCAGTGACAGCGGCCAGAGCGCGATCATCTGGCCGGCAATCTCGTCGATGACCACTTCGGGCGGGTCGGCATCCTGGTTCTCGAGCACCTGAGCGGTTGCCCAAAAGCCGGCCCACAGCACCAGCAGTGTCGCAGGCAGCACCAGCCAAAACCCGCCCAGCCAATGCAGCGCCCAAACCAGCGGCAGCGTGGCAGCCGAGGCCCAGGTGCCAGGCGCCTTTGGCAGGAGCCCCAGGCCGAACCCTGTCGCGATGGGTCGGGCAAACTGGATCAAAGGCTGCGGCTCATGATGACGGTGGCGGTGGCCAGGGCCCCCATTCCCTCCTCGCGCCCGACGAACCCCATGCGCTCCATGGTCGTTGCCTTGATCGACACGCGGGTGGGGTCGAGGCCCAGGATCTCGCCGATGCGCTGGCGCATGGCGGCGGCGTGTGGCCCGATCTTGGGGCGCTCGCAAAGCAGGGTGACATCGCAATTGGTGATGCGTCCTCCGGCCTCGGCGACCAATCGGCCGGCATGGGCGAGGAAGATGTGGCTCTCGGCGCCCTTCCACTGCGGATCCGAGGGCGGAAAATGCTGGCCGATATCGCCTTGGCCTACCGCGCCATAGAGCGCATCGGCGAGCGCATGGAGCCCGACATCGGCATCCGAGTGCCCCTTCAGCCCGCAGGAATGCGGGATTGCCACGCCGCAGAGCGTCACGTGATCGCCCTCGCAAAACACATGCACGTCAAAGCCGTGGCCGACACGGATGTCCATCGCGCCCTCCAGCATGCGCTCCGCGCGGACCATATCGGGCGCGCGGGTGATCTTGAAGTTTTCGGGCGGGCCAGCGACCAGGCGGACCGGATGGCCGGCCCGACGAAACACCTCGGCATCGTCGAGCGCCGGCGGATCCGCATCGGCCTGCGCGCGGTGTGCGGCCAACAAGAGCGCGAAGGGAAAGGCCTGGGGTGTCTGGGCGCGCCAGAGCCCAGCCCGCGGGCGCGGGCTGTCCGCTTGGCCGTCCGCCTCGGCCCACAGTGCGTCGTCGACTGGTTCGGCCGCGATGGCGCCCGTCTCAGGGCCAATCGCACCGATCAAATCCGCGAACAGGGTAGGGGGCGCAAACGGCCGGGCCGCATCTTGCACCAAAACGGTTTGAGGCGCGGCAGGCTCGAGGGCCTCCAGCGCGCGGCGCACGGTCTCAGCCCGGCTCGCCCCGCCTGCAACAGGAGCCGTGAGTCGCGAATCCTCTATCCCGTCAACCGCCGCGTCGTAAAGTGGCCGCGCCGCCGGGTCGATTGCCACGACCACGCGGTCGACCGGCGCAGCCAAAGCTGCCGCCAGCGTTCGCGCGATCACCGGGCGCCCGGCCAGCCTCTGATACTGCTTGGGAAGTGGGCCACCCAAGCGGGTTCCCTGTCCTGCTGCAACGATCACCACCGCTGTCGTCATGCCTGCCTCCGCGCACCGCAGGCGGTTCTAGTCTCGGGCCTTGCACGGCACAAGGTCCGCGGGTAACAGTCAAAGCGGTGATGAGGAAATGGGCATGGTCCTGCAGATTGGTGAATTGACGATCAATCCGACCGTCGTGCTGGCCCCTATGGCCGGGATCTCGGACCGCCCGTTCCGCGATCTGGTCTGCGAGTTCGGCGCTGGCCTCGTGGTCTCGGAGATGGTGGCTTGCGATGAGGCCTTGTGCGGCAAACCCTCGGTGCGCGCCAAGGCCGAGATCGGTGCGGATGCCGCCCGCACCTCGGTGCAGATCGCAGGGCGCGAGGCGCACGCCATGGCCGAGGCCGCCCGCCGGGCCGCCGGCGACGGCGCCCGCATCATCGACATCAATATGGGCTGCCCGGCCAAAAAGGTGACATCCGGCGCCTCGGGTGCGGCGCTGATGCGCGATCCGGACCATGCGCTGCGCCTGATCGAGGCGGTGGTCGGCGCGGTGTCCGTCCCGGTCACGCTCAAGATGCGGCTCGGCTGGGACGAGACCTCGCTGAACGCCCCGAAGATCGCGGTGCGGGCCGAGGCGGCAGGCATCCGCATGCTCACCATTCATGGCCGAACCCGGGCCCAGTTCTACAAGGGCCAGGCCGATTGGGCCGCCATCCGGGCGGTTGTGGATGCGGTGACGATCCCGGTGCTGGCAAATGGCGACATCGCCACAGCAGCCGATGCGCGGCAGGCGCTGCGGCTGTCCGGCGCCGCGGGGGTCATGGTCGGGCGCGCGGCCAAAGGGCGGCCCTGGCTGTTGGCTGAGATCGCTGCGGGTCTCGATGGTCGCCCTGGGCCCATCGTGCCGCGGGGGCCGGCCTTGGCCGTCTTGATCGCCCGGCATGCAGAGGCGCATTGCGCCTTTTACGGCGACCGGATCGGCCCGCGCGCCTTTCGCAAACATCTCGATGCCTATCTCGTGGGCCATCCGCTCGCAGCGCGTCTGCGCCCGCAGTTGATGACCGTCGAAACTCCGCTGGCGCTGCTTGGCTTGATTCGCAGCGACCTTCCTCCGCTGATCACCCCAATCGAGGAGCGTTGTGCAGCATGAGCGAGACATCTCTCGAACTCATCACCTCCGATGCCCTGTGGCAAAGCCTGCCCACACCGGCGATGACCGTGATGCGCGATCTGAAGATCGGCCAGGTTAACAGCGCGGCCGAGGCGTTTTTTGACGCCTCGGAGCGGCATCTGTCGAATCGTCCGCTGGATCGCCTGGCCGGCGCCGATAGCCGGATCGTCGATCTGGTGCGCCAGGTCCTGGAGGCCGGCACCAAGACCGCAGAGTATGATGTGGAGTTTCTCTGGCCCGAGGCGCCGCCGCGCCTGGTGGACATCCACGCCTCGCCGCTGGGCCAGGGGGTGATGCTGCAGATCTTGCCGCGCGCGATCGCCGAGACGATGGATCGCTCGCTGAGCCACCGCAATGCCGCGCGGTCGGTAGCCGGCATGGCAGCCATGCTGGCGCATGAGGTCAAGAACCCGCTGGCCGGAATTTCTGGGGCGGCGGAGCTGCTCGAGGCAAGCGTGACCGAGGTCGACCGGGAAATGACGCAGCTGATCCGCGAAGAAGCCAAGCGCATCGGCGCCCTGATGAACCGGGTCGAGCAGTTCGGCGATATCGGCCCCGGGCGCCGCGATCCGGTGAACATCCACGACGTGCTCGACCGGGCACGGCGGGCGGCCCAGGCGGGCTTTGCCGCCCATGTGCGTTTTGTCGAGGAGTATGATCCGTCTCTGCCCCCGACCGTGGGCGACGCCGATCAGCTGATGCAGGTGGTTCAAAATCTGCTGAAAAACGCCGGCGAGGCGGCGCCTCAGGTGGGCGGCGTGATCCAGATCCGCACGGCCTATCGCGCGGGAATGAAGGTGCGCACGCCGTCGGGTCGGACCGAGAGTCTGCCGCTCCAGATCACGGTGACTGACAACGGCCCCGGCGTGCCAGAGGACCTGCGCCGCCATATCTTCGAGCCGTTTGTGAGTTCAAAGGCCTCCGGGTCTGGCCTCGGCCTGGCGCTTGTCTCGAAGATCGTCGCGGACCATGGCGGCATCGTGGCCTGCGAGTCAGAACCCGGCTGGACCCGCTTCCGCCTTGCGCTACCGGTGGCCACCCAGGCCCAGATCGATGCATCCGCCTCCGGCACTCGGGAGGATGCAGCGTGAGCGGCGCCACAGTCCTGCTTGCGGACGACGACCGATCCATCCGAACCGTTCTGTCCCAAGCGCTTGGACGCATCGGCTGCCGCGTGCGAGCCACCGGCTCGGCGACCCAACTCTGGCGCATGGTCGAGGCGGGCGAGGGCGATGTGATCGTGACGGATGTGCACATGCCTGACGGCGATGCGCTGGATCTGTTGCCAGCCATTCGCCGGCGGCGGCCAGAACTGCCGATCATCGTCATGAGCGCCCAAAACACCGTCCTGACAGCGATCCGCGCGACCGAGGTCGGCGCATATGAGTACCTTCCAAAGCCGTTTGATCTCAAAGAGCTGATCTCCAGCGTTCAAAAATCGCTCGAGGATCGATCCTCTGAGGATGCGGCCGAAGAACCCGATCGGCGCGACGAGAAACTGCCCCTGATCGGTCGCTCGCAGGCCATGCAGGAGGTCTACCGCGTCATGGCGCGGCTGATGCACACGGACCTGACCGTGATGATCTCGGGCGAGAGCGGCACGGGCAAGGAGCTGGTCGCCCGGGCACTGCACAATTTCGGCAAGCGTGCGAAGGGGCCGTTCCTGGCCATCAACATGGCGGCGATCCCGCGCGAGTTGATCGAGTCCGAGCTGTTCGGGCACGAGAAAGGCGCCTTCACCGGCGCCACGGAACGCGCCATGGGCAAGTTCGAGCAGGCCCAGGGCGGAACGCTGTTCCTTGACGAGATCGGCGACATGCCGCCCGAGGCGCAGACACGGCTATTGCGGGTGCTGCAGGAGGGCGAGTTCACCGCAGTCGGCGGCCGCCAGATGCGCCGCATGGATGTGCGAATCATTGCGGCCACCCATCAGAACCTCAAAGCGTTGATCGCCGAAGGCCGGTTCCGCGAGGATCTCTACTACCGTCTCAACGTCGTGCCGATCCGCCTGCCGTCCTTGCGCGAGCGCCGTGACGACATCCCCGACCTCTCCCGCGATTTTCTGCGCCGGGCCGAGGCCGAGGGATTGCCGCGCAAAACCCTCTCGACCCAAGCGATCGAGGCCCTGCAGGAGTATGACTGGCCGGGCAATGTGCGCGAGCTCGAGAACATGGTGAAGCGCCTGGCTGCGCTCTGCCCGGACGAGTTGATCCCCGGCTCGGCGGTCGAGGCCGAACTGACGGCCCGCGGCCCCGAGGACAGCGGCCTGCGCGGTGCCAGCGAGAGCGAGCGCACCCTGGGGGCTGCCGTCGAGCACCACCTGTCGCGCTATTTTGGCATGCATGAGGATCACTTGCCGCCCGCCGGGCTCTATGACCGTGTGCTGCGCGAGATCGAACTGCCGCTGATTGCGCTCACCCTCTCGGCCACCCGCGGCAACCAGGTGAAAGCGGCGGATTTGCTAGGCATCAACCGGAACACGCTGCGCAAAAAGATCCGCGAGCTTGACATTCCGGTAACACGTGGCAAAAAACTGATGTAGATCAGCAACAACGCGGCGAAGCCCCAGGCTCCGCCGATCCTGCGGGGGTTGCGTGAGCGACATCGGGCTCGACGGCTGGCGACAGAGATTGGGAGCAGGGCTCCCTGGTTGGCTTGGCCGACAGGGTGTCATCGCACTCGTCCTGCTCGGACCGATCCTGGCCATCAGCACGGCTTTTGCCTTGGGCAGCGGCGATAGCAACCCCTCGCTGGTGCGCATCGTCCTGCTGGTCGATCTCTGCTATCTGCTGGCACTGGTCGCGCTGATCGGCATCCGGGTCGGGCAGCTGGTGATGGCGCGGCGCCGGCGGCGGGTCGGCTCGCAGCTCCACCTCCGTTTGACGGGTGTCTTTGCGGTCATCGCCTTTGTTCCCACGGTGATCGTTGCCATCTTTGCGACGCTCTCGATCAATCTCGGCATCGAGACCTGGTTCTCGGATCGCGTCGGGAGCGTGGTGCGCAACGCGCTCGCGACCGCCGAGGCCTACGAGCGCGAGCATCGCAACAACATCCGCGGCGATATCCTGGCCATGGCCAATGATCTCAACCGTGCGGTGGACACGGGCGTCGAGGGCGACGAGTTGGCGGATCTGGTGCGCCAACAGGCGCTGATCCGTGAACTGCCGGAAGCCTTTGTCTTCAACAGCCAAAAGGAGATCCTGGCACGCGGGGAGTTCAGCTATCTTTTCAGCTTCGAGGCGCCGACCCTGGAGCAGCTGGCACGCGCCCGGGCCGGCGAGGTGGTCATCATGGAGGATGACGCCAACAACGAGATCCGGGCGCTGGTCTATCTGACCAATTTCTTCGATGCGTTTCTCTATGTCAGCCGGGACGTCCAGGGCGAGGTGCTGCGCCTGCTGGACGAGACCCAAGCGACCGTGCAGCTCTATGAACAGCTTGAGCGGGACCGCTCGAGCCTGCTGTTCGACTTTGCGCTGATCTATCTGGGGTTTGCGGCGCTGGTGATCGTGGCGGCGATCCTGCTGGGGCTGTGGTTTGCCGAACGGTTGGCCAAGCCTGTCGGGCGCCTGGCCGGGGCGGCCGAGCGGATCGGGTCGGGCGATCTCGATGCGCGGGTCAAGGAGGAGCGCGGCTCGGACGAGATCGCTCTGCTCAGTCGGGCCTTCAACCGCATGGCGGACCAGGTGCGCGACCAGCGCGACGCGCTGATCGATGCGAACCGCGAGACCGAGTTGCGCCGGCAGTTCTCCGAGGCGGTGCTCTCGGGCGTCTCGGCTGGGGTCATCGGCATCGACAGAGAGGGGCGCATCGATCTGGTCAACGCGGCGGGCGCCGATCTGCTGGGGCTGGACGGCAACGCGATGCTCACCCAGGAGATCGTCGAGGTTGCCTCGGGCTTTGGCGCCCTGATCGCCGGGGCCGCTCGGGCGCCAGGCGGCATCGCCCGCGGCGAGGTGCGCCAGACGGTCGACGGCCAGCCACGCGAGTTTCTGGCCCGCTACGCCCCTCGCGTGCCCGACAGCCCCGAGGACGGGCATGTGCTGACCTTCGACGACATCACAGCGCTCGCTTCGGCCCAGCGGATGGCAGCCTGGGGCGACGTTGCACGCCGGATCGCGCACGAGATCAAAAACCCGCTGACGCCCATACAGCTCTCGGCCGACCGGCTCAAGCGCAAATATGTCGGGCTCTTGGGCGGGGAAGGCCCGAAATTCGAGCAGTACATCGAGGTCATCACCCGCCAGACCGCCGATATCAGGCGCATGGTCGACGAGTTCTCGAAGTTCGCCCGCATGCCCGAGCCGAAGCTGGCCGAGGAAGACTTCTGCGAGTTGCTGCGCGACGCCGTGCTGCTGCAGCGTGAGGGTCGGTCCGACATCAATTACGGGCTCGATCTGCCGCCGGTACCCGCACCGGTGCTGTGCGATCGCACGATGGTTGCCCAGGTGCTGACCAACCTGTTGCAGAACGCCGCCGATGCAATCGATAGCCGTGCGGAGCGCGAGGCTGGGAAGAGCCCGCCTGGGCGCATCCAACTCCGCTTGGTAACCGGCGAGCGGAACTACCGCCTCAGCCTCACCGACAATGGCATCGGTCTGCCGGCCGAAGATCGCTCGCGCCTGACCGACCCGTATGTGACCACGCGCAAGTCCGGCACAGGGCTCGGCCTCGCCATTGTCACGAAGATCTTGGAGCAGCATGGCGGCGAGCTGGCGCTCGGCGATGCGGACGGGGCCGCGGGCCTCGACGGCGCCAAGATCAGCCTGCGCCTGCCGCGGCCCGTGCGGACGGGTCAGCACCGACACTCAGGCCGAACAACCGGCAGCCGGGCCGTGATCCCAGGCCCGGCCTAGGCCAGGACGGAACAAGAGAGACGAAGAGGAAGAGCATGGCCGATATCTTGGTGGTTGACGACGAAGCCGATATCCGGGAGCTGATCTCGGATCTGCTGGCCGACGAGGGGCATCGCACGCGCACGGCGGTGGATGCGGACGGCGCACTGGCCGAGATCAACCGCACCGCGCCAGATCTGGTGATCCTGGACATCTGGCTGCAGGGCAGCCGCATGGACGGTATCGAGGTGCTGAAATGCGTCCGCCGCGACAATCCGGATCTGCCGGTCGTTATCATCTCGGGCCATGGCAACATCGAGGTGGCGGTCGCGGCGGTCAAACAGGGCGCCTATGACTTCGTCGAGAAGCCGTTTACCTCGGACCAGCTGTTGGTTGTCATAGGACGCGCGCTCGAGACCAGCCGGTTGAGGCGTGAAAACCTGGCGCTGCGCTCGGCCTCCGAAGCGAACGCGGAGCTGGTGGGCCAAAGCCCGGCCATAAACGCGCTGCGGGCTAAGCTCGAGCGGGTGGCGCGCACTGGCAGCCGGGTGTTGCTGAGCGGCGGCCCCGGCACGGGCAAGGAGGTCTCGGCGCGCTACATCCACCGCCGTTCCTCGCGCCGCGATGCGCCGTTTATTGTCGTGAATGCCGCTTCGATGGAGGCGGATCGCATGGAGGAGGTGCTGTTCGGCCGCGAGGAAGCCGAGCGCCCCGCGGTGATCGGCCTGTTCGAGCGCGCCCATGGCGGCAGCCTCTTCATCGACGAGGTCGGCGACATGCCGCTCGGCACCCAGTCCAAGATACTCCGGGTGCTGGTCGATCAGGCCTTCTCCCGGCTCGGCGGCAGCTCGACCGTGCGGGTGGATGTGCGCGTCATCTCCGCCACGAACCGCAATCTCCAGGCCGAGATCGTGGCCGGGCGGTTCCGCGAGGATCTCTATCACCGGCTGAACGTGGTGCCGATCGAACTGCCGACCCTTGAGCACCGGCGCGAGGATATCCCGCTCCTGGCGCAGCACTTTCTCGAGATGTTCGCCCGCGACCAGGGCCTTTCACGCCGCCATCTGGGTGAGGGCGCGATCGCTGCCATGCAGACCCGCACCTGGCCCGGCAATGTCCGCCAACTCCGCAATATGATGGAGCAGGTCCTGATCCTGGGCGCTGACCAGGCCGAGATCTGTCCGAGCGAGCTGCCAGGCGGCCCCGTGCAGGGCGAGCCGACAGAGGCGGGCCTCGGCGATCTGATGGGGCTTGTCGCCAATTTGCCGCTCCGCGAGGCGCGCGAACTCTTTGAGCGCGAATACCTAATCGCCCAGATCAACCGCTTTGGCGGCAACATCTCAAAGACCGCCACCTTTGTCGGCATGGAGCGCTCGGCCTTGCATCGCAAGCTCAAGATGCTGAATGTGGTCACCACATCGCGCGGCGGCGTGCGCATGGCAGTGGTGGATGAGACCGGTTCGCTTGACGACGAAGACCTGGCGGCCAACGACGGCTGACCCGGACCCGATTGCGGAGATCACGTCATGAGAGAAGACCTGATCTTCGATGTCGGGATGCACCGTGGCGAGGACACCGCATACGACCTTGCAAAGGGGTTCACCGTCATCGGTTTCGGGGGAAATTCGGCCCTGGTCGCGACCCTGAACCAACGGTTTGCCGACGAAACTGCCACGGGGCGTGTGACGATCCTTTTGGGTGCCATTTCCCCAAATCCGGCCCCGACGGTTCCGGTCGTTGTCTCCGAGAGCCACACGCAGTTGGGCACCACCGACCTCACCTGTCGAGACCGGAACCAGTCGCACCGGCGCGACTGCTCAGAAATCTCGGTTCCGCGCGTCGACTTTGACGACGTGCTCGCGCGGCATGGGGTCCCCTTCTTTCTGAAGATCGATATCGAAGGCGCAGACCGGTACTGCCTCGAATGCCTTCAAACGGTGTCGACCAAGCCCCGTCATGTGTCGATCGAGTGCGACAAGTTGGATCT
Source organism: Pseudomonadota bacterium (assembly GCA_039187815.1). Lineage (GTDB taxonomy): Bacteria > Pseudomonadota > Alphaproteobacteria > Rhodobacterales > Rhodobacteraceae > Thermohalobaculum. Next base: position 5,223 of record JBCCZI010000060.1, on the reverse strand, counting down.
CCAAGCCATCCGCGCGGAGGTCGATCTCCTATCCTCGCTGGTCTATACCCGTCTCCGCGCCGTGCAGCGGCGCTTCATCGCCGGACCGCGCCGCATGGCGACCCGCGCCACAGATCAGGTCGACGTCGGCTTCGAGCGGCACGCGTCGGGCCCATTCGGCCATGATCTCGATGCGCCTTGGCTCAACCGCAACGCGATCGAGGCCACTTATGCGCCGATCCTCAAGAGCTGTCGGCGCTGGGGGGATGGCAGCCGCTTCAAGTCAAGCACGCTCCTCAAAGCGGCCTGCGATCTGGCCGAAATCGCTGCCGGCATCGCTCTGCCGGGCTGGTTCGATACGCATGCGACACACTGAGATCGATCCTCGGGTCCTACCAAACCGCGGATCGCCGAGATGAAGGCGATCATTTGCGGTGCCGGGCAGGTTGGCAGCCAGATTGCGAGGTCCTTGTCCGATGAGGGCAATGCGGTCACCGTGATCGATCAGGATCCGGGCCTGGTCCGCCGCGTCACCGATATGCTGGATGTATCAGGCGTGACCGGGTTTGCCTCGCACCCCGATGTGCTGGCCCGCGCCGGGGCGGCTGACGCCGATATGCTGATTGCCGCGACCTCGATGGACGAGGTCAATATGGTCGCCTGTCAGGTCGCGCACTCGGTCTTTGACGTGCCAACCAAGATCGCGCGGGTGCGCACCGAGAGTTATCTGGGCGCCGAATGGTCCGATCTCTTCCGCCGCGATCACATGCCGATCGACGTGATCATCAGCCCCGAGACCGAAGTCGCCAAGGTGACGCTGCGCCGGCTCGAGGCGAGTGCCGCCTTCGATGTGGAGCCTTTTTTGGCCGGTCGCGCGGCCTTTGTCGGCATCCACCTCGACGACGACTGTCCGGTGGTCAACACGCCGCTCGGCCAGCTAAGCGAGCTGTTCTCGACCCTGCGCGCGATCGTCGTGGCGGTGCGGCGCCAGGGCAAGATCTGGGTCGCCGGGCGCGATGACCAGCTGCTGACGGGCGACGACATCTATGTGGTTGCGGCCAAGGAGGATCTCAGCCGCACCTATTCGATCTTTGGCAAGGAGAACATGACGCCCGAGCGGGTGCTGATCGTCGGCGCGGGCAATGTTGGCCTGCGGGTCGCGCATCAGATCGAGGCCTCGAACCATCTGCGCGCCAAGATGATCGAACGCGACCGCAACCGTGCCGAGTATGCCGCGGACATGCTTGAGCGAACCATCGTGCTGAACGGCGACGCGCTGGACACGGCGCTGCTCGAGGAGGCGGGGGCAGGGGAGGCGGATGCGGTTGTGGCCGTCACCGATGACGACCGAACGAACCTGTTGGCTTGTGCCCTGGCCAAGCAGGCCGGCTGCCCGATCTCGATCGCCTTGGCCAAGGACGGCGCCTTCTATTCCATTGCCGAGCCGCTTGGCGTCAATGCTCTGATCAACCCGCGGGCGACCACGGTCTCTGGGATCCTGCGCCATGTGCGGCGCGGCAAGGTGCGCGCGGTCTACTCCATCGGCCGGGGTGAGGGCGAGGCGATCGAGGCGCAGGTCATGGCGACCTCACCCGTTGCGGGTCGGCGGCTCCGCGATATCAACTTCCCCCGCGGCTCGATTGTGGGCGCCGTTCTGCGCGGCGAGACACTGCTGATGCCAAAGGGCGATCTCACCATCCAGGTCGGCGATCTGATGGTGATCTTTGCCGTGTTCTCAGTGGTCAAGCAGGTCGAGCAAATGTTCCGCGTCAGCATGGATTTCTTTTAGGCCATGGGCCAAAGACCCATCCCGGTCTTCAGCCTCGTCCTCACGGTCATCGGCCTCGCGATGGCCGGCCCCTCGATCATGGCAGCCGCAGATGCCGAGTGGCGCGTGGCACGCGGCTTTCTCTATGCGGGGCTGTTCACGCTGGTAGTTGCGTTGCTGCTGGGCCTGGCGCTGGCGACCCGGTCCCATGGCGGCTCGGCACGGCGCGAGCTTGGCATCCTGTTGCTGTGCTGGCTCATCGCCCCGGTCTTTGCGGCGATCCCGCTGATCCTGCTCACCCCCAGCATCGGGGTCACCGGCGCGATGTTCGAGATGACGGCAGCGTTCACCACGACAGGCGGCACCGTCTACGGCGATCTTGAGGGACTGCCGCGGGCGATCAACCTTTGGCGTGCCCTGGTCGGTTGGCTCGGCGGGTTCATGACACTGTCGGCGGCCTATGTGGCCCTGGCGCCGCGCCAACTCGGCGGGTTCGAGATCGAGGCCGCCACTTGGCAGATGCAGGCGGGACGGAGCGCGAGCCTTTTGGGCAGCAGCGTGCCCCCGCTCGAGGCACGCATCGCCCGCGCGGTGCGTGTCATCGTGCCGATCTACGCGCTGCTGACGGCGGTGCTCGGGCTTGGGCTGTCTGCGGCCGGGGCCAGCGAGCTCGACGCCATGATCCACGCCATGTCGATCCTGTCGACCAGCGGCATTTCGGCCCATCCGGACGGTCTGGCCGCGACACCGGATCTGAGCGTCGAGGCGATCGCCGCGCTGTTCCTCCTGCTGGCCGTCAGCCGACGGCTGTACTCGGACGCCTCTGAAATCGGCACAAGGGTCCCTGTGCAGCGCGATCCCGAGGTGCTGACCATGCTGGGTTTTGTGCTCGCGGTGACAGTCACTTTGTTCCTGCGCCATTGGATCGGTGCCTACACGGTCGATCTGCCAAGCGAGCCGGTGGATCCATTCGAGGCAACCTGGGGGATTCTTTTCACAACCATCAGCTTTCTTAGCACCACGGGGTTTGTCTCGGGGTTCTGGGACAGCGCGCGCGATTGGAGCGGCTGGGCCAATCCCGGTTTGGTGCTTCTTGCGCTCGCGGCCATTGGCGGCGGCGCGGCCACCACTGCGGGCGGGATCAAGCTGATCCGGGCCTATGCGCTGATGCGCCACGGCCTGCGCGAGGTCGAGCGCATCGCCCAACCCTACAGCGTGATCGGCGTCGGTGCCCGCACCCGCAGTCTGCTGCGCGAAGGGCCGGCGATCGTGTGGTCGTTTATGATGCTCTTTATCTTTGGCATCGCCGTCTCGATGCTGGGCCTCACCGCCCTTGGGCTCGGGTTCGAGGCAGCTCTGATCGCCTCGATCTCCGCCATCGCCAACACGGGCCCAGCCTTTGAGTTGGTGGCAGAGATCGACACGGGCTTTGCCACCTTGACCGATGGCCAGCGCGCTGTTCTGGGTGCTTTAATGATCGTGGGCCGGATCGAAACCCTCGCCTTGGTGGCCTTGTTCAATCCCGATGCGTGGCAAAGCGGCCGCAGTCGTGAACAAAGGGGTGGAAAATCCGGCGACGACACCCCAAAGTCTGGGTGGTGACGCACTCAGAACCTACAGGCGCGAGAGACGTCCTTGGCTGATAAACAGGTGAACAACAGATGGCCAACGAAAAACAACAGAACCTTCAAGACGCGTTCCTCAACCATATCCGCAAAGGAAAAATCCCAGTCACGGTGTTTTTGGTCAACGGTGTGAAACTGCAAGGTGTCATCACGTCGTTTGACAATTTCTGCATATTACTGCGCCGCGACGGGCAATCTCAGCTGGTTTACAAGCATGCTGTGTCGACGATTATGCCAGCCCAGCCCTTCAGCCTCTACGAAGGCGACGGCGAGCAGTGATGCTCGGCTAGGCGGCCCGTGACGCACGCGCGCATCCTCCATCCTCACCTGAAAGGCAGCAGCGGCGACCCGGACGCCGCGCTGGCCGAGACGGTGAGCCTTGCGCGCGCGCTCGATCTGACCGTCTCCGATGCCGCGGTCGTGCCCTTGACCGCTGCGGTGCCGGCCACCTTGATCGGGCCAGGCAAGGTGGCCGAGATCGGCGCGGCCGTGGCCGAGGCCGAGGATGATCTGGTCCTGGTGGACGGGCAGCTCAGCCCCGTACAGCAGCGAAATCTCGAGCGGGCCTGGAGGGCCAAGGTGCTGGACCGGACGGGCCTCATCCTCGAGATCTTCGGCGCCCGCGCACAGACCCGCGAGGGCGTGCTGCAGGTCGAATTGGCCCATCTCAGCTATCAGAAATCGCGCCTCGTGCGGTCCTGGACCCACCTTGAGCGCCAGCGCGGCGGCGTCGGCTTCATGGGCGGCCCGGGTGAGCGTCAGATCGAGAGCGATCGCCGCCAGATCGATGAGAAGATCGGCCGGATCCGCCGCCAACTCGACAAGGTCGTCCAGACCCGCGGGCTCCACCGCGCCAAGCGCAAGAAGGTCCCCGATCCCGTCGTTGCCCTTGTCGGCTATACCAATGCGGGGAAGTCAACGCTGTTCAATCGGCTGGCCGAGGCCTCGGTGATGGCGGAGGATCTGCTCTTCGCCACCCTCGATCCCACCATGCGCCAGATCAACCTACCCTCGGGCCGCCGGGCCATCCTGTCGGACACCGTCGGCTTCATCTCAGATTTGCCCGTGCCGCTGATCGCCGCCTTTCGCGCGACGCTAGAGGAGGTGCTGGAGGCAGACTTGGTCGTGCATGTGCGCGACATCTCCCATTCGCACAGCGAAGCGCATGCCCGCGACGTGCACGCGGTGCTCGAGACGCTCGGGCTCGACGCCGATGATCTCGGCGGCATGCTCGAGGTGCGCAACAAGATCGACCTGCTCGGCCCAGACCGGGCTCGCTCCGAGCAGGCCGCCGCTGCGCGAGATCCGCACGCCATGGTCCTATCCGCGCTCGATGGGGAGGGTGTGCCGGCGCTGCTTGCCGAGATCGAGGCCCGGCTCTATCCGAACCGCCAGCGCCATAGCGTCGCTCTGACCCACGCAGACGGGCGGGCAATCTCCTGGCTCTATGACCACGCCGGTGTCATCGAGCGCGAGGACACAGACGAGGCCGTCCATCTGGTTGTGGAGATGACTGCGAAAGAGCACGCCCAGTTCAGGAAACATTTCGGCGCCCCCCCAGCCTCAGACCCGGCCTGGGCCGCCCAGTAACCTTCGATTGGCAGCAATGGCGGTTCTCGCTGCGCATGGAGCCTGATTGGAACGGCCCGATCGAGACTGGTTCCAGCCCTCAACCTCTTACCCGTCGCCGACCAGCGCGCCGCACCGAAATTGGCCCTCCCCCCTGAAACGGATCCACCTTTGATGTCGGCTGAGCCGGCGAGGAGGATCCATGCCGAGAGAGAAGCACAAGCCCGAGGAGACTGTCACCAAGTTGCGGCAGGTGGACGTGGCGGTGGCGATCCAGGGGAT
>JBCCZI010000059.1:0-26017 GCA_039187815.1 Pseudomonadota bacterium | reverse complement strand
TGGCCACCCCGCCAAAACCGCCAGCACCACCAAAACCCCCACCACCTCAAAAGACGCTAACCGCGCTCGAATCCACGATAAATATCTGATTGTATTGGGACATCTCACAGAAGAACGGTGGACGACATCCGTCGGCGTTTTTGAAGAGTGGGAGCGCCATCTTGGAATGTTCAAGACCACCAACATTGTGACCCAAGACAACGACCAGAGGGGCGTCAACGCGTAAGGCGGAGGTAGAGGGCCGGAAGCTTCTCGGCCAAGACGGAGATGTTCGTGACCTGCACGAAACCGCGAGACCCAAAAATCCGGACCTCTTGCTCGGTGTTTCGGGTCCCAAGCCCGACGCAGAACACATCGATCCCCGTTGCGCTCAGCGCTTGCACGGCGCGCCGCGCATCCTCGACCAGATATTGCGGGTCGGGACAATCGATATCCGAAGGCTCCCCATCAGTGATCAAGAGGATCAAGCGCCGGAAACTTGGCTGTCGCGCAAGGTCGGTGCCGGCATGACGCAGTGCGGCACCCAACCGGGTCGAGTAGCCAGCCTGAAGCCCCGCCAAAGCCGCGCCGACCCGCGCCCCTGCGGGCTCGCCGAAATCCTTGATCCGGTGATAGCGCACCTCTTCACGCCCATTCGAGCTGAAGGCGGCGATTGAAAACGGATCGCCGAGCCCATCCATCGCTTGCGACAGCATGATCACCGCGTCTCGCTCGAGTTCGAGTACGGAGATCCCGCCAGAGACGACATCCGCCGTGGACTGCGAGATATCCAGCAGCACCGCAACAGCCAGATCGCGGGTTCGCCGCGCCATGATCTGGTAGACGCGCGCATCGGGCATCTCTCCCGCGCGAAGGGCCGCATGCGCGTCGATGCATGCGTCGAGATCGAGGGTCTCCCCGTCCGCCTGCCGCCGGATCCGAACAGGCCGACCAACACGCGCCGCACTGACTAAGGCTGCGATCCGCTTTGCCAAATCGGCGCGGCGATCGAGCACCTCGGCGGCGAAGCGCGGATCGCCGAGGCGTGGCGCATGCTCAACCACGGTCGTCCAGTCGGGACGCTCGCAGCCGACTTGGTAGTCGTACTCGGGGTAGCTTGCCACCGGGACCCCTGTATCGGGCGTCTCTACACTGCGCGCCCGACCGGTTCGGGGTGTCGGATCATTGGTTTGGCGCTCACGATCAGGGTCGTCGGCGTCCGACTGGCGAATGCGGACGCTCTCCACCACCGTCGCTTCCGCATCTTCGGGTGGCGGAGCGTCATCATCCGGAGCCCAGAGACCGCTGTTGTCGTCGCGGTAAGGCGGCTGCGGTGCGTAGGTTTTGGCATTGAACTGCACCCGCATCTGGCCGAGATCATTGCCCAGCAGATTGCCGATTGCGCGGGAGATGCCAGGATCGTCCAGCCGATCTTGCGCGGCGTGAAACATGTCGCGCCCCTTGCGGACCCAACCGTCGATATCCTCGAAATCCGGATCCAAAAGCGCGCGAGACAGGCGCGCAAACAGGCTCTGCGCTGTCATGGCACCAGAGGCCTGGGCGATGTGGAACGGCAGCCAGAGCCGAGCGAGGCCCGGCATCTCGCGAATGGCGAGGGTCTCCACGCGTGCGTCCTCGATCAACGAGACCACCGCGATCTGCAGCGGCTTCAGCTTGCCAACCGGGAACCGAGGCCCTGAGAAGCGCATATGCGCGCCTATATGGGCCAGCGCCGCGCGATAAAGTTCCAACGCCTCGTCGCCGAGAAAGCCCGGAAAGCTCGGGGGCATGCGGATCATGCCATCGCCAAAGCTCGCCCGCCGCTTGGCACCGTCATGCCGGTCGGGTGGTGCCTCGCGCACAGGTGCCCTGATCCCATAGAGCGCAGTCGCATACGCCCGCATACGGCGTTCGACATCGAAAAATCCGGTCTCGCCGGCCTCCCGATCGAGCAACCGTTCGGCGTCTGCGCTCTCCATCCGAAAGAAGGCAAGCCGCTTCTCGCGATCGGCGCCCGCGAGCCTGATGCCCCCCAGCAGCCACGCCTCAAGACCGGACAGCTTGAGGCGCGCGAGCAGCGCCTCGCTCCGGTCCAGCACCGGGCGCACCGACTCGGGTGCCAATGCCGCGAACCGTTGCATCAGGCTCATCCAAGATCGGAATCTCGGGCCATCGCCGAGCCGCTCTGCAACGGCCGGTGCGACCCGGCACAAATCCTCGCCGCTCTGCCGCCCCGCCTTTATGGTCACAGCGGACAGGTAGTCGGCCATGTCGATTGCGGGTTCCGGTCCGACGATGCGCGCGCAGGCAGGCGCCGCCTTGCGAAACGCAGCCTCCAGGGGCGCGCCATACCCGGCCCCCTCGATCTTCCGGCGTGCGCGGAGCCATGGAGCCAGCCATTCCCCGGGAAAGGCTTCGATCACCTCAACGGGCTCATCCGCAGCCTCGGTCGTCCCGGCGATCCTGAGGAATCCGCGCGGATCGGGGCTCATCTGAACGCCTTCGGCTCAGGCGCAGGCGGCGACGGCATGGGCAAGCGCATCGCGCAATTCAGGATCGTCTGTGATCGGTAGGATCAGGGCGAGCTCGCAGGCCTCTGACAGCGGCACACCCTCGCGCAACAGCGCGCCCGCATGGATCAACATGCGCGTCGATGCGCCCTCGTTTAGCCCCTGTCCGCGCAGGTTTCGCGATCGTTTGGCGATCTGCACCAGCTGGTGCGCCACCGGGCTGTCAATCCGGGCCTCCGCCGCAACGATCTCGGTTTCGACGGAGGGATCGGGATACCCGAAGTTCAGCGCGCAGAAGCGTTGCTTCGTGCTCTCCTTCAGATCCTTCAAAACCGACTGGTACCCGGGATTGTACGAGATCACGAGCTGAAAGTCCGGATGCGCCTTGACCAGCTCTCCCTTCTTTTCGAGCGGAAGGACACGCCGGTCGTCGGTCAATGCGTGGATCACAACGGTGGTGTCCTGGCGCGCCTCGACGATCTCGTCGAGATAGCAGATCGCACCATGGCGCACCGCGAGCGTCAGGGGTCCGTCGCTCCAAACCGTACCCGACGGATCGAGCAGATAGCGGCCGACAAGATCCGACGCCGTCATATCCTCATGGCAGGACACCGTCACCAGAGGGCGCCCGAGCTTCCATGCCATGTGCTCGATGAATCGCGTCTTGCCGCAGCCGGTCGGTCCCTTGAGCATAACCGGGAGCCGCGCCGCATAGGCCGCGGAGAACTGCGCCACCTCGCGGCCGATCGCATGGTAGTACGGCTCTGCATCGATGCGATACTGGTCGAGATCCATAGGTCCCCAATCCCTGGTTTGGCTAGCCGGGCCCTGAGGGGGCCCGGCCTTGCGTCGACTCACCGGTGCGCCGCCGTCTTCTCGTTCGGGATCCCCTCCATCGGACACTCTTCCGTTCCGACGGTGGGACGGGTGAGCGCCTCGACCATCTCGCGCGTGCCCTCAGGGTCGGTCGCCCACTTGGTATAGAAATCATAGGGGCAGGCCGCGAGCCCTTTGTCCCCATCGCCCGAGTTGATCGTGCCTGTGTAGCCGCGGTGCAGCAGCTTAAACAGGTGGTTCTGGCTCTGGCCGTTCTTACGCGCATCGCGGATAGCCGAGACTGACATCTGAGCGTACTGGACACCCATGTCCTCCTCGCCGCACTCGCCCAGGGTGCGTCCGTCGAACCCAATCAGCGCCGAATGGCCGAAGAAGGAATAAACCCCGTCAAAACCCGAGGCATTCGCGACGGCCACATAGACATTGTTCGCCCAGGCCATGGATTTCGCCATCATGACCTGCTGATCCTTGGCGGGGTACATATAGCCCTGACAGCGCACGATCAGCTCGGCCCCCTTCATGGCGCAATCGCGCCAAATCTCGGGGTAGTTGCCGTCATCGCAGATGATCAGGCTGATCTTCATGCCCTTGGGGCCTTCGGAGACATAGGTGCAGTTGCCGGGATACCAGCCCTCGATCGGCACCCAGGGCATGATCTTGCGATATTTCTGGACGATCTCGCCCTTGCTGTTCATCAGGATCAGCGTGTTGTACGGTGCCTTATTCGGATGCTCCTCATGGCGCTCGCCGGTCAGCGAAAAGACACCCCAGACATTCGCGGCCCTGCAGGCTTCGGCAAAGATCTCGGTCTCATCGCCTGGGCAGGATGAGGCTGTCTCGTACATCTCCTTCTCATCGTACATGATCCCATGGGTCGAATACTCCGGGAAGATCACGAGATCCATGCCGGGCAGACCGACCTTCATGCCCTTGATCATCTCACCAATTTTCTTGGCGTTCTCCAGCACCTCATCTCGGGTGTGCAAACGCGGCATCTTATAGTTGACAACGGCCACGCCAACCGTGTCTTTGCTGCTGGTAATATCTCCATGGAACATGGCGTTTCCTTCCTGTTGACGTCAGTTTGGGGGAGAGGCATCTGTTAGCCTGCTTGCTGATAGGCATGTGCTGCGCGCAGCACGGTGGCATCGTCGAAATGGCGCCCCGTCAGCATCAGACCGACCGGCAACCCGTGGACGCCGTGCACCGGAACCGAGATCGACGGATGTCCCGTCAGATCGAACGCCGCGGTGTTGGCAACCATGTTCAGCGCTTGAACGATGTGCTCGGTCCGGTCATCCTCGGGCATTGCCGGCATCTTGTGCGCCTGTTGCGGCGTGGTGGGCATCAGCACGAGATCGGCGTCGGCGAAGACGTCGTTGTAGGCCGCCGTCAGCTTGCGCGAGAGGTTTTGGGCGCGGGCATAGAAAACACCGTCATAGCGCCGGCGCATGTACTCGGCCACGACCGTGCCGAGCTTGGCCGTCGGCGAGAGATCGTGCGCATGTGTCTTGACGGCGCGCATCATCGCGCTGATCAGGCGGGGGTTGTAGTAGCCCTTTGTCTGAAAGGCCGCGTGGCCGCGGTAAAAGCTCTCAATGCCGCCCTCGATTGCGATGCAGTTCCAAAGCGGGACGACCGCCGAGTGCATCGGGACGGAGACCTCTGCGACCTCCGCCCCCATGGAGGCCAGCGTCTCCGCCGCGCCGCGCACAGCGGCATTCACGGCATCGGTGGACCCGGGCGTCTCGAATCCTTCCTTCACGATCGCAATCTTCAGGCCCGCGACATCACCGCTCAGGGCCCCGACATAGTCGACCGCAGCGATGCTGTCGGGCTGGCGTGGATCAATCGCGGTGTCATCCACGCCAGCGATCACGTTCAGCAGCAGCGCACAATCGGCCACCGTCTTTGCCATCGGTCCGATGTGGTCGATCGTCTGATCAAAGCCGACGATACCGGTATAGGGCACGAGCCCATGCGTCGGTTTGTGGCCGACGACGCCCGAGAACGACGCCGGGATACGGATCGACCCGCCTTGGTCGCCGCCGAGGGCGATGTCGACCTGCCCGGTCGCGGGCGCTGTCGCAGAACCGTTTGACGACCCTCCCGGCGCGTGATCCGGATCGACCGGGTTGCGACCCGGGCCATAGCAGCTGGTGTGGCCACCGCCGGAGAAGGCAAAGTCATCGGTGTTCAAGACCGCGGTGATGTGGCCTCCGGCCTCCAGGATCCGCTTCACCACGGTGGCATCAATATCGGACGTGTAATCATAGAGCAGTCGTGAGGCGCAGGTCATCGGCAGACCCGCCACGCAGATCGTGTCTTTGACTCCGATCCGCTTGCCGCTCAGCGGGCCGGTGATCTCCGGCGCAGCCTTCACCGAACACTTCCGCACAATGCCGTTCAGCGGGTCTTCGTCGGGGCTTGGCCGCGAGCCGGGGATCCTGACCGCCGGCGTGACCGCCCGCAGCGGGTCAGGCATCTGGTCGAGCGCATCATAGCCCCCGATCACACCCGCGATTAGCGGCCCGAGCGTTGCGACTTCGGAGGCCGTAAGATCCAGCCCCATCGCCTCACCGATCTCGGCGATTTCCGCAGTATCTGGGCGGCGCAGGGTCATTTCTGCCTCCCTCTCCAGCGGATCCCGGCGACGACCACCAGAACGCAGAGGGCGGCCGCCAAGCCCACGGAGACCAAATGCCCATCATCGTGCGACGCCTGTCCTGTGAGATGGGCCACCGCGTTGGTGGCACTGAGTGCAACCAGTGCGACGCCGGCGAAAATGCTGCGAACCATGGTCCTGTCCTCCTGTGCTATTTCTTCCGGAGCCGTGGCGGAGCGCCGGTCAGGGCTGTGCGGGCTGCCACCCACGCTCGGTCGAGAGCGTCGGTCAGAGAGACACCATTGGCCGCGAGGATCCGGGCAACCGCGATGTCGCGATCCGCAAATGCGGATGCACCGGCCCAGAGCTCAGGCAGGTCGGTGAGCGCATCTCGGATTGCGCATACGGCCCCGGCGGCTCCGTCGCCTGCGACGGTCAGGGTGGCGTGGCACGGCCAAGGACCCGTGCGCGCGGCCCAGTCGGGTCCATGCACGTCGAAGCGATCGGCGAGCAGTGGGCCCTGCGGGCCGATCACCGTTGTCTCACCACTCAGCCGATCAAACGGATCGCCTTGGCCATGGGGATCATGTGTCAGCACCGCGTCGCACAGGATCGCCCTGGCGCCCGGTCTCAGACGCAGCACCGTTCGCGCCTCCAAATGCGCCCCAGCAAACAAGATCGACGGGTCCGGCAGGTACTCGACCAGGGCGCCCTCACCCGCCTCGATATCGACGCCCATTCGAGAGACGCCACCGCGCGCATGGTGCACCACGGTCGAGGCCTGTGTGGTCACATGCGCAGAGGCCCCCTTGCCCACGCGGATCGATAGGGAGAGGTCGTCATCGCCGTAGAGCCCGCCAGAGGACGACTGCAGATAGAGCGTGGCCATGCCGTGCGGGTCGCCCGCGATCCGGAACGGTCGTGTGATGTGGAACGGGTGGGGCGTGAGCTGCGTCGCGAGATAGGTGCCCTTGGGGCCGCTTTTAAACTCCAGCTCGGCGCTGACCTGCCTGCCGGCGATCAGCGGCGTCCCCTCAGGGCGGGCGCGCAGCGGGATCATCGCGCCGGCTCCAGATTGCGGAACAGCACCTGTTCGCCCAACAGCGCGGCGATCCTGCCAACCCCGTCATCCGAGGTCGCACTCCGGCAGCGGCATCCGATCACAGGGCGATCACTTCGCACACTGCTGGCCTCTGCAAGGATCGCATCCGCATCGACGCCCACATGGGGGGCGAGGTCGAGCTTGTTCACGACCAGAAGATCGCTCTGCAGGATCCCCGGTCCCCGTTTGCGCGGAATGTCGTCGCCCTGGGCGACATCGATCACGAACATCCACCAGTCGACCAAATCGAGCGAGAAGGTCGAGGCGAGGTTGTCGCCCCCGCTTTCGATCAGGATCAGCTCAAGCTCTGGATAGGCCGCCTCAAGGTCATCGGCCGCTGCGATGTTGAGCGTCGGATCCTCGCGGATCACCGTGTGCGGGCAGGCGCCGGCCTCGACTGCAGAGACGCGGGCGGGATCGATCAGGCCCCCTGCGCGTAGGCGCAGGGCATCCTCCTGGGTCACCAGATCATTTGTGACCACCGCAACCTCGACGCCGGCTGCATGCAGCCGCGGAATGAGGGCCTCGATCAGAGCCGTCTTACCCGACCCGACAGGTCCGCCAATGCCGACCCGAGCGGCCGAATGGCACGCATGCGCGCCGTTTTTGATGGGCGAGGCTACGGTCATCTGAGCATGTATCTCTGCGCCAAGGGCAACTCGGTGGCAGGCTCGCAGGTCGCAAGCTCTCCCTCGACGAACACATCGAAGGTCGCGGGATCGACGGTGATCTCGGGGCAGGCATCGTTGAGGTGCATGTCCTGCTTGCGCAGATCGCGCGTTCCACTGGCAGGCAGCAGGGCTTTCTTCAGATCCAGCGTCTCGCCGATGCCCCGCTCGATAGCCTTCGGGTTGACGAAACACCCCGAGAGCGCCGGTGCCGCACGCCCGAACGCGCCCCATTGCGGGCGCAGCGCCAGCGGCTCGCATGTCATAAGGCTCGCGGCGCTGTCCCCCATCGCTCCCCAGGCGATGAAGCCGCCCTTGACGACAAGTTCGGGCTTGATCCCGAAGAAGCCCGGCCGCCAGAGAACGATATCCGCCATCTTGCCGTCTTCCAGGCTGCCCACATGGGGTTCTATCCCGAAACAGCGCGCGGCGTTGATGGTGTATTTGGCGATGTATCGTTTGATGCGGGCATTGTCGCCCTTGAGCGTTGGCTCCTCCGGCAGCCGCCCACGCTGTGCCTTCATCTTGGACGCCAGCTGCCAGGTCCGGCAGATCACCTCGTTGATGCGCCCCATGCCCTGACTGTCCGAGCCCAGCATCGAGATCGCGCCAATGTCATGCAGCACATCCTCGGCGGCGATGGTCTGGGCGCGGATCCGGCTCTCGGCAAAGGCCACATCCTCCGGGATTGCCGGATTGAGGTGATGGCACACCATCGTCATATCGAGGTGCTCGTCGAAGGTGTTCACCGTGTAGGGATTGGTCGGATTGGTCGACGAAGGCAGGCAGTTCGCAACACCGGCGACCCGGATGATATCCGGCGCGTGGCCGCCACCTGCGCCCTCGGTGTGGTACATGTGGATCGCGCGCCCACCGATGGCCGCGAGGGTGTCTTCGAGGAACCCGCTTTCGTTCAGGGTGTCCGTGTGGAGCTGGACTTGGAAGTCCATTTGGTCGGCGACCGACAGACAGCAATCGATGGCCGCCGGCATCGCGCCCCAATCCTCGTGGATCTTGAGCCCCAGGCAGCCGGCCTCGATCTGTTCGACCATCGCGTCCGGTTTGTGGGCGTTGCCGCGTCCGAGAAAGCCGAAATTCATTGGCCATTGCTCGGCGGCCTGCAGCATCTTGCCAACGTTGAAGGGCCCGCCGCTATCGATGCCCACCGTGATCGGCCCCAGCGAGCCTCCGAGCATGGTGGTGATGCCTGATGAAATGGCGTGGTCGACCAGCTGCGCGCTGTCGAAATGGACATGGACATCGATGGCGCCAGCGGTCGCGATCAGCCCTTCGGCATCGCGAACGGTGGTGCCAGCGCCGACCACGAGACGCGGATCCACCCCGTCCATGATGTCGGGGTTGCCGGCCTTGCCGATGCCGACAACGCGCCCATCCTTGATGCCGATGTCGCCTTTGACAATGCCGACCATCGCGTCGATCACCAGGACGTTGCAGATCAGCATGTCTAGCACGCCGTCGGTTGCGCTGGTGGCTCCGGCGACCAACCCCATGCCGTCACGCAGCGTCTTGCCGCCGCCATGGAGGCATTCCTCCCCATAGACCGCATAGTCGTGCTCGACCTCGGCCCAAAGGCCCGTATCGCCGAGCCGCACCAGATCGCCCGTGGTGGGCCCGAACATCGCCGCATAGTCGGCGCGAGACATCGTGGCCATGGCTCAGGCTCCTTTGAAACCGGCCGCGCGGGCCTTCTCGAGCGCCGCCTTGCTGGCCTCGATCGTGAGCTCACCGTCTGTCAGCGCATTCAGGCCGCCAACGCAGCGGTTCCCGCCTATCTCAACCAGTGCGACCTGCTTTGACTGTCCGGGCTCGAAGCGCACCGCCGTGCCGGCCGGGATGTCGAGACGCATCCCAAATGCCGCTGCCCGGTCGAAATCGAGCGCCTTGTTCACCTCGAAGAAATGAAAGTGGCTGCCGATCTGAACGGGTCTGTCGCCCGTGTTCAGCACCGTCATCTGCGCCTTGGCGCGGCCCGCGTTCAGTTCCAGTTCGCCCTCGGCGGCCCGGATCTCGCCGGGTGGTTCCGCATCCGCCATGTGTGGACCCGCGCGGATGGGGTCATGCACGGTGACCAGCTTGGTCCCATCCGGGAAGGTCGCCTCAACTTGCAGCATCGGCATAAGGCCACCGACGCCAGGCATCACATCGGCGGCTGTCAGAATGGTCGAGCCAAAGCTGATCAGCTCCGCAACCGACCGGCCATCGCGCGCGCCCTCGAGGATCTCGTCAGAGATCAGCGCAACCGCCTCCGGGTAATTCAGCAGTGCGCCACGAGCCCGGCGCTTTCGCGCAAGTTCGGCAGCGCTGAAGATCGTCAGGCGCTCCATCTCGGTCGGTGTCAGCAGCATCTCAACCTCGGCTCATGTTGCGAACAGGTTCACGGCTGTCTCGTTGCGGCGTTGGACTGCGATGTCGGCGATCGGGGCAAAGGCAGACGGCGCCTCGGGCGAAAGACCGAAGGCCTGTGCATACTGATCGATCGCCGTGGCCACGGCCGCCTGGGCAGATATGGCGCCCACCCGGCCAAGGCGCACCGCGGCTGCCGCAAAACCGACAAGCAGCCCATGAAACGCGCCCGCCTCCGCTTCCTCAACGCCTAGGCCAAGGCCGCGCCCAACGATCCCTTGGACCACAGCCGCATGCGCCGGAGCCTCCGACCGGGGCCGGGCGCCGTATGCAGCGGCGCCGGGCGTGCCGATGCGTGTGTGGCTGGTCAGCAGCGCGCGTCCCATGCGCTGCGATGCACTCGACAGCTCGGGCACCGCTTGGCGGATGTGGCAGTCCCAATCGACGACCGAAACATCTTCAGCGGTCATGGAACAGCACAGAAAGTAGCGATCGAACGCCATCCAGCGTGGCGCGATCTGGTCCAAGAGCACCGCTTCAAGCGAGAGGTGCTCGGGCACCACCCCCTCGGCCACCAGCGTCTCGAGACCGTTCGAGAAGGCAAAGGCACCGGACGGAAAGGCGCTGTCGCTGGTTTGGAGCATGCGCAGGAGGGAGGGTGCGCGGGTCATGCCGGCTCCTCGGCGATGATCCGGCAGGCACCGTCCGTCACCATGTCGGCAAGACGATCCCGATAGCGGTTCTCCGGGCCTTCGAGCGCAACCAGCAAGTCGGTTCCCTCGAAGCGAACGCGCCAGTGCAAGTTGCCCGCATGGTAACCGAGCCGAAGAGCCGCATCGGCGCCATCAGGACGCACGCGCAGCCAGTGCTCCGCATCGACACGGACGATCAGCGCTCGGTCGTCGTCCAGCCGAAGAACCGCACCGTCGTAGAGCGGGGTCTCCCGCGGCAGTGCGATGGCGATTTCGAAACCCTTGGTGGTGGTCGCGCGTAGACGGCGCCGCGCCAGATCGGCGCGCGGCAACCGCACGATGTCCACCGCGTCGGCGTGCTCCAGCCGGTGGAGCGGGCCGGTGAGCGCTGGATCGTCAAACATTCCGATGATGGTTGTGACCATTTCCATCAGATCGCCATATGCCGAGAGACGAGGTCATCGGTCAGATCGTCGATCGGTCCAGACGCGACGGCGCGGCCATTCTCCATCATCGCAAAGGCATGCGCTGCCCGCCGGGCAAAGCTGACATTCTGCTCAACCAAGAGGATCGTGAGCCCGAGCTCCTGGTTGAGCCGCAGGATGCTGCCTTCGATCTGCTCGACAATGTTGGGCTGGATGCCCTCGGTCGGCTCGTCCATCAGCAGGATCTTGGGCTCTGCGGCGAGCGCGCGGGCAATTGCCAGCTGTTGCTGCTGGCCGCCGGACAGGACACCGCCCGGCCGGTCGAGGTTCTCCATCAGGTAGGGAAAAAGCTCCGGCACAATCTCCGGGATCCCGCGTTGCCCGGACCTGGCCGCGAAGCCGCCCATGATGATGTTGTCCCTGATCGTGAAGTCGGGGATGATGTGCCGGCCTTGCGGCACATAGGCGATGCCGGCACGGGCCCGGGCATATGTGTCCTGGGAGGCGATGTCCTCACCATCGAGCACAATCGCGCCTTCCGACCGGTCCGTGAGACCGAGGATCGTCTTGAGCAGTGTCGTCTTGCCGACGCCGTTGCGCCCGATGATGGCGACGATGCTGTTGTCTTTTGCCGAGAAGCTGAGTTCGTGGATGACTTGGCTGCGGCCGTAAAAGCTGTTGATGTTGCGGATCTCGAGCATCAGTGGATCCCTCCACTGCCCAGATACGCTGCCTGCACATCGGCATTGGCCTCGATCTCGGCCATCGGCCCCTCGGCGAGCAGCTTGCCCATATGCATGACGGTGATGCGCTCGGCGATCTCGCGCACAAAGGCCATGTCGTGCTCGACCACGATGATCGTGTGCTGGCCCTTGAGCTGGTTGATGATGTGCGAGGTCTTGTGGGTCTCTGCTTGGGTCATGCCGGCGGTCGGTTCATCGAGCAGCAGAACGCGCGCATCCTGGACAATCAGCATGCCGAGCTCGAGCCACTGCATCTGACCGTGGCTGAGATCGCCGGCGCGGGCCTCAAGCACGGTCTCGAGCCGCGTGAGTTCGATCACATCATCGATCTTCTTCTTCTGCGCCTTGCTCATGCCGAGCCGCAGGTTGCGCAGAACCGATGTCTCATCGACGGCCGCAACCTCCAGGTTCTCCCGCACGCGCAGGTCTCGGAAAATGCTCGGGATCTGGAACTTTCGGCCGATGCCGGCGCGGGCGATCTCGTGCTCGGTCTTGTTGGTGATGTCCTCACCGTGGAGCGTGACCTTACCCTCGGTCGAGCGCGTCTTGCCGCTGACGAGGTCCATCATTGTCGTCTTGCCCGCGCCGTTTGGCCCGAGGATGACGCGCAGTTCGCCATCGTCCACGACCGTCGAGAAACAGTCGACGGCCTTAAAGCCTCCAAAGGAGACCCCCAAACCGTTGAGTGTAAGTGCAGGCTTGCCGACCATCGCTCGCTCACTCCGCCGGTTCGTGTTGCGGGGTGGGTCGACGCGCTTCGCGCGGCTTGGGCGTGATCAGGCTCACGAGATCCTGCGCAAACCCGGCAAGGCCGCGCGGCAGGAACAGCACCACCAAGACGAAGACCAGACCGATGATGGCTTTCCAGGCTTCCTGGAACATCTCGGTCTCGCTGGCGGTCGCTTCGATCGTATTGATCAGGATCGCGCCGATGCAGGCACCGAGTAGCGATCCACGCCCTCCGACCGCAGCCCAAACCACCATGGAAATCGAGAACGCCAGATCCATGAAGCTCGGCGAGGCGAACTCGGCCGCGATCACGTAGAGCAGCCCGGCAAAGCCTGCGATGCCCGCCGAGACGGCAAAGAAGAACATCTGAAACGCCGCCACGTTGTACCCGAGATAGCGGGACCGGTTCGGATCATCGCGCGTCGACTGGAGAATGAGCCCCGCCCGCGTCGACACGAGCCACCGGGTCAGAAGCAAAACGACCGCCAGCGAAACAGCGACCAGATAGTAGGTCTCGACCAGATAGGGGTCGAACTCGAAGCCGTTGATGGTCAGCCACCCCAGATCCGTCAACCCATTGAACCCATTGGTGATCGGCTGGGCGTCGATGATGAGCAGGCGCACCAGCAGAACCATTGCGAGCGTGATGATCGCCACATAGACACCCGAGACGCGGAGCCGAAAGATCGGCCAGGCGATGGCCAGTGCGATCAGCGTCGGCACGATGAGCGCCATCACGATCCCGAACCATTGCGCCTGGAACGGGATCCAAAGGAACGATCCCTGGTTGATGCAACAGAGATCCGTCGGTGCGCCGGGTTCGGCATTCCAGAGCATGAAGTCTGGCACCGGCTTGTCCGATCCCTGCTGCAGACTCGTATAGCTCTGCAGCTTCAGCGACATCGCGACCATGTAGGCGCCGAGGCCGAAGAAAAGGCCCTGACCAAGGTTCAGCACGCCCGCATAGCCCCAGGAAAGCGCAATCGCGACGCCCAGCATTCCAAAGACGAGGAACTTCGCAATCCGGTTCAGCCAAAAGACATCGTCAAGCCAGAGCGGCAGAGCCAGGATGGCAGCGATAAAGCCCGCATAGGCGAGAACTTCGGCGACGCCACGGATCGTGATGCTCATGAGCCCCTCACCTTGACCGGAACGAGAACAAGCCGTTGGGGCGCCATAGGATGAGCAGGATCACCACTCCGAAGACGACCGCGCGAGCCAAGATGTCGTTGGTGAGAACGGCGACCGATCCGTTGAGCTGTCCGAGCAGCCCCGCCGCCGCCAGCGTCCCGAAGAGGCTGCCCACGCCACCAACAACGACGACGAGAAAGCCATCGACGACGACGCTCGCACCCATATCCGGCTGAACCGTCTTGAAGCCCGCGAGCAGGACCCCGGCCACGCCTGCGAGACCGGACCCATAGGCGAACGTCAACGCCGAGACACGCCGCACATCGATCCCGCAGGCCGCTGCCATTTGCGGGTTTCGCATGATCGCGCGCACCTGCATGCCAATGCTGGTGCGGTACATCAGCCACCATGTCAGCATCGTCAGCAGCAGGGTTAGGACGATGATAAAGCTGCGATAGGGCTGGATCGTCATCCCCGCGAAGTCGAAGGGCTGTGTCAGGAACGCCGGCACGGCCATGTTCTGCAGCCCCGGTCCAAGCCCGTCGATGTGGATGTCGAAAAAGGCGAGCCCGAACTCGAGCCGGATCGCTTGTTGGAGGAGGATCGCCACCCCCCAGGTCGCGAGAAGCGTGTCGATGATGCGACCATACAGGCGCCGGATCACCAGCCTCTCGATCAGCAATCCGACCATGCCGGACATCAAAAAGGCGAGCGGCAAGGCGAAGAAAAGGTTCATTCCGAGGTAGATGCCCGCCATCACGGCGGTGTAGGCGCCAATCATGACAAGCTCGCCATGCGCCATGTTGATCACGCCCATGGCGCCATAGGTGATCGACAACCCCAATGCGATCAGAAGCAGGATCGAGGACAGCGACAGGCCTATGAAGAGGATCTCAGACATCTGCGGGCGGTTGCCTTCCGGTCGAAAAGCGGAGAGGCGCCCGACCCTTTGGCCGGACGCCGGTTGGCCTCAGAGCTTCGAGGTGTCCAGCCCGGAGGCCTTGCAGAACAGGTTGTCGCCGGTCTCGCCGTAAGCGACGTAAGGCAGCGGTTGAATCGGTTCCGGATACTCGTCGATTATGGTGCCCTGGCCATCTCCACCCCACTGCGCGATACGCGGCGTCAGGTAGGCATGCAAGTTTTCGGGGTCGATCGTCACGGTCCCGTTGGGCGCCTCAAAGACCTGGCCTTTCACACCCTCACGGATCGCATCCGGCGTCGCCTCTCCGGCTTTCTCCACCGCCTGTTTCCAAAGGAAGACCTGGAAGTAGCTCGACTCAAGCGCGTGGTGCGTCACCGCCGTGTCATCTTCGACATAACTGCGGTAGCGGTCGATGAAGGCCTTGTTGTTCTCCGTATCAATTGCCTGGAAGTAGGGGAACGACGTGTAGCTGCCCGCGGCAAACTCGGCGCCCATCGCGGCGATCTCGATCTCGGACGTCACCGTGGCGCAGATCGGGAGCTTGTCGTGCGTTAAGCCCTGGTTCTTGAACTCGCGGTAGAAAGCAACAACCGAGCTGCCGACCACGTTCGACAAGACGACGTCGCAGCCGGAGTCCTTGATCTTGGAGACCATCGCCCCCCATTCCGAATGGCCCAGCTCCAGATACTCATCCGCGACCCATTCAGCGCCACCTTGCTCGATCAGAATCTTGCAGACCTTCGCCATCTCGCGTGGGTAAATGTAGTTCGAGCCGACGATGAAGAACTTCTTCTTCCCGAGGTTCTCGATGATCCAGGGGATGAAGTTTGATAGCTGCTGGTTCGGAACCGCACCCGTGTAGACCACATTTTTTGAGCACTCGAACCCTTCATAGTAAGTCGGATAGAAGTACATGTTGCGACGCTTCTCGAAGACCGGCAATACCGCCTTCCGACTTGCAGAGGTGTAGGAGCCGAACACGGTTGGAACCCGGTCACGGATAACCAACTTCGAGGCCTTTTCGTTGTAGGTCTTGGGATCCGAGGCTCCGTCCTCGACGACAGGCTTGATCATCTTGCCCATCACCCCGCCTGCAGCGTTGATCTCGGCGATTGCCATCAACGTGGCATCGGCAAGCGACTTCTCCACGATCGAGAGGCCTCCCGTCAGCGAGAACAGGACGCCGACCTCGATCTCGTCTGCGGCGCGTGCTGTGGAAGCGTAAATCGAGGGGCCGAGCGCAGCAGCAGCTCCGAGCGCACTTGATTGGTGGAGGAATTTGCGACGGTCGATGGTCATGTTCTTCTCCATGTCTCAGTTCTCGGGCCCGTTGTTTCGGACCCAGCTGATTGAGCTGGTAGCGCCGAGCGCATAGGTGGTGGTGGCCGCGCGCCCGGGCCGTCTGAGGCGGTTGTCGTCGCAGGTCGAGCCTGTGAGGGCTGGGGTCCACGCTCTAGCGGGCCTTGGCCGCGACAAGCTCGGCGCATTGGGCAGCGCTGCCCATTGGACAAGTCTCATTCAGCTTGTCTGATCACTCGTAAGAGAAGATCAGTTGAGCCAAACACACAAAAACCCGACCGGATCCGGGGATCCTAGGTCGGGCTTTCCTTGCCATCGCGCGGGACATCATTGGCCCGCGTTGGTCCTAATTATGCATCATCAGATCGTGAAGACAAGAGCTCATTCGCATTGATGATCGCGACAGCCATCTCGTCGATCGACACACGCTTTGACATCGCCTGTGACCGGATGGTCCGATAAGCGGCTTTCTCGGAGATCCCTTGCGTTTCCATCAGGATGGACTTCGCTTTTGCAATGCGCTTCTGACCCGAGAGACGTGCTTCGAGCGTCGCAATCCTGCTGGTGAGCGCGTGCTGTTCGAGCCAGGCGTTTCGGGCAACAACGAGATTTGTTAGCAAACCGAACGGGCGCACAGGCTTTGAGATCACCGCCACCGCCTCGAGATCCAGCACCAGTTGAAGCATAGCCGGGTTCTCATAATCGATCAGGGCGATCACAGCGGGCCCCGGCGGCTCGCTGCGCCGGATCATACGTTTGAGCGCCGCATGATGGTCATGGGTTATGCCGGCGAAGACCACATCGACACGCGCCGGCAAAGCCTTCGGCGGGGGCCACGCCGCCTCGGTTCGGCATCCAATTCGGCGCAGCTGATCGAGAACCACACTGCCATCTTGATCGGCTGGATGGACAACGGTGACCGATAACTCACGCAGGTCGCGGAGGACAACGCGCGGCATCTCCTGTTCCCCCGACCCTATTGCACTGCCGCTTCGTCATCCCAGCCATCATGTCCGGGCTCAACCATGTAGGGATCCGGGCGAACAGGGGCGCGCGCTTCTTCGATGATCTCAAAGGTTCCCCTGGACGAGACCCTCGCAAGCCGCGGCCAGAGGTGTGTGTGGTTGGTTCGGGAATCCACTTGGACCGCACCTTGAGGCGCATCGAACGAGAAGGTTGGCAGGGCGGCAAGGATCCTCTTGGGATCCTCCGACCCCGTCCGACGCGCTGCCTCGGCAAAGAGGTGGACTTGGAAATATGCGGCCTCGGTGCATGCTGAAATGGCTGCATCAGCGCCGTGTCTTGCACGATACCGACCCACGAAGTCATGGCTTTCCTGCCGATCGACAGAGCTGAAATACGGCGCGGATGTGATGTGCATTTCGGCCGCGGAGACACCCATGGCATTGAGCTCCGGTTCACCGGTCGTGAGACTCGCGATCGGCGCGATGCTGCGGTCAAACCCGGCATTGTCATAGGCTCGGTAGAACGCTGTGACCCCGTCGCCGACGATGGTGGAGAAGATTGTGACGGGCGCGTGCTTCCGCACGAGTGCAATCACGCTCGCGATTTCTTCCTCAGACGGTCGCAGGGGCAGATAGCGTTCCTCCACAATGCTGGCGCCCCGGTTCTGCAACAGATCGCGCATGATCCGGTTCGATTCATACGGGAAGACATAGTTCGAGCCGACGCAGAGAAACCTTTGGTCGATGTGTGATGTCAGGTGGTCAGCAAGTCCCAGGCTGTTCTGATTGGGCGCCGCACCGGAATAGACGCAGTTGCGCGAGTACTCGAACCCTTCGTACAACGTCGGATAAAAGAGCAGCGCATCCCGACGTTCTATGAGGGGTAGGACCGCACGACGCGTCGACGACATATAGCATCCAAAGATGATGCGCACGCCTTCGTCCAAGAGCTCAGCAGCGGCTTCACCATAGCGCCTTGGGTCGGAAGCGGGATCGGGTGCGATCGCCTTCACCTCACGTCCGTCGATGCCGCCCGCCGCGTTCACCTCTTCGATCGCAATCAGAACCGCATTTCGTTGCGTGCGCTCCACAACGGCCGTGACACCCGTTTCGGAGAACAGAACACCGACATGAATGGGGTTCTGGGACGTGGGCATGCATAATCCTCTCGTTTGCGACCACGGGAGTTCCCACGTCGCCAACCCGTCGATTGCAGCCACCGCCACCTGCCTAGCAATTCAACCGCGCCCAAGCAATCCAATCAGCTCTGAATTGGCGAGGGGCCTTCCGGTGCACGCGATGCCATCGTGCCGGTTCCTACGCTACGGCCGCCGATGCGTAAGGCTTTGCCGTGTCGCATCGGACGGGGCGGCGCCTTCCAAGCGTCAGCTTTCGTATCGGGTGGCGCCCCTTCGCCTCGCATTGACGGGCTGGGACATGACGAGCGCGTGGTGCGCACGCTGCTCACAGTTGACGCGCGGACACACCCGGCAATTGATCCCAATCGGGGTCGGCTGCATGCCAGCCATGCTCAAATGCTCAGCGTAACCGATCTTTGCCGAGTGCTCGACGCTGCAACCGATGGCAATCGCCAGGCGCACGTCCTGACTGTGGCGGGTGAACTTGGGTCGCTCGACCGTGCGCGAGAAGACGAAGAACTGGCTCGCATCCGGCATCTCGACAAACTGAGTGACGATCCGCCCGGGCACGCGAAACGATGTGTGGACGTCGAGCCGCGGGCAGGCGCCACCGTGCTCGGCCAATGGAAAATCTGTGGAGTTGAAGCGCTTTGTGACATTGCCCGCCTTGTCGATGCGAAGGAAGAAGAACGGCACGCCCTGGGCGCCTTTGCGTTGCAGCGTTGTGGCCCGGTGGCTCGCCTGCTCGAAGCTCACGCCAAAGCGGGTCGCAAGGTGATCCATGTCGTATTTGCAGTCCTCAGCCTCCGCCAGGAACGGCGCATAGGGCATCAGCACCGCAGCCGCGAAATAGTTCGCCAACTCCACCCGGCAGCGGGCGAGGCCTTGTTCCCCGACGATCCCCGAGCGCGCCAGCAACCGATCCAGGACCTTGCTCTGCTCGATCAGCCCAGCCACATGGACCAGCTGGAAGACGCGGTTGGGGTGGTCTAGGGCCTCGGACAACAGGACGACCCCGCGGGCTTCGTCGTAATCGCGCAAAGTGTAGGGCAGATCGCTCACGGGCACGACCCGGATGTCAAGGTGATGGCGATGTTGCAAACGCTCCTTTACCCGGACATAGACCTCGTCAGTTGCGACGGGCCCACCATCCCAGAACGTCCCAGCCGCGCTCTCTAGCGGCGCGAAATAATTGTGATTGCTGCGAAAATGCGTGTGCACAGCCGCTTCGGGCGCTGCCATGCCAGCCGTCGCATCGCCATCGGCCCCCGTTACACTTAGCAACTGATCGGTCGCGGCCTCATAGGCCCGGTAAAGCGACAGCACCCCTTGGACCAGATCTGGGCTGTGGACCAGGGCCGCGCGCAACTGCGCCAGATCCGGTTGGCGTCCCTCGAACAGCGGATGCTGAACGAGCGTCCTGAGGTCAGACAGCACGGTCGCGTCCTCGCCATCGGCGATGTCGCGCCAGTCGACACCGTAGCACTCGATCAGCTTCAGCAGGACCGGCACCGAGACGCTGCGTTCGTTCTTCTCCAGCAGGTTCACATAGGAGGTCGAGATCCCCAGCATCCGGGCCATTTCGGCTTGGGTCTCCTGCCGCTCGAGCCGCATGCGGCGCAGGTGCGGGCCTATGAAGGTTTTGCGCATGACCAAACAGTATCGTAAAATTTACATTTTTACAATTTTTCGCATTTGTGAAGTCTCGCATCCACAACACGACCCGGATTTGGTTCCCGCACGATGCGAACCGCTGCATACCCGGCCTCAGCCAGAACAGATCTGCAGGAGGAACTCATGCGCACCGGTGTCACCCACCTTTTTATCCCGGGGCCAACCAATGTGCCGGAGGCCGTGCGCCAGGCCATGAATGTGCCCATGCAGGACATGCGTGCGCCGGATTTCGGCGATCTGACACTGGCGCTGTTTCGGGATCTGAAGAAGGTGCTCAAGACCGAGAAGGGCACTGTGATGATGTTTCCCGGCAGCGGCACCGCCGCTTGGGAAGCGGCGATCTCGAACACGCTCAGCCCCGGGGACAAGGTGCTGATGAGCCGCTTTGGCCAGTTCAGCCATCTATGGGTCGATATGGCTGAGCGTCTTGGCCTGGATGTTGAGGTGATCGACGTGGCCTGGGGCGCGGGCACTCCGGTCGAAGAGTACGGCCGCCGTCTCGGCCGCGATGTGAACTCGGAGATCAAGGCGGTCTTCGTCACCCACAACGAGACAGCGACGGGCGTGACGTCAGATGTTGCTGGTGTCCGCCGAGTTCTCGACGAAGCGTATCACGACGCGCTGCTCTTTGTGGACGGCGTCAGCTCCATCGCCTCGATCGACTTCCGAATGGACGAGTGGGGCGTCGATCTCGCGGTCACCGGCAGCCAAAAAGGGCTGATGATGCCCGCGGGCCTCGGGATCCTGGGCGTCTCGCCAAAGGCCTTGGAGGCCTCCAAAACCGCCGAGATGCGGCGCTGCTATTTCAGCTTTGACGACATGCTGAAGATGAACGCCGATGGCTACTTCCCCTACACGCCGCCGACGCAACTCCTCCATGGTCTCCGCCAGTCGCTGGATCGGCTGTTTGCAGAAGGTCTGGAGACTGTGTTCGCCCGCCACCATCGCCTGGCCAAGGGAGTGCGCCAGGGTGTTGCCGCTTGGGGTCTGGACTTGGTGGCCGAACATCCCTCGTGGCATTCCGACACCGTCTCGGCCATCCGCACACCCGCTGGCGTGGACGCGCGCGAATTGATCCGCATCGGATACGAGCGCTACAACGCTTCCTTCGGCTCCGGGCTCTCGCGCCTGGCGGGCAAGGTCTTTCGCATCGGTCATATCGGCGATCTCAATGAAGGCATGTGTCTGACCGCGCTCTCGCTGGCAGAGCTAGCCTTGCGCGAGGCGGGTGCGGACATTGAGTTCGGCTCTGGCGTCGCGGCAGCTCAGCAATGCTATGCCGCCGATTGTGTCGCCATGTCTTTGGCCGCTGAGTGAGGGTTGGGGTCATGAGCCACACGCTTCACCCGCTCCGACGCCAGCGCCTGCAACGCTCCGAGCTTGCGGTTCCGGCCTCCAATCCGACGATGATCGACAAGGCCGCCGACAGCACCGCCGACTATGTCTTCCTTGACCTAGAGGACGCCGTGGCTCCGCCCGAAAAGGAGCAGGCCCGCAAGAACTGTGTCCAGGCCCTGAACGACATCGACTGGGCGGCCAAGGGCAAGACCGTGTCAGTACGGATCAACGGTCTCGACACCCATTACATGTACCGCGACGTGGTCGACGTGATGGAGCAGGCAGGCAGCCGCGTTCACACCCTGTTGGTGCCCAAGGTCGGCGTGCCCGCGGATCTCTACATGGTCGAGGCCATGGTCAACCAGGTCGAGCAGGGCGAGGGCTTTGAAACTCGGGTCGGGCTCGAAGCCTTGATCGAGACGGCGCTTGGCATGGCGAATGTCGAGGCCATCGCGCAGTTCGGCGGCAGGCTCGAGGCTCTGCATTTCGGGGTGGCCGATTATGCGGCCTCGCTCCGGGCCCGGACCGTGAACATCGGTGGGCTGAACCCGGACTATCCGGGCGATCAGTGGCATGCCGGGATCAGTCGGATGGTCGTGGCGTGCCGGGCCTATGGCCTGCGCGCGATCGACGGCCCCTTTGGCGATTTCTCGGATCCTGACGGCTACAAAGACGGCGCCCGCCGCGCCGCGGCGCTCGGCTGCGAGGGCAAATGGGCCATACACCCCAGCCAGATCGTGCTCGCGAACGAGGTCTTCTCTCCGCCCCTGGCCGAAATCACCCGCGCCCGACGCATTGTTGAGGAACTGCGCAGGGCCGAGGCCGAGGGCAAAGGCGCAGCGTCGCTGGACGGCAAGATGATCGACGCGGCCTCGGAGCGGATGGCCCAAAACGTCATCGACGTCGCCGACGCCATCGCAGCGCGCATCTGAAGTCCAGATTGGGACCCAATCCCAACCGCTCCACAGGGAGGAGAAAGCATGGACATCCACGAGTATCAGGCAAAGGCGATCCTGGCCGATTTCGGCGTCCCGGTTCCGCGTGGCGGGTTGGCCTACTCCCCCGAGCAGGCAGGCTACCGTGCCCGCGAACTGGGCGGCAAGGCGTGGGTCGTGAAGGCCCAGATCCACTCCGGTGGCCGCGGCGAAGCAGGCGGTGTGAAGCTGTGCCGCTCTGAGGAGGAGGTCCGGGACTTTGCCGCCGCCCTGTTCGGAAAGCAGCTGGTGACCAAGCAGACCGGCGAAGCGGGCAAAGGCGTCTATCGCGTCTATGTCGAGCAAGCCTCGGACATCGACCGAGAGCTATATCTGGGCCTCGTGCTTGACCGAAAGACCGAGCGGATCATGATCGTCGCATCCGGCCATGGGGGCATGGAGATCGAGGATTTGGCCGAGGCTGATCCCGACAGCCTGCGCCGGATGGTCATCGACCCGGCGGTGGGGCTCGCCGAATTCCAGGCGCGCGAGCTGGCCTTTGCCCTTGGCCTTATGGGCGGCCAGATCGCACAGATGGTTAACATCCTGCGCGCCTGCTACCGCGCTTACCGCGATCACGACGCCATGATGGTCGAGATCAACCCGCTCGTGGTCACCAGCGCGGGCGATCTGGTGGCGCTGGATGCGAAGATGTCCTTTGACACCAATGCGTTGTTTCGCCGCCAGCAGATCACCGAGCTGCGCGACCGCAGCCAGGAAGATCCCCGGGAATCGACGGCCGCCGACAACGGCCTGGCCTATGTGGGGCTCGATGGCGATATCGGCTGCATCATCAACGGTGCCGGGCTCGCCATGGCGACGATGGACATGATCAAGCTGGCAGGCGGCGAGCCGGCCAACTTCTTGGACATCGGCGGCGGCGCCAGCCCGGAGCGGGTGTGCACCGCCTTTCGCACCGTCCTGTCCGACAAGAACGTACAGGTAATCCTGGTCAACATCTTTGCCGGGATCAATCGCTGTGACTGGGTGGCAGAGGGTGTCGTTCAGGCCTATCGGACCGAAGGTCTGAGCCTGCCCGTGGTCGTCCGCCTTGCAGGCACCAACGTGGAGGAAGGCAAGCGCATCATCGAGCGTTCCGGCCTGCCGCTGATCACCGCCGACACCTTGGCCGAAGCAGCTGACCGCGCCGTCGCTGCACGCACCAAGCTTGCCGCCTGAGGCGGCAGACAGGAGACTTCCGATGGCAGTTTTGATCGACGAGACGACGCGCATCATCGTGCAGGGCATGACCGGCCGCATCGGCCAGTTTCATGCGGGAGAGATGATTGAGACCGGGACCAATGTCGTCGCCGGCGTCACGCCTGGCCGCGGTGGCGAGACGCTCCTGGAGCGCCCGATCTTCAACACCTGCCGCGAGGCGGTGGAGCATTTGGACGCCGAAGCCAGCCTGGTCTTTGTGCCGCCACCCTTCGCTGCCGATGCGATCATGGAAGCGGCGGATGCGGGCATCCGCACCATCGTTTGCGTGACCGACGGCATCCCAGCTCAGGACATGATGCGGCTGAAGCGCTTCCTTCGCCGCTACCCGGCGGCGCGCAAGCCGCGCCTCATCGGACCGAATTGCGCGGGCGTGATCTCTCCAGGCAAGGCATTCATGGGGATCATGCCGCCCAGCATCTACATCCCGGGGCGTGTTGGGATCGTCGGCCGCTCGGGCACCTTGGGCTATGAGGCCGCCAGCCAGATGAAAGCACTGGGGATCGGCGTGTCGACCTCCGTTGGCATCGGCGGCGATCCGATCAATGGCTCCTCGTTCCGAGACATTCTGGAGCTGTTCGAGGCCGACCCCGAGACCGATGCCGTGATGATGATCGGCGAAATCGGTGGCCCACAGGAGGCTGAGGCCGCGTCCTATGTCCGCGAGCACATGAGCAAGCCGGTGGTTGCCTATGTGGCGGGGCTGTCCGCGCCGAAGGGCCGCCAGATGGGCCATGCCGGAGCAATCATCTCGGCCTTTGGCGAGAGCGCCCAGGAGAAGGTCGAGATTCTGTCTCAGGCCGGCATCGCCGTGGCACCGACGCCATCCGAAATGGGCCAGACGGTGGCCCAAGCCATCGGCCAACGCCTAGTGGCATAGTCGCGAGGTTTGCGCCCGCTGCAATGCCAAACACCGGCCCAACGGACACTCACCTGAAATTGAACCGGAGCGACCGATGATCGTTCGCTCCGGCACGGCGCAGGGCTGACAAGGCCCGCCCGAACCCTATCTCACCCGAGGACAGACAACGACGCTCTCGGGAAACACGGATGCGCTTCATCGCCGCTCTCGCCTTGTGCCTCTTGGCCCTGCCGGCCAGCGCCTACGAAACCCGCACGCTTCGGCTCCTTCATGATGGGCTCCAGCGTGTCGCGCTGATGGATGCGCCGCGCGATGCAGAGAGTGCCCCGGTGCTTGTAGTGCTGCATGGCGGGCTTGCAGGACCGAGGACGGTCCGACGCAAAGCCCGGGTCGGGCTCGCCCATGAGGGTTGGGTCGTGCTCTGGCCGTCAGCGGTCGACGACTGGAATGATGGTCGCGCCGACGGGTCGGGCAGACCCTTTGACACGTCCGACGATATCGGGTTCCTGCGCCGGCTGATCGCCGAGCTGGCCGAGGCGGGCATTGCCGATCCCGACCGGGTTTTCTTCGCCGGACCCTCGATCGGCGGCATCATGGTGCTGCGGCTATTGTGCGAGGCGCCCGATCTGGTCGCCGGAGCCGCTGTTGCCATCGCGAGTCTGCCCGAGGGCGCGACCTGCCGCGCGGGCCCGCCGCGTCCCGTCATCTTCATGCACGGCACCGAAGATCCGTTGATGCCGCCCGATGGCGGCCGGATCGGTGGCTGGAACCCGTTCGTACGCGAACGCGGCTGGGTGCGCCCCGCCAATGAAACCGTTGCTCTGCTCGCTGAGCGTAACGGGTGCGACGGGGCCGATGCGATTGCGCTGCCGGATCGGTCCACCGCGGATGGATCGACCGTCAGCCTCCGAACCTATCGCGACTGCGACGCACCTCTCTTGCACTACGTTGTGCAGGGCGGTGGGCATACTTGGCCCGGAGCGAGCCCATCCGGCCTCGGCCGGAGCATCGTCGGCGAAACCAACCAGGACATCTCGGCAACCCATATCGTCGAGGCGTTCTTCAAAGATCTTGCCGTGAGACCCTAGGGCATTAAGACTGCCCGGCTTGTAGCAGAACTGCAAACGACCGCTGCGCGCCAGGTGATACGGTGTTCCTATAGAAAGCACTCAGGACACGCAGGTTCATGCCGAGCGTGGCGGTGGGCGGCGCAGCAGGGACCTATAGCTCCAACGCCTGATCTACCACGCGATCACCATGCTGTGTGCACCTCGCGCGACGGGTACTGAGATGTCCGTCTTGATCAGCTGGACCATCTCTTAGTTGAGCGGAGTTCCTTGGTTGCGCCAGCGTCACCGAACTCCACCATGTGATACGGCCGTCGTCATACGGAAAGTAGCCACGCTCGAGTTTGGTGGTCCCGACCCAGAGGCCATCTGGGGAGATCGCCAGGCCTTCCGGCGAGACGCCGGTCGAGACCCGATCTACAAAGGCATGGCGCACAGCTCCATCCGAGAGCGCCTTAGCGTTCATGTGTATTGTGTTGATCGATCCTATGGGCGTCTCGATCCAGTTAGCGTGGTGGGGGTTTTGGTGGTGTTGGCGGTTTTGGCGGGGTGGCCATGGATGTGTGGGGTGGGGGGGTGCCGCTTTGATCCGTCGCCGAAGGAACCGCCGGTGGCCACGGTCCCCATGCGCCGCGCCGAGCGGCTTGAGACGCGCGACGGGGCCAGGCGTGGCGGGGGCGACGCGTGACGGGGCGATGTCCTCCGGGCTGTCGCCGAGGCGGTCCGGCCGCTGGTCAGGGAGACGGACGTGGCGGGTGTGGCGGGTGTGGCGGG
>JBCCZI010000058.1:0-26064 GCA_039187815.1 Pseudomonadota bacterium | reverse complement strand
CTGTTTGGTGGCTCGGGCAACGACACCATTTACGGCGGTGACAACAACGACGCCACCGACGAGACCGATGGTGAGGACGAGAGCGACGACGACGAAATCTCTGGCGGCTCCGGCGACGACAGCCTCTTCGGTGAGCAGGGCAACGATACCATCGAAGGCGATGATGGCGATGACCTGATCGAAGGCGGCGACGGCGACGACAGCCTTGCCGGCGACGACTTCGACGTCCCGGACGAAGTTGGCGATGACACGGTCTTTGGTGGTGACGGTGACGACACCGTTCGCGGTGGCAGCGGCGACGATGTCCTGGACGGTGGCTCTGGCGAGGATCAACTGCGTGGCGGTGAGGGCAACGACAGCTTATCTGGCGGCGACGGTATGGACACCCTGGCCGGAGGCCCGGGGTCTGATACGCTCGATGGTGGTGACGGCAACGACATCCTTGAAATCGGCGTGGTTGCGCCGCTAGGTGGCACATCTGGGATTGGTGCCGATGTCCTAACCGGCGGTGCTGGTGATGATACCTTCCTGTTTGTTGTTGGACTGGGCCCAGGGTCGGGCGACAACGACCAATCCCGTCCGACCGAGCCGGGTCCGGACTGCATCACCGACTTCAGTGGTGCGGGCGATGAGAACGATGACGAGACCGACGTCATCGATGTGTCGGATCTGGTCACGCCGACCTTGTTCGTCAGCGACGAGACTGGTCCGCTCACGGTCGACACGATCTTGATCAATGTCGATGCGGGGTATGCCGGTCAGACCGTCTTTGCGATCCAGGATGGCGACGACATCCAGATCATCGTGGACAACGGCGATACGGCTGGGACCTTCGATCAGGAGGACGTGGTCTTCTACATCAAGGACTATGATGCGGATGACCTAGTCGACGCAGACTTTGGCATCGCCGGCGGGATGATGCTGATCACCTAAGCGCAAAGGCGGGGGCCGCTCTGCGGCCTCGTTGCCAAGGAGACAGGGCGGGCGCTCGGGTCACCGAGCGCCCGTTTTCTGTCGGCGATGGGTGGGAGACAGGCGTCCTGGCCAGAGGGGAGCGCGCAAAGAAAAAGAGCGCGGGAGGCCCGCGCTCTTGCATCCCAGTACTGTGGCCGGAGGCCTCAACCGATCTGAGGCACCAGCGCGTCCATCGAGGCCTTGGCATCGCCATAGAACATCCGGCTGTTCTCCTTGAAGAAGAGCGGGTTCTCGATACCGGAGTACCCCGTGCCGCGGCCCCGCTTGCAGATGAATACCTGGCGGGACTTCCAAACCTCGAGCACCGGCATGCCGGCGATCGGGCTGCCCGGGTCATCCTGAGCCGCAGGGTTCACGATGTCGTTCGCGCCGATCACGATCACCACGTCGGTCTGGGGGAAGTCGTCGTTGATCTCCTCCATCTCGAGCACGATGTCATAGGGCACCTTTGCCTCGGCCAGCAGCACGTTCATGTGCCCGGGTAGACGGCCCGCCACCGGGTGGATGGCAAAACGCACCGTGGTGCCCTTGTCCCGCAGCTTGCGCGTCAGTTCCGAGACCGATTGCTGCGCCTGCGCGACGGCCATGCCATAGCCCGGCACGATCACCACGCTGTCGGCGTCGTTTAGGGCCGAGGCCACGCCGTCGGCATCGATGGCGACCATCTCGCCTTCGACCGCCTGGGCCTCGGACTGCTCACCGCCCCAGCCGCCGAGGATCACGCTGACAAAGGAGCGGTTCATGCCCTTACACATGATATAGGACAGGATGGCTCCCGATGCGCCCACCAGCGCACCCACCACGATCAAGAGATCGTTGCCGAGGGTGAAGCCGATCGCCGCCGCCGCCCAGCCGGAGTAGCTGTTCAGCATCGAGACCACGACCGGCATGTCCGCGCCGCCGATCGCCATGATCAGGTGCACACCGATCAGGCCCGACACCACGGCCACCGCGATCAGCATGTTGATGTCCCCAGTCTCCATGTACTGGTAGCCGAGGATCACACAGGCCGCGATGCCCGCCAGGTTCAGCTGGTGGCGCATCGGCAGGGTCAGCGCCGCCGAGGACAGCTTGCCCGCCAGTTTGCCATAGGCGACGATCGAGCCGGTGAAGGTGATCGCACCGATGAAGATGCCGAGCAGCAGCTCGATCTTCAGGATGCTAAGCTCCACGGAGGTTTTCTTGGCGATGGTGGCGGCAAAGCCGGTCAGCTCTTTGGCCGTTCCCGCCTCGACGGCGGCCAGGGCGCGGACCATCTCGGTGTCGGCGTTGAAGCCGATCAGCACCGCGGCCAGACCCACCAGGCTATGAAAGCCGGCCACAAGCTCGGGCATCTGGGTCATCTGCACTTTGTTGGCGACATACCAGCCGCCGGCGCCGCCGATCACGATCATGCCCAGGATCAGCTGTCCGCTGTCCGCCCCTGCCACTGAGACGGTGGCGATGATCGCCAGCGCCATGCCGATGATGCCGTAATAGATTGCGCGCTTGGCTTTTTCTTGGTTCGAGAGACCGCCGAGCGCGAGGATGAAGAGAATGGCCGCAACCACATAGGCGGCCGTCACGAGTCCGATGCTCATCTGCTGGTCCCCCGATCAGCTCTTTTGGAACATGGCGAGCATCCGGCGTGTCACCAGGAACCCGCCAAAGATGTTCACCGCGGCGATCAGGATCGAGAAGGCCGCTAGGTTTGAGACGGTGCTGTCCGGTGATCCGATCTGCAAAAGCGCGCCGACGATGATGATCGAGGAGATGGCGTTGGTGATCGCCATCAGCGGCGTGTGCAGCGAGTGCGCCACGTTCCAGATGATGTGATAGCCGACAAAGCAGCTGAGCACGAAGACGATGAAGTGCTGCATGAAGCTGGCCGGTGCGACCGAGCCCACCGCCAGCAGCAGCACGCCGCCCACCGCCAGAAGCTGCGCGGTCTGGTCGAGCGACTTTTTGAGCGCGGCCTCCTCGCGGGCGGCCTTCTCTGCCGGGGTTTCCTCTGGCTCTTTCTTCTTCGGCTGGGCCGCGATCGCCTTCACCTTGGGTGGCGGCGGCGGGAAGGTGATCTCGCCTTGGTGCGTGACCAGCGCGCCGCGGATCACGTCGTCCTCCATGTCGATGACCGGCGTGCCGTCCTTCTCGGGCGTCAGGTCGTCGATCATATGGCGGATGTTCGTCGCATAGAGCGTTGAGGATTGGGTCGCCATGCGGCTCGGGAAATCGGTGTAGCCAACGACCGTCACGCCGTTGTCGGTCACGATCTTCTCGTCCGGCACGGTCAGGTCGCAGTTGCCGCCGCGCTCGGCCGCCAGATCGACGATCACCGAGCCGGGCTTCATCGCCTTGACCATGTCCTCGGTCCACAGCTTGGGCGCCGGGCGTCCCGGGATCAGCGCGGTGGTGATGACGATGTCCACGTCCGGCGCCAACTCGCGGAACTTCTCGAGCTGCTTCTCCCGGAACTCGGGCGAGGAGGGCGCTGCGTATCCGCCCGTGGCGGCGCCGTCGGTCGCTTCCTCTTCAAAATCCAGATAGACGAATTCGGCTCCCATGGACTCGATCTGTTCGGCCACCTCTGGGCGCACATCAAAGGCCAGCGTGATCGCGCCGAGTGAGGTCGACGTGCCGATCGCGGCCAGACCCGCGACACCGGCGCCCACCACCAGCACCTTGGCCGGCGGGACCTTACCAGCGGCCGTCACCTGGCCGGTGAAGAAGCGCCCGAAATTGTTGCCCGCCTCGATCACCGCGCGGTAGCCGGCGATGTTCGCCATGGACGACAGCGCGTCCATCTTCTGCGCCCGGCTGATGCGCGGCACCATGTCCATGGCCAGCACGGACATCTTCCTTTCGTTCAGCTTGGCCAGCAGCTCTTCGTTCTGGGCGGGCCAGACAAAGGAGATCAGGGTCTTGCCCTCGGGCGCCTTCTCGATCTCTTTCGGCTCGGGGCCGCGGACCTTCACGATCACATCCGCTGCCTTCCAAAGCTGGTTGGCGGTCTTGACCACCTGGACACCGGCCTCCGAATAGGCCTCATCCGAGAACGACGCCGCAGCCCCCGCTCCAGACTGGATCACGCACTCATAGCCGAGCTTTTGCAGCCGCCCCGCACTCTCCGGGGTCAGCGCGACACGGCACTCTCCCGGATAGATTTCTTTTAGCGCTCCGATCTTCATGTCATCCAGTCTCCTCTCTCGTCCCTAGGGCATGCCCTTGGCTGGTCCGACCGGCTCATATGCCGACCGCCGCTGCCTGGTTTCTACCGCTGAAGATGTGGGCCGAGCCTTTGCCGGCCCCCTATCGTTCCCTCTTTGCGGGTCTCCTTG
Organism: Pseudomonadota bacterium; assembly: GCA_039187815.1. GTDB lineage: Bacteria > Pseudomonadota > Alphaproteobacteria > Rhodobacterales > Rhodobacteraceae > Thermohalobaculum. The sequence continues at coordinate 21,772 of JBCCZI010000058.1, read as the reverse complement.
GCTGGGGCACCCGCCCTCGGCCCGATCAACCGTATCTCGGCCCCCTCGTCAACTCTGCCCACGCCGAGCCGCCGCGCTGAGAAGTTAGTGCGATATCGCTCCGCGGCACCGGCTGGGTGGTCCGAGCGGGCCGCCGGTCCGCAAGCGTTGTGATCGCAGCGGCCCCCCCTATAGTGCGGGAACCCGGGCGCGCGCGCCCGGGATACCGGATGGGACGGTGGGGATGGGACAGGTCCACAGGGCCGGGCTTCTGATCGTTGGACTGGTGTCGCTCGGGTGGCTGGCCATTGCGCTTGGCGCGCCTGTGGCGCCCTTCACTGCGGATGAGCTCATCTTGGGTCTCGCCGCCGACGCCATGGCCAACCGCGCAAGCTTTGTTATCGAGAACGGGTATGAGCGGTATCAGGCCGCCGCATTGCGGCTCTGGTTTCTGGTGGCCGGTCCTGATGGGTTGGTGGCGCAGTATCCGGGCCTGCACGCTGTGTTGGCTGCCCCGATCTGGGGCGGTTTCGGCCCCCGTGGATTGATCCTCGCCAATGTTTTGGCGGCAGCGGGATGCTTGATGGCAACGCACGCCCTGGCATGCCGGTTATACAGTGACCCACGCGTGGCTCTGTTCGCGATCCTGTTCTTCGGCATCGGCAGCTTTTTGGTCGACTATGCAATCGGGATTTGGCCGCATGCGCCGGCAGCTCTGACAGTCGTGCTGGCGGCGTTGTGGATCTTTGAGGCCGATCGCCAAGGGGGGTGGCCCTGGCGCGCAGCCCTCGCAGGTCTTGTGCTCAGCCTCGGGATCGGCTTGCGTGTCGACACGGCCTTTGCCGCCGTGGGGATCGGCGTTTGGGTGTTGGTGTTCGCGGCCCGCCCCGCCGCAGTGTTGGGTTGGATGGCCGCCGGCAGTGGACCCGGCTTGCTGCTCTGCACCTGGATCAATCAGGTGAAGTTCGGAGTGCCCAGCCCAATCAGCTACGGCTCTGGCCGGGGCGGAGCGATCGATCCGATGAGCTATCTGCCGCTCGTCGGAGCCGCTGTTGCCGGAGCGTTGGCCATCCTTGCGATCCGCCGCTTGCCTGGTCGGGCTCCGTTGGTTGCGGTGGGTGCGCTAGCGGCCTTGGTCCTCGCGGCGGCCGGTGTGGTGCCAATGGCGCGGGCACTGGCCCTGTCCGCCTTGCAGGGCGCCTGGTCGCTGCTAATCGATTTTCGAGCCTATAGCGGGGCGGCCAGCGAGGCTGGGTTCGCTGTCCTCGCCGATGGCACCGTCACCATCCATGGGATCTGGAAGAAAGCGCTGCTGCAAAGCGCGCCTTGGCTTGCCATGCTGGCGCTGATCCCGCTGATCCGCGCGCCCGGCCATGTGCGCGCCGCCCATGGGCTCTGTGTGCTCGCGACGCTCGGCATGATGCTGCCCTTTCTTCTGCGCGAATGGCATGGCGGGATCAGCAGCAACATGCGCTATTTCCTGCCGGCGATGCCGCTCCTCGCCATTTTGGGCGCCTGGGCGTCCTCGCGATTGGTCGAGCGGGCCGATCTTGGCCAGGGCGGTGTCACGCGCACCCCGCCTTTGCTGGGCGGTCTCGGGGCGACGCTCGCGCTCGCGATCTACGCAACAAGCGTGGCGGTGCCGGCGGGCGCATTGCAGCAAAGCCTGCCGGTTCTGTTGGCGGCGCTGTTGGCAGGCCTCGCGGTCACGGCGGCCGTCCCGGGCGGCGTCGGGCGGATCGCGGCGCGGTGCGCCCTTGCGCCGCTCGCCGTCTCGGTCCTGCTGGCCGGCGTACAGGCCTATGGCTTCGATCTGCGGGTGAACCTTGCGCGCCGGGCTTTGGCTGAGCGGCTCGAGGCGCCCATGGCGGCCTTGCCGGCAGGCGGCCTGCTGATCCCAGCTTATGTGGAGTCGGTCGGCCCCACCATCCACAATCCAGAGATGTTCGTCGCGTTCCGGTCCCGGCTGACGGCCGAACCGGACACCGATCTGGCCGCCCGTGCGCTTGAGGATGGCCGTCGTCTGTTCGCCCAAAGCGGAGAGGTGGCCCGGAAGCTCACCGATGCCTTGCCGGGCACCTATGCCGTGCCGATCGCGCCGCCGTCCCCTTCGCAGCCAACAAACCAGGTGAGCGCGCTTGAACAGATCTGGGAGATCCGGAGAGCATCGCCATGACCGAGCCCGCCACCCTCCGACCCGTGCGTTCGGCCCAGGTCGCCTTGGCACTTGGGGCGATGGCGTTGGTGCTGCCACCCTGGTTTGCGGGCGGCGTGCCCTATGGCCACTTTTTCGATGACTTCTACTACTACCTCGTGGTCGTCGACCGCTGGCTGGCCGTGGGCGAGATGAGCTTCTTCCCCGGTGTCGAGACCAATGGCTTTCAGCCGCTCTGGTTCTTTCTGCTCACAGGCTTGCGGTTGGTGTTCGGCGAGAGCGACGGCGCCGTCTTTGGCACGCTGACGGGCGTTATCCTGGCCTGCCAGCTTTGGACAGCCTGGCTGCTGGGCGCCTTGGTTCTGCGCGTTGCCCGAGATCCGGTGGTGGCCGGCTTTGCGGTTCTGGCGGCAGGCTATCAGGCCCTGCGGATCACGGATTCGGGGATGGAGGTCGCGCTCATCATCCCGCTGCTGTTGGTGCTCTTGCTTCGCCTCGATGCCCGGCCCGTCGAGACCCAGACCCCCTCCGCGCTGCTGCTGACCGGCGGTCTGATCTCGCTCATCTGCCTCACGCGGCTTGATGCGGCGGTCCTGATCGCGGTGCTGTTCGCATGGCCGCTGGTCCAGAGGCCCGGTGCAGCGCTGTTCCTCAGCCTCGGGGGCGCGCTCTTCTTCGCCTATTTGGCCTGGATGATGTTGGATTTCGGCTCGCCCCTGCCGGTCAGTGGTGCGGCCAAGCAGTTGGCGCCCTTTGACGGCCCTTCCTGGCGCCCGGCTTTGATCCTGTTCCTGATGACGCCCGAGGCGCTGCCGCTTGCCGCTCCCGGCGTGGTGGCGGTTCTCGGGGCCTTGGCGGTCCGCTCTCCGATGCGCCAGGCGCGCGCCTGTCTGCTGGCCGTTGTTGTGTTCTATGCCGTGCAGGCCACGCTCTCGGATTGGAAGCTGTGGTTCTGGTACCTCTATCCGCTGGTGCCGGGGATCGCCCTGGCTGTGCCGGCTCTGCTGGACAGGGCCCCCCGGGTCCTGCGGGTTGGGAGCAGCCTGCTGCTTTCGGCAATCGCGCTCTTGTTCTTTGCGGGGCGGCTCGACTACGGCCCCTATTTCCGGCCGATCATCGAGCCGCTGGCCCGCGAGGTCGCCGCCTATGCCGCGGCGCATCCCGGTCGCTATGCGATGGGGGACCGGGCAGGCATGGCCGCTTATCTCGCCGATCAGCCGGTGCTCCAGCTCGAGGGATTGGTGATGGACCGGCCCTATCTCGAACGCATCGCCCGCCGTGACGATCTGGTCGAGGTGCTCCAGGACTATGGCATCGAGCGCTATGTGACCTTTGAAACCCTGCAGCGAGACGGCTGTTGGCTGGTGATCGAGCCGGCCCGCGGCGGCCCGGACAGCCCGCGCATGCGCGGCCGCTTCTGTGAGCCGCCCGAGCATCAGGCGGACATCGAGGATGGCCTCACCTTTTATGTGTTTCAGGTGCCGCCCCGCGAACCTTAACGGGCCGGGGTGTCAGTCCTCGAGACGCGCGCGCTCCCGCTCGAGATCGGCCACGATCTGCCGGCTGCGAAGCTCGGCCAGGATCGCGCGGTTCGCTGCGATCAGGTCCGCCAGCAGCCCAGAAGCCAAGGCGACCGCGGCCATGGTGATCAATGTCGCTCCGATCACCAGGGACTGCACATTCCCGCCGCCTTCACCGATCACATAGAACCAGAGGAACCGCGCAAACGCGGCGATCCCCGGCAAGGCCAGCACCACGGCCAGGATGCCAAAAAACCGGAACGGGCGATACACCACGAAGATCCGCAGGATGGTCAGCGCCGAACGGAAGACATACTGCGCCACGCTTCGGATCAGCCGCGATTCGCGCGTCGGCGGGTTCACCTCGATCGGCACCGAGAGCACCGGCATGCCGAGCTGACCCGCCTGGATGATCGTCTCGAGCGTGTAGGTGTGGCGGTTGAACACGTTCAACCGGATCGCCGCTTCGCGGTGGATCGCGCGAAACCCGCTGGGCGCGTCGGCGACATCGATCCCGCTGACCAGCCGCACCACCCAACTGCCGAGCTTTTGCAGCATTCGCTTGATGCGCGAGAAATGCGCGATCTCATCGATCGGGCGCGCGCCGATGGTCATCTGGGCCCGGCCCTCGACCACCGGCGCCACCAGATCGGGGATGCACGCGGCGCGGTACTGGTTGTCGGCATCGGTGTTCACAATCACATTGGCGCCGCGGGCGAGACAGGCATGCAGACCTGTGATGAAAGCGCTCGCCAGCCCCCGGTTCGAGGTGTGCCGGATCACATGGTCGACCCCATGCTCGCGGGCGATCTCGCCGGTCCCGTCCGACGAGCCATCATCGATCACCAGCCATTCCACGTGATCAAAGCCGGGCACCTCCCGCGGCAGATCGGCCAGCATCCCGGGGAGCTGCCCGGCCTCGTTGAAGCAGGGTATCTGGATGATCAGCTTCACTGGCCCGCCGCTTGCCCCCTCGAACCCGCGTGCTCCCTGGTAGTGAGGCGCCAGTGGCGGGTCAATGCCATGCCGATCCGGCCACGCCAAAGAGAAGTGTATCAGATACACAGTTTTTGTGGACAAACCGCTGGGTGAAAGGGCGATACTCTCGCCATGCGTGTGGGACGGCGACCCTCTGGGTGGGGGGATGTCGCCCGGCCGCGCCCCTGTGTGGCGCGGGTTCTTCGAATGAGCGGCCTTGGAGCAGGCCGGCCAAAGGCCGGCACTGGGGGAGGAAGTCATGGAATGTCCAGAGCATACCCATACAGGCCAAGTGGGCCTGTTGGCTCATTATTTCGCATTGACTGCGCCGCCGAACAGGCTGAGAGACATCGATTTCGAGGCCTCGCCCACGGCCAGCGGCATTGCCACGGCGATCGATCAAGCCGGCGGCTCGCCGTTTTGGCAGGATGGGCCCGAGGACAACTTTGCCGTGCGCTATTCCGGCGACTTGAACGTAGTCAACGGCGGCAGGTACCGCTTTGATCTTGGCTCCGATGATGGCTCGGTTCTGCTGATCGACGGCATCGAGGTGGTCAGCAATGACGGGCTCCACGCCACCACCACGCTTTCGGGCATGGTCGAACTCGCGCCCGGTCCGCACGCCATCGAGGTCCGCTATTTCGAGCGCGGCGGAGAACAGGTGATCCGCCTCGACTGGCAGGGGCCTGACACCGATGGTGTGCCGGCGCTGCTGAGCGGTCCCGCGCTCAGCCATGGTGGGCCGATTGATGCGGGCCAGCCGGGACCGTGTCCGGAGACCGGCGGTGCGGTCTGCCATTGCCATACAGAAGACGCAGCCACCAGCGGTGATGCGGCAGCCGATGCGCTGGCCGCGCTCGCCGGTGATGCCCATTCCGGTCATCATGGTTTGTCGGGCAATCATGCCGAGCATTTGGCGGCGCTCGACTTGGTGACGCCCGAGGATGTGACCCACATCGCTGTGGCCGATGGCGACTGGTTTGCGCCCGTCACCTGGGCCGGCGGTGCGGTGCCGGGCGACAGCGCCCGGGTGCTGATCGCCGACGGCGTCACGGTCGACTATGGGCGCGAGAGCGATGCGCGGATTGCGACAGTGGCCGTGGACGGCGCGCTTCGCCTTGCTCCTGATGCATCCTCGCGCCTGATCGTCGACACCCTCGTGGTGGCACCGGGCGGGCGGCTCGAAGCCGGCTCCGGCGAGCGCCCGGTCGACCCGAACGTGCAGATCGACCTCGTCATCGCGAACAACGGCGCCATCGACACCGGTTGGGACGCGCAGTTGCTGAGCCGGGGGCTCGTCTCGCTGGGCGAGGTCGAGATGCACGGCGCCGAGAAGGTGACCCATCTGAAGGTGGCCACCGATCCGCGCGCCGGCGACACGATGCTGAGCTTGGCCGAGCCTCCCACGGGCTGGCAGGTCGGCGACACAATCGTGCTGGCCGGCACCGATTTTTCGGGCTGGGGGTGGGACAACGGCCTGCGCACGTCGGTCTATCGTGGTGACACCCACGAGATGCGCACGATCACGGCGATCGACGGAGCGACGGTGACCCTGAACGCGCCGCTCACCTATGACCACACTTCGCCGCGCGAGGATCTGAAGACCTCGGTGGCGAACCAAACTCGCTCGATCACCATCCGCTCAGAGGATGGCGAGGCCAGCGCGGTGCACGAGCGCGGCCATGTGATGTTCATGGGCTCGGACGATGTGGACGTGCGCTATGTGGCCTTTGATGCGCTGGGGCGAACGGACAAGTCCGAGCGCTCGGTGCCGGCGTCCAGCCTCGATCAGGTCGTCTTTGACAGCAATGTCCAGGGGCGCTATTCGATCCACCTGCACCAGCTCGGCACCGAGGATGTCGTGAACCCGGCGATCCTGGCCGGCAACGCGGTCACAGGCTCGCCCGGCTGGGGGATCGCGCACCATTCGTCGAACGCCAATCTCCACGCCAATACGGTTGTGGGTGCTTTCGGATCTGCCTTCGTGGCCGAGCGGGGCGACGAGATCGGCACCTGGAGCGACAACCTCTCGATCGGCACCGAGGGGTTGAACCGGTTGGAAAAGGATGCCGCCGACGTTGCCGCATTTGATCTTGCGCGCACGGGCTCAGGCTATTGGTTCCAGGGGCGTATGGTCGAGAGCATCGACAACATCGCCGCCGGCGCGCGCACTGGGTTTGTCTGGATGGCGCGCGGCTCGGACGAGGATTTCGACCCCGGCCTGTTTGATCAGCCCGAGGCCCTGGGGCTTGGCGATCTCGCCCCGCCCAATCATCCGGTGATCAACACGTTTCGCGGCAACGAGACCTTCGGCTCCGAGCGCGGGCTGGTGGTGATCAAGGCGAACCCCGCCCAGCACCACGATCTGCGCACGGTGATGGAGGACTTTACCGCCTGGGAGGTCCGCACGGGCGCCCATTTCGAGTACACCGCCCACTACACGCTGAAGGATTTCGATCTGGTGGGGGCCGAGCAACTCGCGCCCTTCACCAGCGTGGGCACGGGCATCGAGGTGACCACGAACACCTCCGATATCGTGGTGCTGGACGCCCAGGTCGACAATTTCGAGCATGCCTACGAGCTCTCGGGCGCCTTCACCTTCCCGGCTACGGTCGATCAGAACCAGTTCGTCGTGGTGGGCGGGGAGCTCAGCCGCATCTCGGGCTCGGTCTTCGAAGGCGATGAGGTGAGCTCGGGCCGCGTCGAGGTCCTGGCCTCGGCCGAGGCGCGCCCCTTGGCGGTCGACGCCGCGGTCTCGACCATCGGCTACGCGGTGCCCGAGCGCTCGGCCATTATCACGGGCAGCAAGACCGACAGCCTTGGCACGGTGCCGCTGCCGGCGGGGACCGATGACTACCGTCTCGACTATGTGGACGTGCGCACGATCCTCGAAACCGACGGCTATTTCCTGCGCAATGGCATGCATGTGTTTGTGGCCGAGGCCTATTACCAGGACCGCCTCACGGGCGAGATCGTGAAGGAGGGGCACCTCGTCGAAGGGGTGAACACCGACATCTTCGCGAACCAGTTCGGCCTGTTCCGCGATGCGGTCTTCAATGGCGTGATCCCTGAGGAGAATCGCGCCCCAGTTGCGACCGGCGAAGCTGTCGAGACGGCGATAGAGACGCCCCTCACCTTCGATGCGCTGTCCAACGACACCGACCCCGACGGGCATGCGATCCGCATTGATGGCATGGTGCAGCCTGCCCATGGCAAGGTCTTCGATCTGGGGGATGGCCAGCTCCGCTATGCGCCGGATCTCGAATTTTCGGGCACGGATGGCTTCTCCTATTGGGTAACCGATGGCTATGGCGCCTTCACCCGCGCCGATGTGAGTGTGACCGTCCAAGGGACAGCCACCCCGGCGAACCAGGCGCCCGATGGGGGTGATCTCACGCTGCAGGCCGTGGCAGCGCCGCAGGTGATCCAAGCGGCGTCTCTGCTGGCGGCCAGCGAGGATCCCGACGGCGATCAGCTGTCCATCCTTGCCGTGAGCGCGGCGGTAGGTGGCACCGCCGATCTGCTCGAGACGGGTGATGTGCGGTTCGCGCCGGCCTCCGGGGCGGCAGGCGCCGGTGCCGGTGGTTTCACCTTGCGCATCGGTGATGGGCAGGGGGGCGAGGCCACCGCCCGCATCACGCTCGATCTACCCGAGGCGCCGGTGCCGCTGCCGCCAATCGCCGTCGGCGACACGGCCACGGTTGACGAGGACGGGCCCGGTGTTCTGATCGACGCGCTTGCCAATGACGAGCCCGGCTCGGCTGCGGCCTCGATCACGCAGATCGCTGGGGCCGATGTGGAGGCGGGCGGCACTGTGACCTTGGCCTCCGGAGCGCGCGTTACACTGACCGAGGATGGATCGCTCACCTATGATCCGTCCGGCGCCTTTGAGCCGCTTGGTCAAGGTGAGACGGCGACGGATCGGTTTGACTATCGGCTGGCCAGCCTTGCGGGCGCCGATACTGGCACGGTGACTGTCCGTATTGAGGGTGTCGATGAGCCGAACCGCGCGCCTATTGCAGGAGGCCTCACCCTCGCGGCCATCTCGGGCGCCCAGGTCTTCGACGGCGAGGCGCTGCTTGCGGCCAGTCTCGACCCGGACGGCGACCCGCTGTCCGTGCTCGGCGTCACGGATGCCAGTGGCGGGGTCGCGTCTTTGACACCGCAAGGGGATGTCGCCTTCTCGCCCGAGGCGGGACAGTTCGGAGCGGCCGCCGCGGCCTTTACGATCCGCGTCGGCGACGGGCGCGGCGGTGAGGACATGGCGCGGATCACGCTTGATTTGCCCGAGGCGCGCGGCCCTGTGGCTGAGGACGATGCCCTGCGCACCGCGGAGGACGCTCCGGCTGAGTTCGATCCTCTGGGCAATGATGATCTCGGTGATCTCCCAGCGGCGATCGAGGCCGTCGATGGCCAACCCGTTCAACCCGGTGAGGCGGTGGCGCTCGCCTCGGGAGCGTCCGTTGCGCTGACGGCTGAGGGACGGTTGCTCTATGACCCGAACGCTGCCTTTGACGGGCTGGGGGCTGGGCAAACGGGGGCAGATGCCTTCTCCTACACCCTCGGTGGCGCTGCTGGCCAAGACACCGCAACGGTTGCGGTCATGGTCGACGGGGTGGGTTCGCTGCCTGTGCCACCCGAGGCCATCGGTGCTGCGGGGCGGCTCAGTTTCAGCCAGCCCGACCGTGACAGCTGGCTCCGCGTCGACTTCGGCACCGAGCTTGACGATCCCTCGGTCGTCGTCGGTCCGCCCAGCTTCAACGGAAGCCAAGCGCTCACCATCCGGGTTCGCAACGTCACCGAGACGGGCTTCGAGCTGCAGATGGACGAGTGGGGCTATCTCAATGGCCGGCACTTGACCGAGACAGTTGGCTGGCTGGCGGTGTCCGCCGGCACCCACCGCCTCGGCGATGGTCGTGTGATCTCGGCGGGATCGACCGAGAGCGGCACCGGCTTGACCAACGAGACGTTCGATGCGGGTTTTGCCTCGGCGCCGATCGTGCTCGGCCAGGTGACCTCGGTCCGGGACCCCGAGACGGTGGCTCTGCGCCTCGATGCGGTGACGGCCTCAGGCTTCGCGCATCGGTTGCAGGAGGCCGAGGCCGAGGACGGAAAGCATCTCGATGAAGAGCTTGCCTGGATCGCGGTGGAGGCGGGGGCGGGTGCGCTCGATGCCGGTCATGTGACCGGCGGTGTCGATCACCGGCGGCGCGATGTGGAGTTCGACGGGTTCGACGAGGCTCCGGCACTCCTGGCCGCCATGCAGACGACCGAAGGGGGCAATCCCGCCACATTGCGGCTGCGCGATCCCTGGTCGGCCGAGGGAGCTGGGCTGTTCGTGCAAGAGGAGCAGTCGCGCGATCGCGAGACATGGCATGTGCGCGAGGACGTGGGCTATGTGGCGCTCGAGCCCGGGCTGCTCTTTGGCGAGACAGGCTGATCGGTCGACCGGGTCGCACCGCCCACGATCTGGACATAAATGAGCCGCAGGCCTTCATCAGCCTGCGGCAACGGCCAACCCTTGCATTAGCCTCCCGGCCGCCCAAACAGCCGGGAGGGGGTCGTCAGGCAAAGGCCGCGTCGGCATCCTCTTCGAGAGCCAAACTGTCCTCGGCCTCCACAATTGGTGCAAGCGCGCTGTCCTCGCCGTCCTTCGACTGAGCCTTGGCCGCGAGTTCGGCCTCTTCGGCAGGACCCCGTGCTGTGGCCAATAGGACCAAACTCTCGACTGTCGCCGATAGCGTCGCCGCGGCCCAATCCTCAAGCAGGACCGGATCCTCGGCATCGTCAAGCGCGGTCCCAGAGGCGAGGCCAACCACCGTCTCGGCGCTGTTGGCTTGCCCGGTCGTCGATGCCGCCGCCTGGCTGGTCCCGGCGACGCGGCCCGCCGCCGTCGACGCGCTGCCAACCGAGAAGCTCACGCTGCTCTCCTCCACCACATCTCCGTTTCCGTTCTTGCCCTCATAGGCCGTGAAATTCAGCGTGTAGCTGTCGTCGTCGATGCTCTTGCCCGTCTTGAAGTCCCCGTTGATATCACCGAACAGAGCATAGGGATCGACGTTCTCGACCTGCGTGTTGTCGATGCCCGGGGCCGAGAGCGCGACGCTGCCGATCTCTGGTGCCCCATCGATGGGCGTGACATAGAGCGTGACCAGCCTGTCTTCTACGACGCTTGCATCGATCACGTCGCCGGGCTCGATCGTGACCAGGGTCTCGTCGGTCTCGGTGTCGGCCAGGTAGACCTGGAAAAGGCTGTCTGGTTCGGGCGACGCGGCATTGTCGTCCTCGATGATCGAGACGGTGACCCCGTGCTCGCCCAGCATCGCGCCCCCCGAGTTTTTCTCGGAGTAGAGCTTGACCGACAATTCGAGCGGCCCTGTCTCCAGCTCGCTCCCGGCAAAATCGCCCCCGTTGTCGCCGAAGAGGGCGTAGGGCACGAAGTCTTCGCTCTTACTGCGCCCCGCCTCGCCGTTCAGATAGAGCCGCGCGCTCTGGACGCCGGGGATGTCGGTTTCTGCCTCGATGTTGTACAGCCCGCTCTCAACTCTCGACATTGGCACGGCGATGCCATCGCTCAGCGCCATCACACGCTGATCGGTCTCGGCATCCACCAGCCAGAACGTCACATCGCCAGTGGGCTCGGGCTCAGGCTCGGGCTCGGGTGCAGGCGGCGGTGCAGGCACGGGATCGGGCTCTGGTTCAGGCTGCGGCTCGGGCGTGCTATCGACCACCGAGAAGCTGATCTCGGTCTCTCCCACAACACCGCCCGTTGCATCGGCCCCGGCATACATGGTCACGGTCACCGATTGGGGCCCCGTCGCCAGCGCCTCGCCGACGAAGTCGCCATTGGTGTCTCCGAACACCGCGTAGGGTTCCGTGTTCTCCACTTGGGTTTGTCCGCCGAACTCGAGCGCGACACTGCCCACATCGCGGCTGGGAACGGCCTCGAGCGCGAAGGGCGCCCCGTCGAGATCGGCCAGATCGATCTCGCCATTGGGGCCGACCTCTCCCATCCGGTCATCCGTCTCGGCGTTCACCAGATAGATCACGGCCGTTACGGGCTCGGGCTCTGGTTCGGGCGCGGGCGTCGGAACCGGGTCGGGCTGCGGCTGAGGTGCGGGGCCATCCACAAAGGCCGAGGTCTCGGCGTTATGGTCCTTGCTGCCGCTGTCCTTCTGAACATGGATCTCGTCCAGGCCCGCCTGACGGGACCGGCCGGTGACGTAGATCGTGTACTCACCCGGCCCGTCAATCTCGAAGCTCGCTTTGTAGTGACCGTTCTTGTCGAAGTTCTCGCCAAAGACGAAGTTGTCGCGCGAGCCCGAGAAGTAGAGCTTGGTGTAGTCGCTGTTCTCCGGCTCTTCGTCGGCTGCCAACGCCGCAACGAAGAAATCGTTGTTCCGGTCGCTGGCCTCGCCAGTGACGGGACGGATCGCCCGTAGGGTAATGAAGTAGGTGCCCGAGACATCCTCGGCATCGCCGTCCACCCGGAAGGTGTACTTGATCGGACCGGTATAGTCCTCACCGGCGTGCTGTTGGCCGAAATAGTCGTTGTTGGTGTCAAACAGCATGACACCATCGCCCTTATAGCCGTCGAACTCGGTGGTCAGGCGCCAGGTGCCGTTGCCCTCGGCGTCCGGATCCACGAATTCGCCAGCCTCGGCCTGCATGACGACCAGCCCGTCTTCCATCAGATAGACGCCGCTCTCCGGGTCCGGCGTGGGTTCGGGGGTCGGGTCCGGGCTCGGCGCAGGCGTGCTGTCGACAACGGTGAAGCCGAGCTCGGTTTCGCCCAGCAGGGTGCCCGAGCCGCCTTGGCCCGAATACATCTGGACGGTGACCGATTTGTCGCCCGTCGTCAGCGGCTCGCCGCTGAAATCGCCGTTGGTATCGCCGAACAAGGCAAAAGGCGGCGTGTTCTCGGTCTGCGTGCTGCCGTCAAACGAGAGCGTGACGCTGCCGACGCCCGTGCTCGGCACAGCCTCCAGGGCAAAGGGCGCCCCGTTGAGATCGGCCAGGTCGATCTCCTCGCCGGGCGAGACCTCGCCCACGCGCTGATCCGTCTCGGCATTGATCAGGTAGATCGTGGCTGTGACGGGCGTCGGCGCTGGAGCAGGGGTCGGCGGTGGGGTCACCGGAGCGGGCTCCGCTGGATCGTCGAAGTAATCCGAGGCCGCGATAAAGGCTTCGACGTCTTGCGGCACACCGTTTGCGTCCCCGGTGAGGGCGTAGAATAGCATGCCCGCATCCGACGGGTCGTTTGCCTTCACACCGCCGGCGAGCTCCATGACCGCACGGGCCTCCTGGACCGCCGGATCATCCGAGTCGTCCATCCAATCCCAGTTGCGGTTGTTGAAGCCTTTGTCGTTGTTCGAGCCGTTGTTTTGGTCCCGGATGTCCACATAGGTAGCGCCGGGGAAGTCGGATTTCAGATCCGACCAGGTGCGCGCCTCGGAGACGCCGGGGCGGCTGACCACATCGCGGTTCTCGTTCCACCCCGAATGGCTGACCAGCGTGAGATTGGCATGAAGTGCAGGGTTCACCGCATCGAGCGCGCGGTACACGGCCTCCATGGGGCCCCCTTCGAGCAACAGGATCTCGTCGCCGGTCTCGATCATCTCCACCAGGCGGGCCGTGGTGCCGTCTATGTCATACTGGTAGTTGTAGGCCTCGACGCCCATCGAGCGGGCAAAGTCGACGCCGGCATCCAGCTTTTCGACGCGACCATTGCCATTGGGCTCGGCCAGATTGTTGCCGACCAGCAGCACGGCCTTGTCGGTCATGCCGGCTGCTTTCAGCAGCAACGTCGCGATCGGGTTCGCCGCGATATCGTCGGCATCGTTGTTGTTGCCATCGAAGTGGAAGACGATCTTGTCGGCTTGGGCGGCAAGGCCATTGGGCAGGACCTCTGGTGCCGGATCCGGCGTCGGCTCGGGGTCCGGTGTCGGATCAGGATCTGGTGTCGGATCGGGGGCCGGGTCGCTGCTGGCCTCGATGGTGAAGCTGATCGTGTCGGTGGCGAGCATGGCGCCCGTGCCGTTCGGTCCGGCATAGACCTCGACCGTCACGCTCTGAGACCCGGTCTCGAGCGCGCTGCCGGCGAAGTCTCCGCCCATGTCGCCAAACAGCGCGTAGGGTTTCATATTCTCGGTCTGGGTCTGTCCGCCCGACCAGATCAGCTTGACCGAGCCGGCATCGCCATCGGGAACCGCCTCGACGCTGAACTGCCCGGTCGAGAGCAGGTCAGCCGACAGTGTGACCCCGTCGCTCAGCGCAGGTCCTACGCGCTGGTCCGTCGCGGGGTCGATCAGATAGAGTGTCACAGCATCCGTCGGCTCGGGCTGCGGGATGGGATCGGGGGTCGGCTCGGGGTCGGGCTCCGGCGTCGGGTCGGGCGCAGGGGGCGTGCCTGTCACAAAGGCCGAGTCCGCGGATCCCACCGCGGGAGCCGGCCCGGTGTACAGCTCGAAGAAGTCCACATGGAACCCTTCCGAGCGACCGGCGATCGAGACCTCGTAGAAGCCAGCCTCGCTGATATCCAGTTTGACTTTGGGGTTGCCTGGCAAGCCGTCGAAATTGGTGGCGTAGCCCCAATTGCCGTTGTTCGGACCACCAAAGAGCTTGACGAACCCCTTGCTGGTCGGCTCGGGCTCGGACCCGTTGGTGTTGGTGAGGTAGTCTTCGATCTCGTCGTTCTCGCCGAGCTTCGAGAAGTTCAGCCAAAGATCATTTTCCTTGTCGCTCTCGGCATTGCCGTCGCGGGCGACCCGGAGGCGGAAATCATAGACCCCCTCAGCGCCCTCCGGCACATAGATAGTGTAGGTGAAGATCTCAGCATCGATGACATTGTTGCGGGCCAGCGGCGGGTTTGGCGTGCCATAGATGTAGTAACCCGAGCCCTGAAAGCCCGACTGGTTGCCCTCGCTGTCTGGTGCGGTGTGGTAGGACCACTTGCCGGCCGGGTTGATGCCCGCATCCTCGACCTGGATCTTGAAGCGGTGGCCGTTGCCGTTGTCCGCCGCTTCGTAATAGCCGTCCGGCGTCGGTCCCGGCTGTGGGTCGGGCTGCGGGTCCGGGTCCGGGTCCGGGGTGGGCGCCGGCGACGAGCCGTCATCGGTGACGGTGAAGGCCAGCTGGGTCACGCCCAAAACCGTGCCCGAGCCGCTGCCGCCAGAATACATCTCGACCGTCACGGATTTTGAGCCCGTGGTCAGGGTCTCGCCCTCAAAATCGCCGTTCGAGTCGCCGAACAAGGCGTAGGGTGCTGCGTTCTCGGTCTGGCTGCTTCCGCCATAGGTGAGCTTGACGCTGCCCACGCCCGTGCTCGGCACCGCCTCGAGCGCGAAGGGCGCGCCGTTCAGCAGCGAGAGGTCGATTTCGCCGCCAGGCTCGACCTCACCGACCCGCTGGTCCGTGTTCGCGTTGATCAGATAGATCGTGGCCGTCGCATCGCCGGGGGCAGGGGTGGGATCGGGCGTCGGGGCAGGCGGAGCCGCGCCGGGGTCGACGCTCGGCGGCGTGTCCGGCAGTTCGGCGTTGCGCACCAGCAGAACCCAGTCCTTGCCAACGCTGTTGGGTGGGTTGGCGAACTCGCGGAAGGCGCCGCCCTCGACCTGGCCCGCATTGATCAGCGGACCGCCATTGCGCGGATCGTACCAAAAGGCGTCAAAGACCTCGCCGTCCTGATCGCGCAGGTCCAGCCGGATGTCGTCCGCCTGGCCGTAATCCGCATAGACGAGATAGTACTCGCCCCGCTTCGACATCACATAGTCGCCAGAGTTCGAGGTGACGCCGTCGTCGTCGGTCATCTCCCAGAACGGGACGTAGGTGTTCCAGAAGTCCAGCGCCGCTTCGGTCCAGCCCCAGAGCGAGGTGAACCCGGTGAAGTCGTCCATGTTCTGGTCGAAGGAGTGCCCGCCAAAGCCGTTGCCCTTCAGGTACCAGTTCACGCCTGTGCCGCCGGCGGTCAGATGGCCCCACATCCCCTTGCGCAGCGCCTTCTCATTGGTGCTGTCGGGATCGTTCGACCCGAAATCGACCACGGCATTGTTGCCGGCGTGCTCGTCCCAGGCCAGCACCCAGGGATCGCCCGCGGCGGCCGATTTGTCGCGATACTCGAGGGTCTGGCTGCGGATGTTGCCAGGGTTGGTCTGGAAGGATGGGCCGTCGAAGGCCTCGACCCCGACCAGCGGGTTGTAGACCTCGTCGATATCGTTGGGAAAGGTGTGCAGCACGACCAGGTGGTCATAGGCGTCCACGGCCTTGATGTACGCGGCCATGTCTTCCAGCTCTTGGTCAGAGTTGGTGTTCTCCTCGCCCATGTTCCACTGGATGCCGTTGTTGTGGCCATAGCGGGCGATCATCTCGCGCATATAGACCAGGCGCTCGGCCGACAGGGTGGTGCCGGCGACATCCGTGCCGCCGTTCAGCAGCTGGTCGTTCTCGGTCTCTTGGAACAGGACGTTTTTGTAGATGCCCTGTTCGTCCATATGGTCGAACAGGATGCCCCACTGGCTCATCTTCGAGACGTCGAAGGCCGAGAAGGCGCTGGCCTGAAGGCCGTTGGTGTCGTTCGCGGCGTCCTCGATCGACGTCTTGTTCTTTCCGACGTCATAGATGTCCGGGTCGACCCATGGGCCGACATCCTGCCCGTCGCCGCCTATCGTGTTGGTCAGCAGATAGACGGTGTTCATCCCTTGATCGGCGATGTAGTTCACCGCGCCGAGCACGTTCTGGGAGAGCTCTTGCTGCTGTGCCGTGTCGCCCCAGACCCTGCCATCGCCCTGGTAGTGCTGGGCATGGCTGTCATAATCGTGGCGCCCCTGGTCGGTGTTGTCGAAGGCCTGGGTCGCCAGGAAGTTCTCGGGCACGCCGGGGCCGCCGCGGATGAAGAAATCGCCGTCGCCCTGGTGCTGAAGGTAGTGGGTGCCCTCGGCCTGCAGGATCATGCCCTTGGAGCGGAAATCGTCTGCCGGCTTATCGCTCTGGACGATCTCCAGCGTGCCCTCGGCGCCGTCGATCCCGGCGACCGCGGTGCCCGCATTGGCATTGGTGCTGGCGGCGATGTCGTTGCCTTCGCGGAACGAAACCTCGTAGCTCCACTCGCCGGTTTTGGGCGGGTTGAACATGACGTGCCACTTGGTGCCCGTGGTCGCGCCGGTTTCGGCAGCGTTACCATCGGCGGCAAAATAACCGGGGACCACCAGGGTCTCGCCAGTCTCCGCATGGGTGAAGGTCACATCCATGCGCATGTCAAAGAACGTCGCGCGATCTTCGGCGCCGGCGGGTCCATCGAACTCCAGCGTGATGGCGTGCCATTGGCGCAGTTCGCCGTCGACTGAAGCGGGGCCGGTGATGTCCATCGGGGTATTCCCTTGTCCGGTAGCATAGCGAGAGACGCTCAGATCCACCGCCGAGGGATGGCGGGGGGTCGGAACGAGGTTTGTTTCGCACTCGGACGAAAGTGAGACACTGGCGAACCGTACAGCCAGTACGCGACTTCATCCGGCTTCGCCGGCTGGGAAAATCGAGAGGTCAGAACAGACCTCTTTGTCTGACGCTTACATATGTAAACCACGCCTTCAAGGTCGAAGTGGACGCACATTCCAAATTTGATGGGACTGTCTCTAACCAGGGTTCAGACCTTCAGGCCTGGCAACAGAATAATCATCGACAAACCACCGAGATCACTCGAAGAAAGCGCAATATCACCGCCGTAGAGATCGACCAGATCGCGCAGAATAGCGAGGCCGAGGCCATTGCCCGGCATCTGCTGATCCAGTCTTCGACCCCGTTCTAGGATCGCGGCGCGGTCTCCCTCCGGGATGCCAGGCCCATCATCCTCGATGCCTAGGCGGAGACGGCCCTTGCGAATGCTGGCCGATATGCGGACCCGACTGTGCGCCCATTTTGCAGCATTTTCCAGTGGATTACCTAGGATCTCGTAAAGATCCGCCTCGTCGCCTAGGAAAGCTGCGCCGTGCTCGATCGCCCGCTCGATGCTCAAAGGGCGCTCGGGGCGGGCCATGCTCAGAGCTTGAAGAAGTTCTTCGACGCAGGGCCCCACATCTATGCGCGAATAGGCCGCAGTGCCAGCTCCGCTCCGTCCGAGATGGCGATCTAGCGATTGGCCGATTCGGTCCGCTTGGCGGCGGAGCGCCGCACGCGCGTCCTCGGGCAGTGAGTCGGATTGCTGACGAATCACCGAGAGTGGGGTCTTGATCGCATGGGCGAGATCGGCCGACAAACCCCGCGCGCGGGTCACCAGACGTTCGGTATGCAGCCGCAAGGCGTCGAGCTCGCGGGCGATGGGGGCGATCTCGCGTGGCCAGGCGCGGGGCGCGGGCGACTCGCCAGCGCGCATCTGTGCGATATGGGCACGCAGCGCGCCGAGCGGCCGCAGCCCGAGCCCAAGCGCCACCAGCACCGTCGCGATCAGTCCGGTGCCCAAAGTGCCCAGGGCCAGTAGCACCGCGCGACGGAACTGTCCAACGGCGCGGTCGATCTCGTCCTCGGGCCGCGCAATGGCGAAGATCAGCCGTTCGGAGTGAAAGCGCGGGGCGACCGCGCGTGACAACCCGCGCAAACGTTGGCCCCGGGCGCCCGTGAAGACGCCGATAGCGCCGGCCGGGGCGGCGAGCGGCCCGTTGCCGCCGTCTCCCAGTGGCCCGAGCGACGGGGACTGCGCCAAAATCCTATCGTCGCGGCGGATTTGCCAGCCCCAGCCCGAGAACGGCCGCCGGAACCGCGCGCCAGAGAGGCGCCCGGCCAGCTGCACGCGGCCGGCCCGGTCGATGCTGGTCAGCGAGACGAGCTCGATGACCTGGTCCTGGATTTCCGCGTCCACTTCCCTAACCAGGTGATCTTGGAAGAGATCGATCAGCACGATCCCCGTGACCGAGACGGCTAGGGCGCACCACAGCGCCGCGGCGATCAGCATCCGCGCAAGCAGCGATAGGGGCGCGCGCTCCGGCGGGCCCTCCGATGGCTCAGCGGATGACATAGCCGTGGCCGCGCTGGGTGGCGATGGCGGCCGTGCCGATCTTTTTGCGCAGGCGGGCGATGGTCACCTCGATGACGTTCGGGTCGCGATCGGCGTCCTCGGCATAGATGTGCTCGCCGAGTTCCGCCTTCGAGACGACCCGGCCGCGATTGACCGCCAGATAGGCGAGCGCGCGATACTCGTTCGGGGTCAGCGTCACGGGCGTGCCCGAACGGCGCACAGTGCGGGCGGAGAGGTCGAGCTCGAGCTCGCCAAGCGCGAGGCGCGGGTCGGCCTGTCCGCCCGTGCGGCGGATCAAGGCCTCGAGCCGGGCGAGCAACTCTTCGGTCTCGAACGGCTTGCCCAAATAGTCGTCAGCCCCGGCGCGCAGTCCGGTCACGCGGTCGTGCCACCGGTCCCGGGCCGTTAGGATCAGGACCGGTGTGGCATTGCCCTCGGCCCGCAGGCGGCCCAGCACCGACAGCCCATCGAGCACCGGCAGGCCAAGATCGAGCACGATCGCCGCATATTCACCCGTCTCGGCCAGGTGCTGTCCTGTCTCGCCGTCGGCCGCTTCGTCCACGACGAACTGCGCCGCGGTCAGGCGTTGAACCACAACGGTGCGCAGATCGTCGTCGTCTTCGATAAGCAAGAGGCGCATCAGTCCTCTCCGCCGAAGATCTCAAAGAGGTCGAATAAGCGGTCCTCGATCAGCTCGAGCATGTCTTCGCTTCCTTCGACCAGGCGAACATCGGGCGGTTCTTCGTCGATCCGGTATGCGGGCACGAACAGCACCGAGCCATCCGAGATCTCGATCCGACGAGCCGGCCAGTGCGTTTGCCCCCAATCCGGCGCGACGTTCTCGCCGAGACCGAAGAAGACGTTGTCTTGCGTCAGTTGCTCAGGGCGCACGCCCAGCAAAGTGACGCTCCAGTCGTTCACGGGCCCGTCGATGTCGATCTGCGTGCCGCGGCGCCCATCCACCCTGACCGGCTTTGCCATCCGCGCGATGTCTTTCATGGAGCGCAGCACGCCATAGCCCTCTTCGAGCCGGGCGAAATCGCCAACATCCAGCAGATCCTCGGTGGGGGAGAAATCGAAAATGAGGTCGCTGCCCGGCGTCACGACAAAGACGTCGCCCCCCGCGCCGCCGGTGCTGCGATCATCGGACCAGTCGCCCTCGAGCAGATCGCGCGTCTCGCCTCCGGTCATGACGATCTGCACGGGGAAACGCTCCTCGTCTTCGTCGTCATCCGGTTCTTCGAGGGCGCGCCCGGCAAAACGTTCCTCGAGCGTGCGGGCGTTGAAGAGGAGAGCAGCGACCTCGTCGTCCTCAGTGAGGACTTCGACGATCCAGGTCTCGCGGCAGGGGCGAGAGGGGCTGACCAACAGCTCGACGCTCAGCACGGTGATTCCGTCATAGTCGTCGAGCCGCTCTGCCAATTCGCCGAAACTGGCAACATCACCACCGGGGCAATCGTCTCCGTGCGCGGTTTCGGGAGCGGCCAGCAACGCAGCGAGGGCGATAGCGCCGAACAGGCACCATGCGGATCGCCTCACGAAACGGCCATCTGTCCTCGTCACCCCAACAGGTCTCCCATACGCACGCCCACGGTGCTGCTTAGCCGATCCTACCTGTCAATCGGCTTACTGCCACTGCAAGCCAGCCGAAAGGCTCGGACCGCTAGGATGCCCTCAGAATGTCCCACCAGAGCGATGCCAAACGATGAGGGTCCGATGCACGACGGTATGAACCACGCCACCATGAACCACAGCGCACCGATGCCATCGCTTGCGCTGGTGCCGGTCGAGCAAGCCACCCATGTGGTCGTCGCCTCCGGCAATTGGAGCGATCCAGCCACTTGGTCGGAGGGGCAGGTGCCGGGCGAGGGCGCCCACGTGCTGATACCGGAGGGCCTGAGCGTGACGGTCGACGCTGTGCTGATGCCGGAGATCAAGACCATTCGTGCCGATGGCGTGCTGGACTTTGCCACGGATGTGAACACCGAGCTGCGGGTGGACACCCTGGTTACGACCGAAACCGGTACGCTGCGCATCGGCACGGCCAATGCCCCGATCGACGCAACCGTCACAGCCCGGGTGATCTTTGCCGATGACGGCCCGATCGACCGCGATTGGGATCCGGGCCTGATCAGCCGCGGCGCTCTGCTGCATGGACGCACCGAGATCTTTGGTGCCGAGAAGACTGCCTTCACCGTGTTGGCCGAGCAGCCCACCGCCGGCGCGACCAGCTTGACGCTCTCGACGGTGCCGTCCGGTTGGCGCGTTGGCGACACGCTCTCGGTCGCCGGAACCGATCCGGCCGACCCGGCGAGCGACGAGATCGTCACCATCACCGCGATCGATGGGGCGACCATCACCCTTAACCGCCCGCTCGAGAGAGACCATGTGGCCCCGGCCGCGGATCTCGATGTGCATGTGGCCAACCTCACCCGCAATGTGGAGTTCACCTCGGAGAACGAGGGCGCGCTCAACCGCGGCCATGTGATGTTCATGCACACCAATGATGCGGATGTGCGCCATGTGGGCTTCCAGGGGCTTGGGCGCACCGACAAGAGCCAGGAGCTAACCGACTGGACGCTGGATGTCGGCAATGAGGAGGCGCTCACGCCTGAGCTGACCGAGGTGATCGAGCTCGGCGGCACCAATGTGCGCGGGCGTTACTCTGTGCACTTCCATCGCGGCGGAGATGAGGGCCCGCCCGCCCATGTCGAGGGCGCGGTGGTGCGCGACGATCCAGGCTGGGCCTATGTGAACCACTCCTCGAATGTCGACTTCATCGGCAATGTCTCACACAACATCACCGGGGCGGCCTACAACACCGAAGCGGGCGACGAGGTTGGCTCGTTCGTCGGCAATATTGCACTGCGCACGGTGAACCCCGGGGCCAATCTCAACCCCGCCGGTGCCGAGCTCGACCCCGAGCAGGCGCCAGATGCGCGGCTCGGCAGCCAGGACTATGGCTGGCAGGGCGATGGCTTCTGGTTCCACGGCTCAGGCGTGACGGTCGACGACAATGTGGTCTCGGGCGCCTCGGGCCACGCCTATATCTATTGGCAGCTGGGCCTGGTCGAGCGGGGGCTCGGCGAGAACATGGTCGATGTCGCCAATCTGCCGAACGGCGATTTAATCGGGCCG
>JBCCZI010000057.1:0-26171 GCA_039187815.1 Pseudomonadota bacterium | reverse complement strand
GTGGCGCTGGCCGCATTGGTGCTGGGCGAGCCAGTTAGCCGCTTGCGCTGGGCCGCGGCCGGCATCGGCTTTTGCGGGGCGCTGATCATCGCGCAGCCGGGGAGCGCGGCGCTTGGTTGGGCGGCGGTCTTCCCGCTCGGCGGCGCGCTGGCCTTTGCCGCCTTCAACATCACGACACGCTATCTCGGCACGAACGATCCGCCGCTGACGACGTTCTTCTATACGGGTATGGTTGGAGCGCTGGTGGCATCGCTGGCCGTGCCGTTTGTCTGGACAACGCCTGCGCTGGCGGATTTGCTGCTCTTGGGGCTGATGGCGCTGCTGGGTGCGGCGGGCCAGGGGATGTTGATCGTCGCCTTGCGGTTCGCCGCAGCCTCGACGCTGGCGCCCTTTCTCTATGTGCAGCTCATCTGGGCGGCAGCGCTCGGCCTTTTGGTCTTTGGCGACTGGCCGGCGCTGACGACGGTGCTGGGTGCTGCGGTGATCGTCGCGGCCGGCTTGGTCGCGCAAAGCCGGGTGGCCAGCGGCTCGCGCCCAGGCTAGGCGCGCCCACTGGCATGACGGCGCCGCTCGGTGTAGGACAAAGCCTCACTGGTCGAGAGGGACTCATGTCCGCGGAGCACAGCGCCGGAACGGATTTTGTGCGCCGTTGGCTCGACGCGCATCGGGCGATGTTCGCCTCGGGCACGGCGGGGCCAATCTGGGCGCAGGCCGAGACGATCTATGCCGCTTGGGCTAAGGCGGTCGAGGCCGGATATGAGGCCCATGGCGCGCGCCATGGCGGACCGGGCGCCTCACCCTTTGACCCGGCCGGCTGGCTGCGGCCCGCGGGCGCGGGTGGGATGGCCGATCTGCTGCGTTGGCTCGAGGGACCGGACTATGCCGATCTCTTTGCCGAACAGCGCCGGGCGATCCGGGGCACCCGCGAATGGCTGGCCTGGCTCGCGGCCGCCGAGCAGATGCGCGCCGTGTTGGGGCAGGCCTGGCTCGAAGCCTTCGGCCGGTTTGCCGAGGCGCTGGGCACCGAGGGCGGTCCCTTGGGCTGGCAAGCGATCGTCGAGCTCTGGCAGCGCCTGTCCGGCGATGCGCTGACGGCGCTCTATGCCACCCCGGCCTATCTGGCGGCCCAGCGCGATCTGGTGTCGGCCGAGACCGCGCTCCGCCGGGCGCTCCGCGAGCAGATCGAGACGATGGCCGCGCTGTTCGGCCTGCCGACGCGGACCGAGCTCGACGATGTGCACGCCAGCCTCCATGCGCTCCGGCGTGAGGTGCGGGGCCTGCGCGCCGCCTCGGGGCCGGCACCGCTGCGCACCGGTTGGCCGCGCCGGCGGGAGCGCCCGCGGTGAGCGCCGACCACGACAGCCAACAGGCACGGGCGGCGGCCTCCGAATGGGCCGACATCCTGCGCCGCGGCGCCCGGGTCGCCAGTGCGATGATGGCCGGCGCCTCGGACCGGGTGGCCATCGGCACAACGCCCAAGCAGACGGTCTGGCGCGACGGCAAGATCACCCTCAGCCGCTATGAGCCGCTGGCCGACAGCGCGCCGCTCGGGCCGATGCTGATCCTCCAGGGCCTGTTCGGCCGCCAGACTGTGACGGATCTCGAACCCGACCGCTCGCTGGTGCGGCGGTTGCTGGCCGCCGGCACGGATCTGTGGGTGATCGACTGGGGCAACCCCTCGCGCGCTGACTGCTGCCTGGATTTTGCCGACTATGCGCTGTTTTCGCTTGGCGATGCGCTTGACCAGGTGATCGCCGAGACCGGCCGGCCGGTGGCGCTGATGGGGATCTGCCAGGGGGGTGTCTTCGCGCTCTGCCAGGCAGCGCTGTGCCCCGAGCGGGTCTCGGGCCTGGCGCTGGCCGTCACGCCGGTCGATTTCCACGCGGACCTGGCGGGGCCCGAGGCGCAACCGGGTCTCCTCAACACCTGGGCGCGCAATCTGCCGCCCGCGACGATCGAGGCCTTTTTGGCCGAGCATGGCCTCGTGCCTGGTGCGCTCACCGGAGCGCTGTTCCAAAGCCTGATGCCCACGCGCAACGCGGCCAAATACGGCAGCGATCTGCTCGGCATCGCCGATGACCCGGCCGCCCTTGCGACCTTTCTGCGCATGGAGGCCTGGCTGTCCGACCGCCCCGACCACCCCGCAGCGGCGGCGCGCCAATGGCTGATCGAGCTCTACCAGGAGAACCGGCTGGTCCGGGGACGCTTCCAGCTCGACGGGCGCCGGGTCGCGCTCTCGGCGATCACCTGTCCGATCCTGAACATCGTCGCCGAGCAGGACCACATCGTCCCGCCGCCCTGTGCGCGGGCCTTGGCAGGGCACACCAACAGCGACGACTATCGCTGTCTCGATGTGCCGACCGGTCACATCGGCGTGTTCGTCAGCGCCAAGGCACAGGCTATCGTCGCCCCCGCGATCGCAGACTGGTTGGCCGCGGCGGTCGGCGACGCGGCTCATGGCGCCTCACTGTTTGGCAAGTGAGCGCCATTGACATGCGCCTTGGCTAAGCCGAGCGTAGACAAACTGTCGTCAAGCGCCGGGCCACCTATATGTGAGGGGACATGGACGGGTGCACCGCCGCTAAGGGAGATCGCGCGTGACAACCATACAGTTCTGCCGCCGGGCCTCGAGCCGGTCCGGGCGCGCCTGGGCCGCCGCGGCTGCCAGCCTTGCCGTAGCGGCGACGCTTGGCGGCACGCCCGCTTCGGCCCAGGGGATCGCCGGTCCCTATCTTGCGGCAGAGCATGCGGCGCGCATCAGCGATTTTGAGACGGCGGCAACCCGCTACGGCCAGGCGCTTGCGCGCCAGCCGGACAACACCGCGCTGATCGACCGGGCGCTGCTGCACCATCTGGGCGCCGACCGGATGGCCCAGGCGACCGCCTTGGCGCGGCGACTTCAGGCGCTCGAGCCCGGGCGGCACATGGCGGCGCTGATGCTCTCGGTCGATGCGCTGCGCCGGGACGATGCCGCAGAGGCGGGCTCGTATCTGGACAGCGAGTCCGATGAGGCGGGCAGCTTTGTCTCGGGTCTGCTGCAGGCCTGGATGGCCTATGGCACCGGTGAGCTGGCCGAGGCCCGCACGATCCTGGGCGATATCGAGGAGAGCGGCACGGGCGGCGCTGCGGGGCGCTTTCTGGCGGCCTATCACCTCGGCTTGATGGCCATTGCGGCGGGCGAGGACGATGCCGCGCTGGCGCCGCTCACCCGAGCGCGCGAGGCGGCGCAGCGGCCGACCCGCCGCCTGGCGCTGGCCCTGGCCGGCGTGCAATCGCGCCTCGGCGATATGGAGGCAGCCCAGGCGGTGCTGGACGAGCGACTCGCCCTCAGCCTCAGCGATGCCCGGCTCGAGAGCGCGGCGGCGATGCTGGCGGGCGGGCGGCCTCTCGGGCGCATCGTCGACAGCGCAGCGGACGGGGCGGCCGAGGCGCTCTATGGCCTGTCGCGCTATCTGATTGGTGGCAATACCGAGCTGGTGGGCCTGTCCTATGCGCGCCTCGCGGTGCATCTGCGCCCCGATCATGTGGATGCGATCCTGCTCGCGGCCGAGTTCCTGGCGCAAAAGCAACGCTATGCCCTGTCGGTTGCCGCCTATGACGCCGTGCCCGATGGGGCGCCCGAGGCGCTCGATGCGCGGATTGGCCGCGCCAGCGCCTTTGAGGGCATGGAGGACATGGACGGCGCTGAGGAGACTTTGCGCTCCGCGATCGGCCAGTGGCCGGACGAGATCGAGGTGCACCGGGCGCTTGGCGACTTGCTGCGCCGGACGCGCGCCTTCGAGGCGGCGGCGGTGGCCTATGACGGCGCCGTCGCCCTGGTGAACACGCCCGAGAATCGCCACTGGCCGCTCTACTACCAACGCGGCATTGCGCTCGAGCGTTCCAAGCAGTGGCCGCGCGCTGAGGCGGATTTCCGCACCGCCCTCGAGCTTGAGCCCGACCAGCCCCATGTGCTGAACTATCTTGGTTATTCCTGGGTCGAGATGGGCGTGAACCTCAGCGAGGCCCAAGCGATGATCGAGCGCGCGGTCGAGCAACGCCCCGAAGACGGCTATATCGTCGACAGCCTGGGCTGGGTGCTCTACCGGCTCGGCGATTTCGAGGGGGCGGTCAAACATCTCGGCCGCGCCGTCGAGCTCCGCCCAGTCGATCCGGTGATCAACGACCATTACGGCGACGCGCTATGGATGGTCGGACGGCGGGTCGAGGCCGAGTTCCAGTGGCGCCGTGCGCTTTCCTTCGAGCCCGAGGAGGAGGATGTGGTCGACCGCATCCGCCGCAAGCTCGAGACCGGTCTCGACGTCGTGATGGCCGAAGAGGAAGCCGCGGGCAAGCCGGCGATCATAGGCCAGACAGAGCCTGCGGCCGAGGATGCCGGGAACGATGGCGGCTGAGCCAAGCGCTGGGGCCAGCGAATTCGCCCCGGCCAAGTTGAACCTCTCGCTGCATCTGCGCGGACGCCGGCCCGACGGCTATCACCTATTGGACAGCCTGGTCGTGTTTCCGGGCATCGGAGACCGGCTTTCCGTCGAAGATGGCACGGGGCTTTCGCTCAGCCTGGGCGGCCCCTTTGGCGATGCGCTGCCGGCCGATGGCGACAATCTGGTCTTGCGGGCCGCGGCGGGTCTGGCGGGGCCTCTGCCGGACCGGGGCGCTGCCATCAGGCTCGAAAAGACGCTGCCCATCGCTTCGGGCATTGGCGGCGGGTCGGCGGATGCGGCCGCTGCGCTGCGCCTGCTGGTGCGCCATTGGGGCTGTGCCATGCCCGAGGGCCTGGCCCTCCGCCTCGGGGCCGATGTGCCGGTGTGCCTCGCCTCGACCCCGCAGATCATGCAGGGCATCGGCGAACAGCTGACCCCCGCCCCGCGCATGCCCGGCTTTTGGGCGGTGCTGGTCAACCCCATGGTCTCGGTGCCGACCGGGGCCGTCTTTGCTGCCGTTGAGCGGCGGGACAATCCGCCAGGACCCGCGGCTCCGCGCGAGGGATGGCGCGATCTGGCGGCACTGCGGGCGTGGCTGACGCTCCAGCGCAACGACCTCGAGCCGGCAGCCATCCGCTGTTGTCCGATAGTCGCCGAGGTGCTCGAGGCCCTGGCCGAGGCGCCGCTGGCCCGGATGTCGGGCTCTGGCGCCACCTGTTTCGCACTGCACGAGACCGAGGCCGCCGCCCTGGCCGCGGCCGACCGGCTGCGCGGCGCGCGCCCAGGCTGGTGGGTGGCCGCCGCCCCAGTCCCGCCATGGCAGCCGGCCGCGGCTCCGGTGCAGATGAGTGGCGCCTGACGCGCACAGGTTCGTACCCCGCCCGGATCAGACGGACAGCGCTGTCAGCTGAGGCGATCGGTCACGAACTCGGCAATGTCGGTCAGGGCGGCCCGCATGGGGCCGGGCTCAAAGGCCTCGAGCGCGCCCACCGCCGCTGCCCCATGGGCACGCGCCGCGGCCAGGGTGTCGTCGAGCGCGCCTGTCCCACGGAGCCGCTCGAGCGCCTCCTCGAGATCCCCGTCGCTCTGCTCTGCGTGCACGATCGTCCGGTCCCAAAAGGCCCGCGCCGCCGCATCGCCGCGCTCGACCGCCAGGATGATCGGCAGCGTAACCTTGCCCTCGCGGAAATCATCGCCCGCGTTCTTGCCAAGCGCCGCGGTCGTGCCGCCATAGTCCAGCAGATCATCGGCCAGCTGGAAGGCCATGCCGAGCCCGTCGCCATAGGTGCGCAAGGCCGCAACCCGCGCCTCGCCCGCCTCGGAGATCACGCCGCCGACCTCGGTCGCCGCGGCGAACAGCGCCGCTGTCTTGCCGCGGATTACCTTGTCATAGCGCGCGCGGTCTGTGCCGAGATCCCGCGCCGTGGTCAGCTGCAGCACCTCGCCCTCGGCGATCACGGCTGCGGCGTTCGAGAGGATGTCGAGCACCCGGAGCGAGCCGGTCTCGACCATCAGCTGGAAGGCGCGGGCGAAGAGGTAGTCTCCTACCAGCACGCTCGATTTGTTGTCCCACAGGATGTTGGCCGAGGGGCGGCCGCGGCGCTTCTCGCTCTCGTCCACCACATCGTCATGCAGCAGGGTGGCGGTGTGGATGAATTCGACCACCGCTGCTAGGCGAATGTGATGGTCGCCCCGATAGCCGCAGAGCTGGGCGGCGGCCAGGGTCAGGATCGGCCGCAGTCGTTTGCCGCCCGCCTCGATCAGATGCGCCGAGATCGCCGGGATGCGCGGCGCATGCTCCGAGGCCATGCGCTCCCGGATCAGCCCGTTCACCGCGGTCATGTCCGCGGCCACAAGGGCCTGCAAGCGCTCGAACGGCGCGATTGCTGGGGTGCCGGCATTGGGCGCGGCTGGGGCGGTCTGGGGAACGGTCATGGCCACTCCGGGTTCCGTGTTTCAGGGAGGCCAGAGGGCCATCCCGATCTCGACGGGCCGCTGCTGGCGCGCTAAGCCTCGGGCTATGATGCGGGAGCTGCTGAGAACCACCGACCCGACGCTCGTGCCCTTCGCTCAGGCGCTGCTGTCCAGCGAGGATATAGATTGCGTCCTGTTCGACGTAAACATGAGCGTCCTCGAAGGGTCCTTGGGCATCTTGCCGCGCCGGGTGATGGTGGCCGAGGTCGATCTGTTCCGGGCGCGGGCGATTTTGCGCGACAATGGGATCGAGCCGTATATGGGCGAGGACTGGATATGAGCCCGGTGGCCGAGGCAATCCGCGAGGACCGCCTGCTCGGCGGCCGGGTGCGTTTGCTCCAGCCGCTGGCGGGCTATCGCGCAGCGACGGACCCGGTGCTGCTGGCCGCCGCGGTGCCTGCGCGGGGGGGCGACCGGGTGCTCGATCTCGGCTGCGGGGCAGGGGCGGCGATGCTGTGCCTGGCGGCCCGGGTCGAGGGCCTGGCGCTGACGGGGCTCGAGCGCGAGGCCGCCTATCGCGCGCTGGCGGTCCGCAATGCGGGCCTGAACGGGGTCGAGGCCGAGATCCATCTCGGCTGTGTCTCTGCCCCGCCAGCCGCGCTCCGGGCGCAAAGCTTTGACCATGTGATCGCAAACCCGCCCTATCACGGGGCGGGCGACGGCGCCTCGCCGGTCGATCTGCGCGACCGGGCGCACCGCGAGGATGTACCGCTGACAACCTGGCTCGCGGCCGCCCTGGCGCGGCTGAGACCCAAGGGCCGGCTGACGCTGATCCACCGGGCCGAGCGGCTCTGCGACATCCTGCTGGGGCTCGCCGGACGGGCCGGGGACATCGCCATCAAACCGCTGGCCGCGCGCGAGGGGCGGGACGCCAAGCGGGTGATCGTGACTGCGCGCAAGGGGACCCGGGGGCCGGTCCGCCTCACGGCACCGCTGGTGGTGCATGCGGGCGCGGCCCATCTGGCCGACGCCGACGATTTCACGCCCATCGCCTCCGCCGTCTTGCGCGATGCCGCGCCGCTCCCTGTCTGAGGATTACCATGACCCTGCCGCTGCCCAACTCCATCGTCGCCATGTCCGAGGATCTGCAGGCCTGGCGGCGGGACTTACACGCCCATCCCGAGCTTGGCTATGAGGAGCACCGCACCGCGCGGCTGGTGGCCGAGCGGCTGCGCGCCTTCGGTCTCGACGATGTCGAAGAGGGCGTGGGGCGCACGGGGGTCGTCGGCGTCCTGCACGGCCGCTCGGGCCCCGGCGGGCCGGTGATCCTGCTCCGCGCCGATATGGATGCCCTGCCGATCACCGAGGCGACCGGAGCTGAGCACGCCTCCGCCACCCCCGGCGTCATGCATGCCTGCGGCCATGACGGGCACACCACCATGCTGCTGGGCGCCGCGCGCCACCTGGCCGAGACCCGGGGCTTCGAGGGCACGGTCTGCTTCTGCTTCCAGCCGGCCGAGGAATCGGGCGCAGGCGCCAAGGCGATGATCGATGACGGCCTCTTGGCCCGGCACAAGCCGCGCGCGGTCTATGGCCTGCACAACTGGCCCGGGCTGCCGGTCGGCCAGATGGCGGTCAAGGAAGGCCCCGTGCTGGCCGCGGCGGATGAGTTCAAGATCACCCTGACCGGGCGCGGTGGGCATGCGGCCGAGCCGCATCTGGCGCGCGATACGCTGCTGGCGGGCGCCTGGCTGGTCACCCAACTCCAGACCGTTGTGGCCCGGCTGATCAACCCGCGCGAGTCGGCGGTGATCTCGGTCACCGAGTTCCTGGCCGGGCACACCCACAACGTGATCCCGGGGACGGCGTCGCTCCGCGGCACCACGCGCTGCTATGATGCGGGCATCGGCGAGACGATCCGCACCGAGATGGCGCGCCTGGCCGAGATGGTGGCCGCCGCCCACGGGGTCGAGGCCATGCTCAGCTATGGCCCCGTTCCCTACCCCGCGACCATCAATGACGGCGCAGAGGCCCGATTCGCCCACAGCGTGATGAAAACGGTGCTGGGCGCCGAGAATGCCCATTTCGGACACCCTCCCAGCATGGCCAGCGAGGACTTTTCTTTCCTGGCGAACGAGGTCCCGGGGGCCTTTGCGATCATCGGTAATGGCGAGACCGCTGCGTTGCACCATCCGGGCTATGACTTTGACGACGCCGCAGCACCGGTCGGAGTCGCTTATTGGGTGCGGTTGGTCGAGACGGCGTTGACCGCCAAGCCGGGCTGAGCCCGGGCCGCACGCGTGCACTGCAACGCAAGGCCTAAAGGTTCACCGCCTGACAGCCCGGGGAGGTTTATCGTAAATCTTAGGTGACATTCGCCGCGAAGCCTGCTGGGGTGGTTGGATCATTTCAGAGAGAAGGAGGCATCGCATGAATCTGTCGTCGCACATCAGCCAGCTGCGCCAGAGGCACGAGACGCTCGACCGTCAGATCGAAGAGGCCACGCGCCAGCCCGGCACCGACGATCTCGAGATCACCGCGATGAAGCGACAGAAGCTCCACCTGAAGGAAGAGATCGTGCGCCTGAGCGCGACGGCCTGAACAAACCAACCGGGGGGCCGGGTCACCCGGCCGAGAACGGGCGGCCTTCCGATCTGCGGGAGGCCGTTTTTCGTTGTCTATATGGCGCGGACTGGCCAGATCCGCGGGTCAGGCCGCAGCGGACCGGGCCGCGGTGGCGCGCAGATAGGCCGCAACCCAGGCTGCATAGCGCTCGGCATCGACGGCTTGGCCATAGGTCTCGCGTGCCGGGGCCGCGATCGCTTCGGGCACCGAGACGTTGGTGCGTTTGTCTAGCAAATCCCGTGCATAGGCCGTCGCGAACTCCGGATGCGGCTGGATCGTGAAGGCATCTGGATGCTCAGGATCGCCGTAAGCCAGCGCCGCATAAGGGCAAAACCCGCTCTCGGCCAAGACGGTGGCGTCGGGCGGCAGAGCGGTGACCTGATCCTGGTGGTGCGCATGCCAGGTGGCCTCATCCGGCCCGCCGGCCATCCATCCGGGCCGCGCCGCGACGCGGTAACGGTGAACGCCCACGCCCCAGCCGCGCTCGGACTTCTCTGCATGTCCTCCCAGCGCCTGGGCCACGATCTGGTGGCCAAAGCAGATGCCGACGATCGGTACCCCCGCCGCCCGCACGGCGCGGATAAAATCCATGAGGGGCGCGATCCAGGGCAGATCGTCATAGACCCCATGCTTTGAGCCCGTGATCAGCCAGGCATCACAGGCCCGCGGATCCTCGGGCAGCACGCCCGCCTGCACGTCGAAGGCCCCGAAGGCCAGGGTCGGATCCGCGCGGCGCAGCAAGTCCGCGAACATGGTGGGATAGTCGCCATGGCGTGCGACCAGTGTCTCATCCACCTTACCGGCCTCGAGAATTCCGATGCGCATCGAGCGGCCTCTCCGTTTGTCCAGGGCGGTGCAACGCCGCAATCATGGCGCGCTGCCCTTGCGGGAACAAGCCTGTTGCCCATCGCTGCGGCGAATGCCATTCTCGCACCGCAGCGAAACGAAAATCGGTGGGTCCCCGGTGGCGATGGCGAAGCACAGCGAAGACGGCGCAATCGTAATCAAGAAATACGCCAACCGGCGTCTCTACAACACAGCCAAGAGCAGTTACGTCACGCTCGATGATCTCAGCCACATGGTGCGCGCCGGCGAAGATTTTCGCGTGTTCGATGCGAAATCGGGTGAGGACATCACGCGCTCGGTGCTGACCCAGATCATCTTCGAGCAGGAGGCCAAGGGGCAGAACATGCTGCCCACCAGCTTTCTGCGCCAGCTGATCCGGCTCTATGGCGATGCGCTGCAATCGGTGGTGCCGGGCTATCTCGACGCATCCATGGAGACCTTTGCCCGCAACCAGGAGCGGCTGCGCGAGACCTTCACGCAAAACCCCGCCATGGCGAGCTTTGAGACGCTGGCCCGTTCGAACATGGAGTGGATGGAGCGGGCCATGCGGATGTTCGGCGGTCTCCCCACCCAAGGGGCTGACGGTCAGACCCCGCCCGCCGCCGCATCGCCTGCAAAGGCGGCCGAGGGGATCGGCGAGGATCTGGACCAGCTCCAAAAGCAGCTGCGCGAGATGCAGTCGCAGCTCGAGAAGCTGTCCAAGGATAAGACGGACGAGAGCTGAACCGCTCCGCACAGGGCTTGTCATCCAAGCGGAGGCGCCGTAAACATTCCGCGAACATTGATCGGGGGATGCCATGGGCGAGCGGTGCAACTGGTGCGGGGACGACCCGCTCTATGTGGCCTATCACGACAGGGAATGGGGCCGGCCCGATCTGGATGGCCGCACACTGTGGGAGAAGCTGATCCTCGATGGCTTCCAGGCGGGGCTGGCCTGGATCACCATTCTGCGCAAGCGCGAGGCGTTCCGCGCGGCTTTTCACGGCTTTGAACCCGAGCGCATCGCCCGATGGGGCCCGGCCGATGTAAACCGGTTGTTGGGCGATGCGGGCATCGTGCGCTCGCGCGCCAAGATCGAGGCGGCCATCGGCAACGCCCAGGCCTATCTGAAGATCGAAGAGCGGGAAGGCTTCTCGGACTATCTCTGGGGCTTTGTCGAGGGGCGGGTGGTCGATGCCGCACCCCGCAGCATGGCCGATGTGCCGGCCGAGACCCCCGCCAGCCAGGCCATGTCCAAGGCGCTGAAGGCCGAAGGGTTCAAGTTCTGTGGCCCCGTCATCGTCTATGCCTTCATGCAGGCCTCGGGGCTGGTCAACGACCATATCGGCGGCTGCCCCTCGCGCCAGGCCTGTCTGGACGAGGCCCGCGCGCTGGGCCGGCTCTGAAAATCCGTGCGCCTTTTCAGGGATTTGTGTAGAGTGTCGGCGCGGGGATCGAGGGTGTGGGCAGGGAACGGCTCATGCTGGGCAACCGTGTTCACAAGTTTCGTAAGGGCGAAGAGCTCGAGAAGCTGAGTAAGAAATGGGGCCACCGCGGCGCGCGCCCCATTTGGGAGCATGCCGAGAACAAGGGCCTGCATTCCAAACGCAAGACGGCCGACGCGCTGGCCCCGGGCGACCGGATCTTCATCCCCCTGACCCGCGGCGAGTTCGACGCCTGGTCGCGCGAGATCGCGTAGCATGTCGAGCAGATCTCGGCCGAGCTCGAGCTCCACGGTCCCTTGGCCGATGCCTTTGTCTCGCTCAGCCACAAAAAGGCGCAGTGCGAGGCCTGGATCAAGGAGGCGGATGCCCATTTTGCCGCCATCGATGCCCAGCTGATCCAGCTCTATGCCAATCTCCGCAAGAACGGCTTTGACAAGGCGATGCGCGGGACGCTCGAGGCGCTGATCGACCAGGGCCAGGTCAGCGTCAAGCGCGTGATGGAGCTGAAGACCAAGATCCTGAAGGAAGGCAAGGTGATCGAGGCGCTGGCACAAGGGAACTTCAAAAAGGCCGCCAAAGCCTCCGGCATCGTAAGCACCGAGGCCAAGGCCGCGATGGGCGAGGCCAGCGGTCTGGTCGGCGAGATGGCGGGCATGGCCGCAAAGCTGGGAGCGGCCGCCAGCAAGATGGCCTCGCCCACCTATTGGAGGGACCTGCTGATCTATCCGGATATCGAAGAGGTCGATGTCCGCATCGCCGTCACCGAGAAGGGCAAGAAGATCCTCGAGACGATCAACCGGATGCGCCGCGCCCGCTCCTTCGTCAAGACCGCGGCCAAAGGGCTGCTGGCGGCCGTCAAGCTGCGGCTGAAATCGGCGGAGACGCGGATGAAGGCCTCGGAGGCGCGTCTGAAGCAGCTGCAAGGGCGCTATGACGAGCTGCCGAAGCTGGCGGATCTGAAAAAGCTGGCGGTCTAGCTGTCTTCGCCGAACCGGCTGGCGACCAGGGTGGTGAGCGCTTCCATCAGCGCCTCGGCTTCGGGGCCGGTGGTGGTGACCTCGATCTCGGAGCCCGGGGCGGCGGCGAGCAGCAGCAGGCCCATGATCGAGTCACCCAGCACCGTCTGCCCGTCGCGGCTGACTTCGGCCACCGCATCGAAGCGCTCGACCGTCTCGACGAATTTGGCCGAGGCGCGCGCGTGCAGACCCCGCTCGTTGACGATCGCGAGGTGGCGGGTCAGCCCGGGTTTGCCCGCCTCAGCGGGCATGACCGGGATCGAGCAGACCAGTGGCGGACGAGATGTATTTGTGCCCGGCATCCAGGGCTGCGGCCACCGCTTCGGCCAAGGGACGCTCGCGCGACTTTGCAAGCTTGACCAAAAGCGGCAGATTGGCCCCGCAGATCACCTCGATCCCCGGGCCCTGCATGCAGCTGAGCGCGAGGTTCGAGGGCGTGCCGCCGAACATGTCGGTGATCAGGACCACACCGTCGCCGGTGTCGGCCTCGGCCACGATGCGCGCGATCTCGGCCTGGCGCTCGCGCAGATTGTCGGCGGGCTGGATGGCCACCACACGGGCATTGGGCTGGGGCCCGACCACATGCTCGGTGGCTTCGAGAAGCGCGCTGGCCAGCGTGCCATGGGCGACGATCACGATGCCGATCATGTGGGTCTCTTCGCCATCATGTTCGGCGCTCGAGATCGCGGTGGCGCAGCGCCACCGGCCAGCCATGGGCCTCGATGCGCTCGGCCAGCTTGTTGGCCAGGGTGACCGAACGGTGCCGGCCCCCGGTGCAGCCGAGCGCGACACAAAAATAGGCCTTGCCTTCGGCCTTGTAGGCGGGGAGCAGCATCAGGGTCAGCTCGGACAGTTTCTCAAAGAACGGCGCATACAGTGGATCGTCCTGGACAAAGGATTGAATTCGGGGGTCGCTGCCGTCAAGGGCACGCAGCGCCTCGTCCCAATAGGGATTTCTCAGAAAGCGGCAATCCAGCACCATATCCGCCTCGTGCGGGGCGCCGCGCTTGTAGGAGAAGGACTGCACCGACACGCTCAGGCCCGTCGCGCGGCCCGGGGCAAAGCGCGCGGCCAGCTCCTGTTTCAGCTGATGCGGCGTAAGGCTGGTGGTGTCGATCACCGCATCGGCGCGGGCGCGCACCTCCTCCAGGATCGCGCGCTCACGGGCAACGCCGGTGGCGGGGTCCTCCTCGGGCGCCAGCGGATGGCGCCGGCGCGTCTCGGAGAAGCGCGAGATCAGCACCTCGTCGGCACAGTCGAGAAAGACCAGCATGGCCGCGATGCCGAGCCGGTCGCGCAGCATGTCGAGGCTGGCGGTCAACGCCCGGGTCGAGAAGCCGCGGGTCCGGGTCTCGATGCCAAAGGCCATGGGGCGCGGACGCTCGACACCTGCGGCCGGCGCCACCACCGTATCCAGCAGCGAGAGCGGGAAGTTGTTGAGCGGCTCATAGCCCAGATCCTCGAGCACATTGATCGCCGTCGAACGCCCGGCACCCGAAAGCCCGGTGACGATCAGCACGAACGGCCGCTCGGGCGCGGCGCTGTCGGATGGGTCCATCGGATCGGCCGTGCCGCTCACTTGGTGAAGAACTCCGGATCCAGCAACCCGCCAGCCTTGAGCATCGCCATAAGGGCGGCCGCCAAGCCCGGTCGGTTCCGTCCGAAAATGACCGGGAACTGGATGCCGAGCAAGCCGCGCTGATCGGGGTGCGGCAATCGCTCTTTCGCCTCGCGGTTGAGATCGACGACACAGGTGAGCGGCGCCTGGTCGACAAAGGCGGGCATGCGCACAAGCCCGATGCCGCGGAGCTCGACCAATCCCTGGATCGGCCCCGGCGCGCTCATGACCAAGCCGACCGCGCGGCCACGCTCGATAATCACCCAGTCATCGGCCACAAGCCCGGCGCCAAGCGCCATCATTTCGACCATCAGCTGGGTTTTGCCGGTGCCCGCATCGCCCGTGATCAGCAGCCCGCGATCATTGAGGGCGACGGCGCTGCCGTGCAGGGTGATGCTGTCGGGGCCGGCCTGCTCGACAATGCGCGGGCGTCCGGAGACCGGACCAAAATCGCTCATACGGGACCTCTGGCGATCAGGATCGCGCCCTTCGATTAGCGGAGGACGGCCCGCCAAGTCTAGGCGAAACTGTGGCCTCAGTCAGGCAGCTCGATGCAGAAGCGCGCACCGCCGGGGCGTTCGGCATCGGGGCCCTCGGCGGCGCGGGGCGGACGGTTCTCGACCCAGAGGCGCCCGCCATGGGCCTCGATGATCTGGCGCGAGATGCTGAGGCCGAGGCCCGAATGGTTGCCAAAGCCTTCGCTCTCGGGCCGCTCGGTGTAAAACCGGTCAAAGATCGTCAACATGTTCTCGGCGGGCACACCGGGGCCCTCGTCCTCGACCACCAGGCGGATGCTGCTATCGCGCCGGCG
Source organism: Pseudomonadota bacterium (assembly GCA_039187815.1). GTDB lineage: Bacteria > Pseudomonadota > Alphaproteobacteria > Rhodobacterales > Rhodobacteraceae > Thermohalobaculum. Next base: position 11,496 of record JBCCZI010000057.1, on the reverse strand, counting down.
CATGCGCAGCATGATCGCGCTGCCATCGGGCGAGAAGGAAAGGGCATTGTCGAGCAGGTTGGTGATCACTTGGGCGATCCGGCCCTCGAGCCCGCGTGCCACCAACTGGGAGGCCGGGCCCTGCAGGGTGACCGAGACGTTCCGGCTCTCGCCCTGCGAGCGGGTGACCTCAGCCAGCATCTGCACGAGCCGCGTGAGGTCGAAGGGCTGCATCCGCTCACGCACCAATTCGGCATCGAGACGCGAGGCATTCGAGATATCGGTGACCAGCCGATCGAGCCGATCGACATCCTGCTTGATTACGTCGAGGAGGCGCGTCTGCTGCTCGGGCGTGCGCACATATTGCATGGTCTCGACGGCCGAGCGCAGGCTGGTCAGCGGGTTCTTGATCTCATGCGCCACATCCGAGGCAAAGCTCTCGATCGCCTCGATGCGGGCATAGAGCGCCTCGGTCATGCGGATCAGCGCGCCCGAGAGCTCGCCGATCTCGTCGGTGCGCCGCGTCATGTCCGGGATCTCGACCCGCTCGGCATTCAGGGGCCGGCCTGAGAGGGTGCCGTTGTTCTCGGCCGCATCCGCCAGTTTGCGGATCGGGTGGGCGATGGTGTTGGCCAACAGGATCGAGAGACCGATCGACACCATCGCCGCGATGACGAAGACCTGTACGATAACGGCCCGTTCGCTGCGCACCACCCGGTCGATATCGCCCCCTTCGGTCGAGAGCACGAGCACGCCGATTATGGCGCCTGAGCGGATCATCGGCACCGCCACCGACACAATCAGCTGGTCTTGGGTGTTGACGCGTACGACGCTGCTCGGCTTGCCGCGGGCGGCGTCGCGGACCTCGGTATCGCGGCTGATGCCGCCCTTGGGCACCTCTTCGTAGAGGGGTGGGCGGCGGCGGAACATCGAGACCGCCCGCTCATAGAACCGCTCGATCTCGTCTGGGTCGCCCGCTGTCTCGGTGCCGGGCGGGGGTAGGGGAGAGGCCTCGATCTCGCCGCCGATCAGGCTGCGGCTGTCGCCGGTCAGGCGCAGGCCATTGTCGAACACCTGGGCTCGCAGGCCAGTGGGACGGACCAGACGCCCGAGCACCGTGTTCGCGCGAACCGGGTCATAGCCGATCAGCCCGTCCCCTTGGCCCGCAGTCTCGGCCACCGTCAGGGCGATCACCTCGGCCTGCAGACGCAGAGAGTCGATGCGCTGCTCGATCAGGCCCGAGCGGTATTGGTTGAGGTACAGAACCCCCAGCACCAGAAAGGCAAGACCTGTGAGATTGAAGAAGATGATCCGCCGCTGCAACGACGAGAACGGCGCCGACCGGATCAGCCCCTGGATAATCCGCTCACGCGTGCTCTTGGGGCGTGGCCGGTTGTCGAGGCCCACAGGTCCCGCGTCCGCCCCGTAAATGTCGTTGCCGTCCAAACGGACCTCAGACTTCGTTGTACCGATATCCCACGCCGTACAGAGTTTCGATGGAGTTGAACTCCTGGTCAACCTTTCTGAATTTCTTGCGGATTCGCTTGATGTGGCTGTCGATGGTGCGGTCGTCGACATAGACCTGATCGTCGTAGGCGGCGTCCATCAATTGGTCGCGGTTCTTGACGAAGCCGGGGCGGATGGCGAGGGCGTGCAGGATCAGGAACTCGGTCACCGTCAGGGTCACCCCGTTGCCGTCCCAGATCGTCGCATGGCGCAGCGGGTCCATCTCGAGCTTGCCCCTGCGCAGGACTTTTTCGGACTCCGCCCGCTCGATGCCGGGCTCCTCGGCCGCTTCGCGCCGACGCAGCACCGCCCGGATGCGCTCGATCAACAGGCGTTGGCTGAAGGGCTTGCGGATATAGTCGTCCGCCCCCATGCGCAGGCCGATGACCTCGTCGATCTCCTCGTCCTTCGAGGTGAGGAAGATCACCGGCAGGTCCGATTTCAACCGCAAGCGGCGCAACAGCTCCATGCCGTCCATGCGGGGCATTTTGATGTCGAGCACGGCCAGATCCGGTGGCGATGCCGTCAGCGCATTCAAGGCCGTCGCGCCGTCGGTATAGCTCGAGACCTGATAGCCCTCCGACTCCAAAAGCATCGATACCGATGTGAGGATGTTACGGTCGTCGTCGACCAAAACGATCGTCGCCATGCGCTTCTCCGATTTGTCCCGCGCATGGTCACGTCATGGCGCCGGGAGCCGCGTTTCTGCTCTGGTATCGAGTTTATCGGAAGGCTTGGCAATGTCGCGGCCCGTTTTTGTCGCGAATTCGATCCTTTCGCGGCAAAAGCAACGGTTTTTGGGCGGCTGATCTGGGATGGGGCGAGGGCCGGCGCTGCGGCTATGCCGGACCCAACCGGTCTGGATCATGGCGGCGTGCGCTGGAGCGGTCGACGATGCGGCCGATGGCGGTTTAGAGGCCGCGGACGGGCCTGTCGCAAAAGCGCCGAGAGCTTTGCAAAGGCCGTTTCGATTGGGGTGACGCAAGGGCTGTTGCGCGGGAGGATACGCCGCTCTGCACCCTGCCGCCTCAATCAGGGCTCGCGCCATGGGCCCCTTTGGCTGGAGCGGTAGCCCAGGTCGCCGGCGCGCCGCTCGCGGGTCAGGACCCGATCGACTGAGGCCTCGAAGGCATCGCGGTTGATCAGACCGCTTAGGACAAAGGGCGTGGTGAGCGCGCCGACGACGCTGGTCGTCTTCCAGTGGCTGTGCGGGACGCCCAGTCGCAGGCGTTCGCCGCGCAGGGTGCGGTCGTGGGTTCGGCCCATTTTGGTCTTCGCCCAGGTCTCGTCGATACGGACGCGGCGGTCCGGAGGAGGTCGATCTGCAGGTCGAACCAGGCCTGGGGGCGCGTGATTACATCGGCCCGCGCCTCGACCCGCCTGGACTGATGGTCGCCACTGAGCAGGCCGGGTCAAGAGTCGCCCTGCGCACGCCATCGGCTCACACTGTCAGCACTGACGCCAAAGCGCGCGCCAACCTCCCGGTTCAAGCGCCAAGGCTTTCGACATGGTGGCCGGCCTCCTGCCCGACAATGCGTCTGGCTCAGAAAGTGCGCGCCACGGGCCCCGAGCAATTCGGTCGGACAGGCCCTTGCTCTGGACGGGGCGTGCAGCAGGGCGGTGACGCTGTTGGGTGCCTCAGGGGCGGCGGAGACAAGCTGGAGATCGAGCACCGCCGCCATCGCGCCTTTGCTTTTAGTCTCGGGGTTGTCGCGGATCAGCAGCGTAGTCGCGGGCTCGGCTCCGGCTTGCCGACGATGCCGGGCGTGAGGTCGGGCAGGCAGGCCCGCACCGCCGTCAGCAGCGCACCGGTCTCGGGCACCGCCAGGCCATCTGGTCCGGGATGGGTGTGATCGGGATTGGTGACCATCAGGCTTGCCCTTGCCACCGCGAGCGCGATGATCTCCTCGAGATCGCCATAGCCGAAGCTCATATCCCCGGCGAGCGGGATCCGGTCCGGCTGAGGCGCAAATATGTCGAGGCCGTGCTCTGAGGCATGCCCGCGCAGCCGCCACGAGCCATAAAGGCGCAGGCACGATCTCGGATGCTCGGCTGCGATCTTGAGCCTAAGATCCTGCAGACGGGTCGACAGTGTCGCCGGCGTGTCGGTCGAGTTGCTGGAAACGACATAGAGCCGCTCACGCACCAGGTTGATCAGCGCGCGCGCCTAGCAGCACCTGGTGGCCGGCCACGAGGCATCCATCGAGATCGCACAGGATGGTGTGGTTGCGGCTGAGATCCATGGTCAGGGCCCAGAGCGCCCGGCCACAGCCTCGCCCATGTTGAAGCGCGGCCCGTCATAGAAACAGGCGCGGCCGTGCGGCACTAGGGCGCTGTCGATCATCCGCAGAACGGTCAGGTCCGGGCTCTCATGGGCGTCGGGGATGCCGGGCTCGGGCCCGGTATGATAGGCCTTCTCGTGGCAGAAGGCGCGATGGATATGGAACGGGATGCCGTGCCTCAGGCCAAAGACCGGCCGGTGCACATGGCCGTGCAGCAAAAGATCGGGGCGCCTGCCGGCGTGCTCGATGGCCCCCACTTCCGCCTCGCAGTTTTGGAGGCCGATGGTGTCCTGCGTCGACAAACCGAGCCGGGCCGCCGGGTGATGCTGCGCCAGGATCAGCGGCCGGTCGGTCGGCGCGTCGGCCAGGGCGCGCTCAAGGAACTGGAGCCGGGTTTCGCTGAGATAGCCCGCATGGACGATGCCGGTCGAGCCGTCCTCGTCCCGCGTATGCAGTGTGATCAGGCTGAGCTGGTAAATGACGCGCAGGCTCTGCACACATCCGGCACTGTCGTCGACGGCCTCTGGGGAGGCCTCCCGGAAGGCGCTGCGCCGGTCGTGGTTGCCCACCATCAACAGCAGCGGAGGCGCCAAAGGCTCGAGCCCCACGCGCAAGGCGCTGATCGCCGGCCTCCTGCCCCCAATGGGTCAGATGCTAAGCGATCAGCACCAGATCCGCGTTCCCGTGCTCTGCGTTCACCAAGTCGACCGCGGCGGCCAGACTCGCCTCGGGATCGAGGCCATAGATCCGGTCGCCCGAGGGCACCATTTGGATGTCGCTCAGCACGACGAATTCGAACGCGGTGTCGCACATCGGTGATCCCTCAGAGCAAAGCCCGGCCCCTGAGGGCCCTTTGGGTCGCACTATGGCGGCGAGGCTTAGGGCAGCAGGTCGCCGACTTCCTCGACCATCTCCTCGCGGAGATCGCCCATGTCGTCGGCATCGCCGATCACGATCGACTCGATGCCGTCATAGATCGCCTGGGTGATCGCCAGGCCGTTGTCGCCCGGATAGGCCTGCCAGTCGCGCAGCAGCGGCAGCTGGTCGACCGCGGCCTGCTTGTTGGGGTTCTCTTTGTAGAAGTTCGCCAGGATGATCTCGTTGGCGGCCTTGTTCGGCGGCCTTGTTCGGCGGCATGTAGCCGGTGGTACGCGCCACATCCGCGGCACCTTCGCCCGAGGTGATGAACTTCAGCCATTTCCAGGCCGCGTCCAGCTGGGCCGGGTCCTCGGAGGCCGAGACCAGCATGGCCGAGTTGCCGCCCGCCGGGAGACCTTTGGGCGTGCCGCCGATGCCCGGTAAGGGGCCGGTCTTCAGCTCGAACTCACCCTTGGCACGCTCGACCGCGCCGAGCGTCGAGGTCGACCAGAACATCATGCCGATCTCACCGGCCGAGAACGACGCCAGCGCCGCTTTCCAGTCTAGGTTCTCCATGTCGCAGCCGCGGAAGATGCTGTTCATGGTCTCGAGCGAGGTCAGGCCTGCATCCGACGCGAGGTTGGACTCGGCGCCTTTCTTGGTCGGCTCGCCCTGGCTCCACATCAGCGCCTGGAGGACTCAGTTGCCCGTGATGTTCCAGCCCCAGTCGTTCGGGTTGGCGATGCCGTTTTCCTTCATGGTCTTGCAGGCGGCGATGACCTCGGCTCAGGTGGCCGGCAGCTCCGAGAGGCCGCCCTCCCGCAGGATGTCCATGTTGTAGTGGCCGACCGGCAGCGACTCCGAGATGGGCAGGCCAAGAACCGGACCTTCAAAGGTGCCGAGGTCCAGCATCGCATGGTGATAGACGTCCTTGGCGAAATTGGCCTCTTTGGTGATGAAGGGCTTGAGCGATCTGGCGAGGCCTTTCTCGACCAGGATCGCCTGATGGTTCAGGCCCAGCATTGTCACATCCGGCAGATCGCCCGAGACCGCCTCGCGCAGGATGGTGTTGGTGCTATCCTCATAGGAACTCTAGGTCGCGCGCATTTTGGTCTCGATACCCGGGTTTATGGCGCAAACCTTGGGCAGGATCTTTTCGTAGGAGACGTTGAGGAGGTGGCTGTAGTTACAGGCGAACTCGACGACGATCTTGTCCTCGACGGCGGGAGGGCCGACGAGGGCGGCCAGCACTGCAGCGGTGGTGAGAAGGTGCGTCATGCCTCCGTCCTGTCGTGGAGGGAGGCCCGGGTTGGTTTGACGATCGCTCCGGGTCTCCCGGTTGCTCCGCATATGCGGATGGGTGTGCCCGGTTGTTTTATGCCCGACAAGGTGATCCCTTTGATGAAGGGGCGCTAGACCAGCACGAAGGCGACGATCAAAGGCGTGATCACAATCGTCGCCGAGGCCCTCATCGGCCCCAGAAATTGCCATCGGCATCGCCCCGGAACGCGCGCAGACCGAGCGGCGGCGTGTACAGATCGCGGTTTCCCGTGACTACAATGCGCGGCCAGAAATAATCGTTCCAGTACGCGACGACCGAGAAGATGGCAAAGGCCAGAAGCGCCGGGAGGGCCGTTTGCAGCATGACCTTCCAGACGATGGCGCATTCGCGCATCCCGTCCATGCGGGCCGCATCCATAAGGGCATCCGGCACGGTCATGAAGAACTGGCGCATCAGAAAGATACCAAAGACCGAGATGGTCCAGGGGATCTCCAGCCCCGCACAGCTGTTGGTCAGCCCCAGCTTGGTCAGCATGATATAGAGCGGCAGCGCCACCGCATGCACCGGGATCAGCAGGCTCAACATTACATAGAACGGCAGGATCACCACAAAGGCGCCGGCCAGCAGGATGGCGTGCTTGATCGTCCCGGCGACCGAGAAGCGGTGCAGGATGCAAATCAGCAATGCACCCTCCGCTCAACCAGGTCGTTCTGCATCAGGGCGACCAGCAGCACGAAGATCAGGAACACGATGGTGATGGCGGCGCCGATGCCGATCAGATCCTCCTTCTCGCCCTTCTCGAAGATCGCGAACAGGATCACACAGGCCGAGTGTCCCGGCCCTGCGCTCAGCGGATAGAACGCATCGACTATGCCAAAGACCTGGATGCCGCGGATGAGCGAGATTGTCACGACACAGACCGTGGTCGGGCTCAGCATGGGCCAGGTCGTGATCCGGAAGCGGTCCCAGTCGGTGCGCGCGCCCTCCATCTCGGCGGCGTGGTAGAGATCGCGCAAGATCGCCGTCAGCTCGGCCAGATACAGCACCATGTTCAAGCCGAAGCCCTGCTTAGGCGCCGACAAAGATCACCACCCAGATGGCATAATCCTTGTCGACCAGCCAGTTGGGAAAGCCCTCGGCGCAGGCGCGGCCATACCAGCCCCCAGGCCGCGAGCCAGCTGCCGCAGCCCGAGGCCAGCAAGTCGTTCACCACGCCCACGGTCGGCTGCAGCGGGAACTGCCAGACGATCACCTTGGCCAACAGCGTCGCCATGAACGACAGGACATAGACCGTCTTGTAGAAGTCGCGGAACCGGGTCAGCAAGTTGATCAGCAGCGCGGCCCCCAGCCCCAGAGGCGATGATCAGGGGTGCGGCGACAAAGACATCGGTGAAGGTCGCCTGGAACATCCGCTCATTGCGCCACCGCGACACGAGCTGATCAGAGTTGTCTACGCCACCCGGTCGAAGCCCGGATTGCCGAGGCTCTGACAGCTGAAGGACGGCACCGCCGCGCCGCCGATGGGAAACAGCAGGGTGACGACCACAAGCACGATCACCGGGGTGACAAAGGCCATCCCAGCCCGCCGTGCCGCCACCGCAGTGGTCGCCATCAGAGCGATCCGGCGCTCAGTGACGCCGGTTCGGCGACAGCGTGGAACCGAAGGCGGGCGCCATCGGAACCGCAGACCATGGCCTCGCCGCGGGCAATGCGTGGGCGACCAGAGGCCACCCTTCGGCGCCATCCTCGGCCAGCCCGTGCACGATGACATCCGAGTCGAGGGTCTCCTTGTGCAGCGCCGTGACCGGCAGTATGGGGCCGGGCTCGGGCGTGGCTGTCGGCTCCAGATGTTCGGGGCGGATGCCGACCATCACAGCCCCGCAGGCCCCGCCAGCGCACGGTGAAGGGCCAGCGTCAGCGCGCGCACACCACCGTCCTTGTCCGCGGTGCCGGGCAGGAGATTGATCTTGGAGCTTCCGATGAACTCAGCCACGCGCAGGTCCAGCGGATCGCTATTGATCTCGTCCGAGGTCGAGAGTCGCAGGATCTCGCCCCCATCATCACGGCGACCCGGACCGACATGGTCTGCGCTTCGGACTGGTCATGGGTGACATAGACAAAGGTGGTGCCGAGCTGGCGGTGGAGTTTGGCTAGCTCAGCGCGCATATGCACACGCCGAGCGGCGTCCAGGTTCGACGGCGGCTCGTCCATAAGAAAGGCCACGGGATGGCGCACCTTGGCCCGGCCGAGCGCCACCCGTTGGCGCCGTCTGCCAGAGAGTTGGACCGGCTTGCGCCCCAGCAGCGGGCCGATGCGCAGGGTGGCGGCGGTCTCGCGCACCTTGACCCGGGCGGCTGCCAGTTTGCGCGCCTGCCCCGGCACCGGCCAGCCGATCAGCGGCAGCCGCTCGAGCAGCGAGAGATCAGCGGCGTCATCATGTTCTCTTCGACGCATAGATGCGGATAGAGCGCATCGGACTGGAACACCATGGCTAGATCGCGCGCGCTCGGCTGGATCCCGCTCACCGAGCGCCCACCGATCACCATATCGGTGTTGGTCTGCTCTTCGAGCCCCGCGATGATCCTTAGCAGGGTCGACTTACCACTGCCCGAGGGGCCCGGAAGCGTCAGGAACTCGCCGTTGCGGATCTCCAGCGAAAGATCTTGAAGCACCACAGTGTCGCCGAAGCTCTTACCGACAGCTCGGAGCGCGATGGATGCCCCGACTCACCTCCAGATCATTTCGTCCTTGGTGCGCACGGCGTGCGAAAGCAGGGTGTGTTGCCTAGGTGGCGGTTATGGATCCATTGCCCGACTCATGCGGTGGCGCAGGATCCTGACCTGTCCCATATCCGTATGTTGAACGCGGTGATCGAGACGGGCGGGGTCTCGACGGCGGCCCGGCGGTTGGCGCTCTCGCAGCCGGCGGTCACCGAGGCGGTGCGCGACATCCAGCGCGAATCCGGCGCGGCGCTGTTGGAGCGTCGCGGGTGCGAGATGTGCCCAACCCAGCTCTGCGCCGATCTCTATCGCATGACCGCCGAGAGCGAGCGTTGGCAGCGCGAGGCCTCGCGGCTGCTGCAGCGCCACGGCGATCTCGGCCAGGACGAGTTCCATTTGGGTTTCGACAACGCGATGCCGGGCATATCGCTGATCGGCTCGTTCCGGGCGCGCTTTCCGGGCGTGCGGGTCGGCGTCGAGCTTGGCTCGAGCTCGCAGATCATCGAGGCGGTGGTCGAGGGCCGCGTCGCAGTCCGCATACTGCCCAATGTGCCGAATGACGGGCGCTGTTTGCGCACCATCTGCCTCGTGCAGGACGTGGTGGCGATCGTCGGGCAGGACCAGCCCCTGTCGGATCGCGTTTAGGTCAGCGGCGAGGGGCTGATGCGCCAATCGCTGATCTTCCTTGCGACCAGATCCGCGACCCAGCGCGTGGTGGATGCGGGGTTCGCGGCCGGTGCCTCTATGCCGCGTCCGGTGATGGTGCTGGACATCCGCGACGGGGTCTACGAGGCCGTGGCCAACGGGCTCGGGGTGGGGCTCATGTGGGTGTCCGGCTCGAGCCGCACCGACCGCATCCGGGCTTTGCGGGTGATCGACTTCGCCCATGGCCATCCCGAGCACATTTTCCACCTGGCGGGGCGCAGCTCTCCCTTGGTGGCGGCCTTCGCGGTGATCCAGCTCTAGGGTTGCACGCGGCGGGCGGCGGCGCGGCCGGCCCAGCGGCCGGTGGCAAGGCAGGCGCTCAGCAGATAGCCGCCGGTCGGAGCCTCCCAGTCCAGCATCTCGCCCGCTGCAAAGACGCCCGGGCAGGCGCGCAGCATCAGATCGGCGTCGAGGCCCTCCCAGGCGAGACCGCCGGCCGACGAGATCGCCTCGTCGATGGGACGCGGGCCGAGCAGTGGCACCGGCAGCGCCTTGACCGCGCGGGCCGTGGCCACCGCGTCGCCCAGCGCCTCGGGCGCCAGCTCGCGCAAGAGAGCCGCCTGAACGCCGCCGAGCCCGATCCGCTTGCGCAGATGATTGGCCAGCGAGGCCCGCCCCCGCGGATGGGCCAGCCGTGCGGCCAGATCGACCTCGCGCCGGTCGGGGGCAAGGTCGAGCCACAGCACCGTATCCGCGGCCAAGCCGTCGCGGATCGTCGCCGAGAGCGCATAGATCGCGCTGCCCTCGAGCCCAGACGCAGTCAGCACGCACTCGCCGCGCAAGCTGTGGCTGCCATGGCGGAGGCGCACGGGCTTGAGCGGCGCCCCGGCAAAACGCTCCCGCAGATGCGCCGACCAGGCCACATCAAAACCCATATTCGCCGGGCGGAAGGGGGTGACGGCCGCGCCCGCCGCGACCACCCAGGGAACCCAGGACGCATCCGAGCCGAGCCGCGGCCAGGACGCCCCGCCAAGTGCCAGCACGGTCGCCTGCGGGGCCAGACGGCGCGCGCCCTCGGGCGTGTCGAACCGCAGATGCGGCCCCGCCCAGCCTCGCCAGCGCCAGCGGGTCCGGATATCGGCCCCCGCGATCCGGCCGAGCCATTTGCGCAGCAGCGGCGAGCCCTTCATGGCTACGGGGAAAATCCGGCCAGATGAGCCGGTGAACATCGGCTCGCCCAGATCCTCCGCCCAGCGGCGCACGGCATCCGGGCCCATCTCGGCCAGCATCGGCGCCAAGGGCTCGGCCGCGCTGCCAAAGGCCGCCCGGAAGCGCGCCGGCTCCTCCGCCTTGGTGAGGTTCAGCCCGGACTTGCCCGCCATCAGCCATTTGCGCGCGACGGTCGGCATTGCCTCGAGAACCAATGGCTGCACGCCCTCGGCCATCACCGCTTCGGCCGCCGCCAGACCCGCCGGCCCTCCACCGATGATCGCGAGCGCACAGGGCTCGGGGTCAAGCATTTGCAAACCTTCGCGCGGTTACGGTGCGAGCCTGTCAGGGAGGCGGCAATGAACCTCTATCATGTGATGTTCGATCTCAAGGACGATGCCAAGGCGACGACGTTCGCCCATGCGCTCGATCAGTGGATGGCCCTGTTGGTCGAGCGGGGCACGATCCGCAGCTGGCGGCTGCTGCGGCGCAAGCTGGCGCTCGCCTCGGGCGGGCACCGCGATTTCCTCTTGGAGGTCGAGGTTGCGGATATGGCCGAGCTCGACCGGGCCTTCCGGCTGATCGCGGCCCATGACGACGAGGTCGAGCGCCGCTACGCCCCCGTGCACGCCATGATCGCCGAGAGCGATGCCGGCCTCTACCGCCCCTTCCCCGACCCCGAGCGCGCGGAGCGGGTCGCCCTGCTCTAGCCGCGGGGAAAGAAGTCCTGGCATTTGCCGAGGCGCCGCACATCGGCCGTGCAACAGTGCAGCCCGCCGCCAAAGGCATAGGCGTCGCGCAGATCCACGGGCACGACCTCGAGCCCGAACTTGTCCAGCTGCTCGGCCTGATAGACCTCCGAGGCCTCAACGCAGACCGTCTTGGGGTCCAGCACCAGCACGTTCATCGACAGCCAGACCGATGAGTAGCAGAGCGGCGGTGGCTGGTTGTGCGCAGGCTGCGCGGCGTCGACGATCTGCCAGCCATTGCGCTCGAACAGACCGCGATGCTCCTC
>JBCCZI010000056.1:0-26191 GCA_039187815.1 Pseudomonadota bacterium | reverse complement strand
GTCGATATCTTGATCAAGGAAGTTGGTTTTCATCTCGGCTAAGTCGTCGATCATCCAGACGAAATACCGAAAGGGATCTACGCGGTTGAGTTTGCACGTCTCAACGAGTGATGACATCGCCGCCCAGGTGTTGCCACCCTCTTCACTGCCGATGAAAAGCGCTCCCTTGCGAAGCAATATGATCGGCTTAAACTGCCGCTCGACCGGGTTTGTGTCGAGGTCAATGCGCCCGTCCTGAAGGAATAGTGTCAGCGAAGCCCATCGTTTCAACGTGTAGTTGATCGCCTTTCCAAGTCGGCCTTTTGCTGAATTTCTTTGTAGATATTCAGCATTCGCGGACGAAGCTCTCGTATGATTGGCGCCGACCGGTTCTTGCGATAGCTCAGTCGGGCATCCGGTGGCCAGCCCAGGATGATGCCTTCGATTTCGAACAGTTCCGCCAGACGTTCTACGATCTCATCTGCAAATACAGACTTCGTGGTTTCTGCCGCCTTGATAAAGTTTCGCCGAGCATGCACCCAGCAATCGACCGATGTTGTATTCTCAACATCGGTACCGGGCTGACCAAGACGACCGTAACCAGAATAGCCATCATGCTGGGCGATCAGCGTCTAGTTACCAAGAATATCATGAATATGCGCCATCGCGCGGGAAGTTCGGTGAAAGAAGACTGTCGAGCGAGGTGCGTTCCCTCCGAAGGAGCTATCGTCGCGATGGACGGCATACATGAACACCTGACCAGTCTTGCCGGTTCCGGGGCGCAAAATTTTGATTGGTGTTTCGTCGATAAAAGCGCGCTCGGCGTCGTCCAACGTGTGGCGCTGCAAATCCGTATTTATTGGCTCTAGCACTTTGGCAAGGCGAGCGACCTGATTACACATGGTCGCGCGATGGAAAGTGATTCCATCATGGTTGAGCATGTTTTCAATTCGGTACCATGGCATGCCCCACCCGAAGCGCATCGTTACCAGATATGCTAGGATGCTTGATCCACTCGTCGATCCGGGCATCAGAGTTGGCTTATACAGCGTCCCTATCGTGACATTGTCTTTGCGACACCGATAACGAGGATACTTGCGAACAGCGACGTAAAATTTCGCTGGAATTACCTCACGTTTTTCATCAACGTCGTATGTTCGGATCGTGCCGCCGCAATCACACGGGCAGGTTTCAGGAAAGCCCATAGGAACTTCAATGCGTTCTAGATTGTCCCAGTTCTTAGGAGCACGACCGTTTGTGTTGCGTGGTTTTTTGGGGCCCTTGGCAGCAAATTTTCTGCTTTGATCCTCAGAGGCACCGCCACTCGATTTGTCCTTACTATCGTTCTTGGCATGCTTGCGACGGTTTTGGGCTTCGGCGGTTTCAGACTTTGGACTGAACTGCTCATGTAACAACTCCGAAATCCGGTCTGCTTGTTTGGTAGTCTCCGCCTGGCGTGCCCCCATCGGGTGGTCCGGTTCGATTGTTAGTGCATCGTGGGTCTTTGGTCCATTCGCACGATGCTTTCCAGGGCAGGCGGTCGATATCCGAGGGCGCTGTGTGGCCTGACCGTGTTGTAGTGGATGCGCCATTGCTCGATCAGTATTTGGGCCTCCTTTAAGGTGTAAAACAGTTCGCCGTTCAGCAATTGATCCCGGAACCGGGCATTGAAGCTTTCACAATAGCCGTTCTCCCAGGGCGACCCTGGTTCGATGTCGGCTGTCTTGGCACCCACGGCGGCGATCCAATCCCGCACTTTCTGGGCAGTAAACTCAGGGCCATTGTCCGACCTTATGTATTCAGGGGGGCCGCGCTCACTGCCGACGCACCCTTCCTTGCCACTTTACCCCCGGGGGGGGGGGGGGGGGCGCCGGGGCCTTTGGGGGGGGCCCCGCCCCCGCCAATCTCGCACGTTAACCTTTTGCTCACCGTTACGCCGAACACTGACATCAGTCAGGCGGGGAGGCGGATATGGGCGAACGACGACCGCGGCCCGATCGGTTCGAGCAGGCCTTTGGTGAGGCAACGCCTGTTGGGCTGTTCGATGCACAGCCGGTGGCCGAGCCGGCCCCGCCCTCGCAGCCACCCGCGGCGAAGACGCCAAGTGCTGCGGCGACCCGCACCCCGACCAAGACACCCCATTACCACGACCATCGCACGCGCCTCCGCCAGCGGTTCCTGTCCGCAGGGTCCGAAAGCCTGGCCGATTACGAGATGCTCGAGCTTGTGCTGTTCCGCGCCATCCCGCGCCGCGATGTCAAACCGCTTGCTAAGACGCTGCTCCAACGGTTCGGCGACTTCAACGGCGTGATATCGGCGCCGGTGCCGCGGCTCGCCGAAGTTGCCGGCATTGGTCCGGCCGTGATCTGCGAGCTGAAGGTGGTCGAGGCGGCTGCCCATCGTCTGGCCCGCGCCAGGGTGCTGAACCGCCCGGCCCTATCCAGCTGGCCGGCGCTGATGGACTATTGCAAGACCACGATGGCGCACCGCGACACCGAACAGTTTCGCGTCCTCTATCTTGACCGGAAAAACGTGCTGATCGCCGACGAGGCCCAAGCCAGCGGCACCGTGGACCACGTGCCCGTCTATCCGCGCGAAGTGGTGAAGCGCGGGCTCGAACTCAACGCATCCGCCCTGATCCTGGTCCACAATCACCCATCGGGCGACCCGACCCCCAGCCAGGCGGATGTGGAGATGACCCAACGCATCGAGGATGCCGCCCGCAGTGTCGGCATCACGCTCCACGACCACGTCGTGATCGGCAAAGAGCAGGACGCAAGCTTCCGCGCCCACGGCCTTCTCTGAACACCGACGCCAAGGCGGCTTAGGGTAAACCAACCGCCGGCACCGGGGCGCGACGCGAAGCCGCCTCACCGGCGCGGCGCGTGCGCTCCACAGCCCCGGCGCGCCGCTGTTCGGCACGCGCCGTCTCGGCACAGGCGTCGAACCCGTCCTGCCACGCGGCAGCATAGGCAGGGTCACCTGCCGTGTCCGGCACCGGACCGGCCCGCCCCTCAATCACCGCCAGCCCTCCAGCGCGGCAGCCGGCCTCAAAACGCGCACGATCCGCTCCAGACAGCGGCGCCGTCGGTGGCGCTGTTGGTGACGCACAGCCAAGCAAACCGATCAGCAAAGCAAATGGCGCCACCCGGAGACCGCGAACACCCATCCAATCGCCTTCCAGCTCGACAAAGGCCGCCTTGGCCTCACCGCGCCGGGCTCAGAAAGCCCATGGCCCGCTCCGCATCCCGCAACACCGGCGCGGCCAAGGCCGCGGCCCGTTCCGCGCCAGCGGCCAGCACGCGGTCGATCTCGGCCGGATCCGCCAACAACCGAGCGATCTCCTTCCCGATCGGCGCAATCGTCCCGACCGCGACCTCGGCAAGAGCAGGCTTGAAGGCCCCAAAGCCCTGCCCGGCAAATTCCGCCAAAACGTCAGCGCTGTTGCGATCGGTGAGAGCCGCATAGATCGCCACTAGGTTTTTCGCCTCCGGACGGCCCTCCAACCCATCGAGCGCCTCCGGCAAGGGCTCAGGGTCTGTTTTCGCTTTGCGGATCTTCTGCGCGATCAGGTCAGCCTCATCCGTCAAATTGATCCGGCTCATATCCGAGGCATCGGATTTCGACATCTTCTTTGTGCCATCCCGCAGAGACATCACGCGGGTCACGGCTCCTTCGATCAGCGGCTCGGGCAAGGGAAAGAAGTCCTCGACCCCGTAGTCGAGATTAAACTTGGTGGCGATGTCGCGGGCAAGCTCGAGATGCTGCTTCTGGTCATCGCCCACCGGCACGTGGGTCGCGCGATAAAGTAAGATATCCGCCGCCATCAAGGCGGGGTACATGTAGAGACCTCCCGACGCGTTCTCGCGGTTTTTGCCAGCCTTGTCCTTGAACTGCGTCATCCGGTTCAGCCAGCCGATGCGAACCACACAGGACAGCATCCAACCGAGCTGGGCATGACCCGGCACGGCCGATTGGTTGAACAGGATCGACTTCTCCGGGTCGAGGCCACAGGCCAGATAGGTCGCGGTCAAGGCCCGGGTCGCATGGCGGAGCTGCTCGGGATCTTGCCACTGGGTGATCGCATGCAGATCAACAACGCAGTACAGCGTCTCCATGCCGCTGGACTGCAGCTCTCCGAAGCGCTTGACGGCTCCGAGATAGTTGCCGAGCGTCAGCGTGCCGGTGGGTTGAACGCCGGAGAACACGCGCGGAGTATGCGCCGTCATGAGTCTTTCCTTTGCGGTTGGGGCCATGGTCCCGCGCCCCGCGGGCGCCATCTCTATGGAGCGGTCTGCGGCCCTGCGTCAAGCGAGGCTCTGGCGCCGCGTCGCACCAATGGCTAGGGGCAGGGTATGAGCCTGATCGATCAAAGCCTGGCCGGACGGCCTGTTCACCCAACACTTTGGGTCGCCGCAGGCCTGATGGTGGCGGCCGAGCTGTTGTTCTCGGCCGTCGACGCCGGACTGATCGGCCAGGAGGCAGGGCGCTTCACCGCCTATATCCTCTTTGGCTATTGGGACATCGCCTTTGAGCATGCGCGAGCCACCGGAGAGGTTCCGCCGCAACTGGTCTGGTCCCTGCTCACCCATGCCTTTCTGCACGGCGGCTGGTTGCATCTGCTGATGAACGTCGCCGCCTTCCTAGGCCTCGGCCATGCGGTCTCGCAAATGGTCGGGATCCGCGCCCTTGCGATTACGTTTGCTGCGACGGCGGCCTCAGGCGCGTTGGTCTACAGCCTGATCACCGATTTCAACGGCCCGCTCGTGGGTGCGTCGGGGGTGATTTTCGGCTTGATCGCCATGGTGACCGCCTGGCAGGAGCAGGCCCTGCGTCGCCGCGGGGAAGACCGTTCACCAATTTGGCAGCGCATCCTCGGTCTTGTGCTCTTGAACGTCGCGCTTGATATCGCCATGGGCGGGATGCTGGCCTGGGAGGCCCATCTCGGCGGGTCCATCGCCGGATGGGCGCTCGCCTCGGTCATCCACCCGCGGCGGCGCCCGAGCCCGTGGCGCTGACCGCCGCGCCCGGGCTGACATCGAGCGTCCAGGTCCCGGGATCATCGGCCATATCGCGCCCGACCTCAAAGAGCGCGCGCATATAGACCGGGTCGAACAGTTCGGTCTCTTCGGCCTGGAAGCTGTCCGGCACGGCGGTGACCTTGACGCCAAAGCCGGCGATCCGCGCCTGTTCCTCGAGCACCTTGATGTCGCTCCGTCCGCCGAACTTGATCATTGTCGAGATCGAGCGCGAGGCGATCTGCACAATGCCGGGCGGGATCGGCTCATAATCCGGCGAGATCTTGGTGTTGCGCACGATGTAGATGGTGCCAGATTGGACAAAGCGCTCGATGTCCTCGGGCAAGCCACCGATGCGCGTTTGGGCCGGCAGGAAGAACAACTGGTTGGTCACGCCGCCATCCACATGCATCTCGGTGAACAGGCCGCCCCCAGGGGTCTCGACCGTGAAGAACTGGGGCGGGAACGCGCCGGGGATCGAGGCCGAGGCCAGCATGATCTTGGTGATCAGATCCGCGGTCTCCTCCGGGCGGTCGCGCCCTTGGCTCGCGATTTGGCTCACGCCCCAATAGACGGGGCGCTGTGCATCAAGATTCGTGGTCCCGATGATCAGCCGCCGGCCTTTCTCGTGCTCGGCGGCGATCTGGAGCACCACCTCCGGCGTGATCAGCCCGCGCAGTTTCTGGCGCAGTTTGGAGTTGTCGACCAATCCGATGCCATCGAGGATGCCGGACAAAATCTGCAGCGTGACCAGCGTTTCGGTCGAGTTCTCCACCGAGAACTCTTCGAGCGCGCTGTCAAATTGCGGTCCCAGGAACGCAAAAGGCGCGATCAGCGCGCCGGCGGAGATCCCGGTGACAAAGGTGAATTCGGGCCGGGCGCCCGTCTCGGTCCAGCCGACCAGCAGGCCGGCGCCAAACGGGCCATCAGAGCCGCCGCCCGACAGCACCAGACTGTCGAGCCGGCCGCCATTCGGCATGCCGCCTTCGGCCACCGCCCGCGCACGGATCTGCGAGATGAACTCGATCAGCCGCTCCTCGACATTCGGGGCGCTGGCATCGCCCCAGACCCGTGCGCCGGGATAGCCTGGGATCTCGGCCAATTCGTACTGCTCGGCCTTTGGCGCGGGCAGCGGGCGGACACCTGTGCAGGCAGAGACCAGCACCAAGGCAGGGATCAGGATCAAGGCGGATCGGCACAGTCGTGTCATGCGGCACCTCGGCGACGGAGCGCGCGTTTGATCTCGCCCGGAGAGACCGCTCCGAACGCCAACGCGCATCCTGCATAGCCAACCAACCCACCAATGACCAGCAGGCAGAGGAGCGGGATCGGACCAACCGCATCGACCGCGACCGGTTGTCCGGCCGCCAACAGACCCGCTCCCATCACCAAGGCGGCCAAGGCCATGCGGGGAAACCGCCGCCGGAGCATCGGGTCGATGGACACGGAGGCGCCGGCCCGCCGCGCCCCGCGCCACAACAGAACCAGGTTCACCCAAGCCGCTACCGTGCTGCCGAGGGCTGCGGCCAGGAAGCCGATCACCGGCGCCAAGCCCAAAGCAACGACCGCATTCACCGCCATCCCCACCAGCGCAAAGCGCAGCGGTGTCCGCGTGTCCTCGCGCGCAAAAAACAGCGGCTGAACGATCTTTTGCAACACATAGGCAGGCAGGCCGAGGACATAGACCGCCAGGGCGAGCGCGGTCGCGGCGGTATCCTCAGGTCCGAACGCGCCGCGCTCGAAGAGGACCTCGACGATCAGTGCCGGCATGGTGATCAGCGCGACGGTCGCCGGCAGGGTGAAGACAAGGGCGAACTCGGCCGCCCGGTTGACGGCCGCAGCACTGCCCTCGGTATCGCCGGCTCTTACCTGGCGCGCTAGCTCGGGCAACAGCACCACGCCAACCGCGACGCCGATCACGCCGAGCGGCAACTGATAGACCCGATCGGCCAGCCAAAGCCAAGCCACAGCACCGTCGAAATAGCTCGCGACTTGGCGGCCAACCACGAGGTTGACCTGCATCACGCCAGCCGCCAAGGCCGCTGGAAAAGCAATGATCGCCAGGCGCCGGATGCCCGGTGTGAGCCGAGGACGACAGAGCCGCGGCGCCATGCCGATCTGTGCCGCCGCCCGCCAGACCAGCGCCAGTTGCGCCGCTCCGGCCACCAGCACTGCCCAGGCAAGGATCGTCCCGTGGTGCGCGCCCAGCTCTCCGGCAATCGCAGCCCCAGGGATGAGCTGACCCCGCAACACGTCACTCTCGGCCAGCAAGAGCGCAGCAATCAGGATCACGTTCAACAGAACCGGCGCTGCCGCAGCGGCCGCAAACCGTCCATGCGCATTCAGGAGCCCTGAGACCAGCGCCGCCAGAGAGATGAAGAGGATGTAGGGAAAGATGATCCGGCCCAACAGTTCGGCCATCGCGAACCGGCGGTCCTCGGCGAACCCGCTGGCCAGGAACCAAACCAAGGCCGGCATCGCCAGGTGGGCGACAAGGGTGAGCACAAACAGCACCGCGGCAAGAGCGGAGAGCGCCTCGTCCGAGAACCGCCGTGCCGCGTCGGGGCCCTCGCCCTCAAGCCGCTTTGCATAAAGGGGCACAAAGGCCGTGTTGAACGCACCCTCGGCGAACAAGCGCCGGAACATGTTGGGCAAGGTGAACGCCACAAAGAAGGCTTCGGCCACCGGTCCCGTGCCGAGAACCGCAGCGATCAGGACGTCGCGCACAAAGCCCAGCACCCGGCTCGCCATGGTCCAGACGCCGACCGTGAAGAACGCCGCGATCAGGCGAACAGGGCGGACGGTCATTTGCCCCCGTTGCCCGGGTCGATCGCCTCGATCGCCTCGGTCAGGCGCGCCTCGATCAACGCCTGCTTGGCTTCGCCGTGGATTTTTAGCCCGAAAAGGTCTTTCACATAAAACACGTCAACCGCATGCTCGCCATAGGTGGCAATGATCGCCGAGAAGATGTTGAGGTTGAGCCCAGCCAACGTGCGCGTGAGCGCGTGCAGAAGACCCAGGCGGTCGCGGGCGTTCACCTCGATGATCGTGTAAAGCTCCGAGCCTTCGTTGTCGAAGACGATCCGGGTGGGAACGGTGAAGGACAGTTCACGCGGGCGCACCCGGTCCTTTTCGCGGATAGCCTCGCGCGCCACCACCTCGCCCCGTAACGTACGCTCGATGGCGCGCTGCAAACGCTCGAGCCGGGTTTCCTCAAAGGGGCGCCCTTCATGGTCGAGGATCCAGAAGATGGAGCAGGCCATGCCATCCGAGGTGGTGTAGGTGCGGGCGTCCTTCACATCTGCACCGACCAAGGCCAGCGCCGCCGCCATGCGATTGAACAGCCCCGGGTGATCCTGCATGTAGAGGCAGGTTTTGGTGGCATCGCGCACATCGTCGACCATGAAGCGGCTGAGGATGCCGCCCGTGTGCTGTCCGGCGGAGAAATCCCTGGCCATGTCGGCGAAGATCTGCTGCGTCTCGGTATCCAGGCCCAGCCAGTAATGGGGATAGTGGCGCTCGAGCTCGAGCGCGCGAGCCTCGGCGCTCCAGTCGGACAGGGCCTGGGCCAACGCCCCGCGCGCCTCCTCAACCCGGTTGGCTCGGCTTCCGGGATGCGGGCCACCGGTCAGCAGATCGCGCGTGTCCCAATAGAGCGAGCGCAACAGCTGCGCTTTCCAATTGTTCCACACATTGGGTCCAACACCGCGGATGTCGCAGACCGTGAGCACTAGCATCAGGCGCAAGCGCTCGGGGCTCTGCACGGTGCCGGCGAAATCGCGCACGGTGACCGGGTCTGAGATGTCCCGCTTTTGCGCGACATCCGACATCAAGAGATGCTGGCGCACCAGCCACACCACCATCTCCGTCTCGGCGGCATCGAGGCCCAGGCGCGGGCACACACGTTCGGCGATCTCGGCACCGAATTCAGAATGGTCGCGCTTGGTGCCCTTGCCGATGTCGTGGAAGAAGAGCGCCGTGTAGAGCACCCGTCGGTTGAACCCACCACGGGCGATCTCGGAGGCCAGCGGGTGCTCGTCCAGCACCCCCTGGCGCTCGATCCGCGTCAGGATCCCGATCGTGCGTATGGTGTGCTCGTCGACGGTGAAGCTGTGATACATGTTGAATTGCATCATCGCCACGATCCGGCCGAACTCGGGGATGAAGCGGCCGAGCACATCGGTCTCGTTCAACAGGCGCAGCAGCCATTCGGCGTGGTCCCGATTGGTCAACATCTCCAAGAACATGCGGTTGGCTTCAGGATTGCTGCGCAACCGGTCGTCGATCAGATCGAGGCTCTGGGTCACCAGCCGCATGGCGACCGGGTGGATGCGGGCATCAAGGCGCGCCGCCTCGTGAAAGATTCGCAGCAGATTGACCGGGTCTCGCACAAAGACATCGTCAGCACTGACCGTCAGGCGGCCATCCTGCACGCGGAACGGGCCATCCGCTTCGGCCTCGGGGCGCAAGGACAATCCGCGCAGCAGCCCCGACAGCTTGGGCGGCTTTTTGGCGTGCTGTGCCTCGAGCGCCGCCGAGAAGATCCGCGTGAGGTCCCCAACATTCTTGGCATGGCGGAAATAGGCATGCATGAAGTGCTCGACCGCCTGGCGCCCGCCGCCATCGCGAAAGCCCATGCGCTCGGCAATCTCGACCTGGCGGTCAAAGGTCAGATGATCCTGCGCCCGCCCGGCCAAATCGTGGAGATGGCAGCGCACCGCCCAGATGAACTTGGCCGCGTTGGCAAAGCGCTGCACCTCTTCATGCAGGAAGACGCCGCGGTCCACCAGATCCCAGGCGGTCTCGGAGCGGTGAAGGTACTTCGACACCCAGTGCAGCGTTTGGAGATCGCGCAATCCCCCTTTGCCCTCTTTGATGTTCGGCTCGAGGAGATAGCGGGACCCGCCATGGCGTTCGTGGCGACGATCGCGCTCGGCGAGCTTGGCCTCGACAAACTCGGGGGCCGTGCGGGAGAAGAGATCGCTCCACAGCGTCTCGCGCAAGGACTCGAAAGGTGCGCGGTCACCGGCGATGCAGCGCGCTTCGAGCACCGCGGTTCGGATGGTCAGATCATCGCGCGCGTAGCGGACAGTCTCGGCCACCGAGCGCACGGCCTGGCCAAGCTTCAACCGCAGATCCCAGAGGAGGTAGAGCGTCGACTCCACCACGCTCTCGCCCCAAGCGGTGCGCTTGTAGGGAAACAGAAACAGCAGATCCACATCCGAGAAGGGCGCCATCTCGCCGCGACCATAGCCGCCGACCGCAACCACCGAGAGCTGCTCGCCCGTGGTCCGGATCGGCGCCGCATGCAGCCAGCGTTGGCAAAGATGAACAGCCCCTGCCACCACCACATCTGTGACATGGGCAAAGCTGCGCGCGATCCGCAGGCCGGCAAACGGGTGCTCAAGTAGTTCGGAGCGCACCACGGCGCGGCCGTCGGCCAGAACCTCTGCCAAATAGGCCGCGGCCAGGCTGCGCAGGCGATCGAGATCGGGCTCGTCCTCGGCGAGCCGGTCGATGGCAGCGATCACACTGTCTCTGCAGGCCAAACGCTCCGGCGGACAAACCAGATGCGCAAGCCCCGCCTTGGTGCGCTCAGACGCCGAGCCCGCTCGGGCCAGTCCAACCGCCGGTTCGGCCATGCGCCTCAGGACCCCGCGCCAAAGCTGCGCGGGGCCGGGTCGCGCACGATGAACTGCCGCGGGCCGACCTCGAGGATCGCCAGTGCATGCTCGGCCACCCCGTTGCCCTTAAAGCGCACGGGACCAAAGGCGCCGCGAAATCCTTCGGGACGCGTGATTGTGAAATGATCAAAGGCGTCTTCCTGTCCGGCACGGCGCGCCTCGGCGATCAGTTGACCGGCAATCTGCATAGCCGTGTAGCCGAGCGAGGCCAACACCGGCGGCTCGGCGCCGTATTCGGCCGCATAGCGCCCGGCAAAGCTCTGCACCGCATCGGGGTCCGGGGCTGGGAACCAGCCGCCGTTCAAGCTCGCCTCCTGGAAACTCGCGCGGCTGTTCCACTGGCCGAGGCCGAGATACTTCGTGCTCTCGGGATCGAGCTGAAAATAGTTCAGAAAGCTCGCGACTGCCTGGAGCTCCTTGCCGCCGGCCGGCAGCAAAACGGCCTCGGCGCCCGCATCGCGCGCCGAGTTGGCAAAGGGTTCCGAGGCGGCCTCGATGCCCTTGAAGCTGCGCTCATAGATGCCGCTTGCGACGATCCGCACACGGCCGTTCGCCTCTGTGCCGCTGACACCTCTCGCCGCCGCGTCGCCATAAGGGGTGCGCGGCCGGAAGACCGACACAAAGCGGCGGCCTTGCTGCCCCGCATAGGCCAGGATCCGCCGGGTTTCCGCCTCGGGCGTGTAGCCGCTGATGTAGACGCGCGGCCGCGCCACCGCCGTATCCGTCGAAAACGAGATCAACGTGATCCCAACCGGGCCGAGCACTTCGGCCACCGCCCGCGTGCTCTCCGAGAACAGCGGGCCAAGCACGATCTCGGCGCCCTCGCTGAGCGCCCGGCGCGCCGCATCGGCCGCCGCCCCCGGCTGTCCAGCGGTGTTATAGGCGCGCAGCCGCACCAGCGGATCGCCAAGATCCGCATGGCCGAGCCTGGCCGCCTTCTCGATGGCCGCCCCAAGGCGCGCAGCCCCATCCGACGGCGCGGTGCGCGGGATCAGCAAAGCGACCGTCACCGGCCGGTCTGGATCAACTCTCGCCGTCGGCTGAGCGGCTTGCGCAGCAGACGTGCCCTGCTGCGGAGCGGCCCCGGGCCAAGGCTGTGGCTCGCTCCGTTGCGAGCAGGCGCCCAGAGCCATGATCGCGCACAGCGCCGCTGGCCCAATCCACCCTCGGGCTTTTGACAAAATCCCCAGCATGCGCTCACCTTTGCTGCGGCCGGACCGACCGGCCATCCCCCCGGTTTTTCCGAATGGGACCCTAGGAGCATGGCAGACGAAAGTAAACGCACTGGCCTGCGCGGCCCAGATCCCGCGCCGTCAGAGACGCCGTTGCCACCGGGGCTCTATCTGGTGGCGACGCCGATCGGCAATGCCGGTGATATCGCCCTGCGCGCCATCGATGTGCTGGCGCGGGCGGATGTCGTGGCCGCCGAAGACACGCGGCGCCTGAGAACGCTGTTCCAGATCCACGACATCGATCTCGGACACCGGCCACTGATCAGCTATCATGATCGCAACGGAGCGGCTCGGCGCCCGCAGATCCTGGGCTGGCTGGCCGAAGGGCGGTCGGTGGCGCTGGTGAGCGATGCAGGCACGCCGCTGGTGGCCGATCCCGGCTATCGCCTGGTGCAAGGGGCGATCGAGGGTGGCCATGGCCTGACGGCGGTGCCCGGAGCCTCGGCGCCGCTGGTGGCGCTGGCCTTGTCGGGGCTCCCCTCAGACCGATTTCTATTTGGCGGGTTTCTGCCGCCGAAAACGGCGGCCCGGCGGACGGAGTTGGCGGAGCTTGCCCCGGTTCCCGCGACGCTTGTGTTGTTCGAGAGCCCGCAGCGTGTGGCCGCGGCCCTCGGCGATATGGCGGCGGTTCTGGGCGATCGCCCCGCGGCCGTTGCGCGCGAGTTGACCAAACGCTTCGAAGAGGTGCGGCGTGGCACCTTGGCCGGGCTGGCGGAGGCCTATGCTCAGGAACCGGCGCCCAAGGGGGAAATCGTCGTTGTGATCGGGCCGCCGCTCCGAGACCTGGACCAGGCCGAGGGCGATCTGGACACGGCATTGGACGATGCATTGTCGCGCCTCTCGCTCAAAGACGCGGTTGCCGAGGTCAGCGCGACGCTCGGCCTGCCGCGCAAGCGCGTCTATGCCCGCGCGCTTGAGCGCCGCGAGCCATGAGACGCGCCACCCGCCACCATGCGGGCCAGGCTGCCGAGCTGATCGCCGAACGCGCCTATCTCGACCAAGGCGCCCGGGTGATCGCCCGCCGCTGGCGCGTTGCAGGCGGTGAGATCGACCTGGCCCTGCGCGACGGCAATCTGCTGATCATTGTGGAGGTGAAGCAGCGGCGACGGGCGATCGGGCCCGACAGCCCGATCTCCCCGGCCCAATGGCGCCGCATCGCGATGACCGCCGAACGTTTGATGAACGAGCACCCGGATGCCGACGGCACGTCCGCCTGCCGGTTTGATGCGGCGCTGATCGGACCCGATGGCGGGCTAACCTTGGTGATCGACGCCTATCGCCCGAGCTTCGACTGATCGGCTACGAGCTCCAGCGTCCGCCGGCAGCGCGACCCGGCCGCGTACCGCTCAAGCGCGCGCCCGAAGGGCGTGCACCCGCCCGCCGCCTCGAACAGTGTCACCGAAGAGCGAAACTTCGCCGCATCGATCGCACCCAAGACCGCGGTCGCATCGGTGCCGTCCGGCAGAGCCAGCATCGCCTCGGTCGCTTCGATGAGACGCTGGCCCAACACGGCGTGTCCTAGGTAGGCGGCGGCCTCACCTCGGCCCGTGATGCCATAGCGCCGAGACATCGCGCTGGTTCCGAGCCGCCGCAGTTGGGGAAACACAAACCACATCCAATGCGTTTGTTTCGCCCCGGCGCAGAGCTCGGCCAGGGCCCGCGGATAGACGCCCTCTTGCGCCTCTAAGAACCGAGCCAGATCAAATGGATCTTCGTTCATTCAACCCCCTACCGAAAAGAACTAAGGTCGTGTATGATTTGTAGAGCAGAGGCGCAGGCAAAGGCGCCCAGATCCCGTGTTGAGGCGGAGCATATCATGAAGACTTTCACTATGGCCGCGGCTGTGGCCGCAATCGTGGTATCGGGGTGCGTAGCGGTGCCTGTGGTGGGCGGCGGCGCGGTGCTGACCCGCGGTGTGCTGCAAGAGCGCGACACCCTGAGCGGGCTGAAGGACGCGGACATCCAGCTTGGCGTCGCGACGCGGCTCGGCAACCATTCGGGCGAGCTCTACCGTGATGTCGAGGTCGATGTGAAGGAGGGTGCTGTCGTGCTAACCGGCACCGTCCCGCGTGCCGAAGACAAAATTGCGGCCACCGAGGCTGGCTGGGCGACGCCGGGCGTCGTTTCGCTCGAGGATGCGATCGAGGTGGCCGGCGACGCCGGGACCCTCTCTTATCTCGAGGATGCCAACCTTTCGGCCCGCCTGCGGTACATTTTGGTGTCGGATTTTTCGGTCAGCGCGATCAATTACACGGTAACCACCGTGGATCGGACAGTGCACCTGACGGGCCTCGCCCGGTCACCGGCCGAGTTGTCCCTGGTCATTGCTCATGCGCGCAGCGTCGACGGTGTCCGTCGGGTCGTGAGCCATGTTCTCACCATCGATGATCCAAGGCGGGTCGCTCGCATCGCCCGCGGCGGTTAGCCCCAGCGAAGCGCGCCCTCGGTGCTCTGCCTCATCGGGTAGGGTTGCACGCTCCGCGCTCAGCGGCTAAGGCGCCTGCGAACAGGGGAGGCGTGCCATGGCGCTCGATGTCGCGATCCAGATGGACCCCATCGACGGGGTCGACGTGCGGGCGGATTCGACCTTCCGCCTTGCACTTGAGGCCGAGGCGCGCGGCCACAGGCTTTTCTACTACCACGTGCCCGATCTCGCATGGGACCGCGGACGCGTCTTTGCCACTGGGCACGCGCTGTCGGTGCGGGCCTCGGAGGGCGACCATTTCACCTTGGGCCCGCGGGAGCGGCGGGACCTTGCCGAATTGGACGTGGTATGGCTCCGCCAGGATCCGCCCTTCGACATGTCCTACATCACCAACACCCACCTGTTGGAGCGCATTCACCCCGAGACGCTGGTGGTCAACGATCCCTTCTGGGTCCGCAATAGCCCCGAAAAGCTGCTGGTGCTCGATTTCCTGGATCTGATGCCTCCGACGGCCATTGCGCGCAGCCTGGACGAGATCCGCGCCTTCCGCGCCGCCCATGGGGACATCATCGTCAAGCCGCTCTACGGCAATGGCGGTGCCGGGGTGTTCAAGCTGACCAAGGACGACAGCAATCTCGCCTCGCTGCACGAAATGTTTAGTGGCCTCAACCGCGAGCCGCTGATGATCCAGCAGTTCCTCCCCGACGTGGCCAAGGGCGACAAGCGCGTCATCCTGGTTGACGGAGAGCCCGTTGGTGCGATCAATCGGGTGCCCCAGGCGGGCGAGACCCGCTCGAACATGCATGTGGGCGGACGGCCCGAGAAGATCGCGATGAGCGAGCGGGATCGGGAGATCTGCACACGCCTTCGCCCCGTCCTCAAGGAGCGGGGGTTGATCTTCACGGGCATCGACGTGATCGGGCCCTATCTGACCGAAATCAACGTGACCTCGCCGACGGGCATCCAAGAACTCGAGCGCTTTGACGGCCTCAACGTGGCCGGCCTGATTTGGGATGCCATCGAGGCACGCCGCGCCGGGTGAGCGTCCTTCCGCTGCCGCTCTGGCTGGTGGACAAGGCCCTGCGCCTCTGCGTGAAGCGCTCCTTGGCAAAGGAGCGCTCGCCTCAGGCCATGCGGGAACGGCTGGAGCGCGGTGCGCGCCTTCTCTTTCACCGCCCATCGATCACGACCTTGCGAGACGATCGGCTTGAACAAGGAGGGCACAGCGTGCCCGCGCTGTGGGCAGAGACGGGTGGGGATGACGCGCCCGTGCTCCTGTATCTTCATGGCGGGGCCTATCTGGCCGGATCGGCGCGCACGCATGTGCACCTGGCCGCAGCCCTCGCAGCGGCAACAGGCGCCCGAGCCTGCCTGCCCGATTATCGCCTGGCGCCCGAGCACCCTTTCCCGGCGGCGCCCGACGATGCGCTGACCGCCTATCGAGCATTGCTCGCGCGCGGGATTGAGGCCACCCGTATCCTGCTGGCGGGGGACAGCGCCGGCGGCGGGCTCGCGGCAGCGCTTTTGCTGGCTGCGCAAGATGCTGGCCTGCCGCGTCCAGCGGCCTTGGCGCTCTTCTCTCCCTGGACCGATCTGACCGGGAAATCTCCAGCCCTGTCGGCAAATGCCCACAGCGACGCGATGCTGCCCCCACATCGCATGCCAGATGTCACTGCGCTGATCCTGCAAGGTGCCGAGGCCGCGCAACCGCTCGCCTCGCCCGCGCTCGGTCGCTTCGTCGCGCCACCACCGTCCCTCATCACGGTGGGGGCCGGGGAAATCCTGCTCGGCGATGCCCAAAGGCTGGCCCAGGCGCTGGAGACCGGGGGCGGCCACGTCGCGCTGAAAGTCCACCAAGGCCTTCCCCATGCATGGCCATTCTTTCGCGGCTATCTTCGGGCCGCGGACCAGACCATTGCGGAGGCGGGCCGGTTCCTGCGCCGTGCACTCTCGACTGAGGCCTAGTGGTCAGAGTGCCATGCGCATGCGGCGGTGCCAGATTCCTGCATCAAGGAACTCCTCGCCCTCCGGATCAAACCCTAAGCGCTCGTAGAACGCGATCACAGCGATCTGGGCATCCAGGACCGCCTCGTTCACCGTCGGATCCGCCCTCAGCTCTTGCAGGATCGCCTGCATCAGCACCGCGCCGAGGCCCGATCCGCGCGCCGCCTTGCGCACAGCAACCCGCTGGATCTTGGCCCGGCCCTCGTCCACGAAGACCCGGGCGGTGCCCAGCGCCTCGCGGCCGCGCTCGCCGATGTATTGACGACAGAACTCATCGCGCCCGTCGACTTCGAGCTCTTCGGGGACGCCTTGTTCCTCGATAAAGGCCTCTGCCCGGATCGCGAGACAGGCGGCCTGGTCCTCGGGCCAGCGCGCACGCCGAACCGAGAGCCGCCCGGCCTTCTCTGCTACTCCGGAGATCCCCTCGCGCCGCTCAAGTTCGGCCAGCACATCGGCCAAAGGCACCGACCGCGCCGCCAGCATCACCAGCAGGTGATAGAGCACATCCGCCGCTTCGTTGGTCAGAGCGGCCCGGTCGTCCTTAACGGCCTCGATGATCGCCTCGATGGCCTCCTCACCAAACTTCTCGGCGCATTTCTCCGGGCCCTTTGAGAACAACTTCGCAGTGTGCGAGGTTGCAGGATCTGCCCCGCGACGCTCCTCGATCGCTGCCTCGAGGCGCTCGAGCACTTGGGTCATTGCCAGACCTCCTCCATCGCCCGTGTCCAGCGGATATGCATGTCGTCGGCCTCATCGCTGTGCTGCCCACGCATCTCGGGTCGGCCATCCCCCAACTCGGCCTTGGCCTCGGCAATCTCGTCCCCGATCATGGCATCGATATCGGTCAGCGTTGCAGAGGAAAGCGCCCCCTCGGCGGCGCGCTTTTCCTCGATCAGCGCCTGGATCCGTTCGGTCACCGACGCGTCGGGCTGGGCCTCGTCCAACAGCCGCGCCATATCCATGGGTGGCACAGCCGCCTCGGCTCGGAGCCGCAACCAGCGCAGAGCGAGCACCGGCCGCACGGTATAGAAATAGGGCTTGAGCCGTACCCGCCCGTCTTCGGTGCGCAACCGCTCCATCTGCCGCTCGGCCAAGCGAAGATAATGCCACATGACCGGCCTGCGCCGGAGCACACGGCGCCCAAAGGCCAGCAATTCATGCGCAAACCCCGGGACCTCGCGATAGCGGATCGGCGATTGCAGCCATTCGAGCGCGACCGCGTTCGAGCCGAGCATCAGGCCAAGCGTCTTGCGCAGATCCCATCCCGAAAGATCGAGCGCATCCGAGATGGGCCGCTCGACCACGTCGCGTCCCGACCGGACCCTCATATGCCAGTCGATCGGCCGCGCATAGACGAAGCGCACATCATAATCGCTGTCCGTCGAGTGAAAGCCCCATGCGCGACTACCGGATTCGATGGCGAGCAGGATGCGCACCTCTTCCTCGGCTTCGATGACATCGAGGCGTTGGCCGATCTCGGCGCGCATTTCGGGCGAGACCGCGGTCATAGCCGTACGGGCAGGCCGGACCGGGCCATATGCTGCTTGGCAGCAAGGATCGTATGCTCACCGAAATGGAAGATCGATGCGGCGAGCACGGCTGAGGCATGTCCTTCGCGCACGCCATCGACCAGGTGATCGAGCGTCCCGACACCGCCTGAGGCGATGACCGGCACGGACACGGCATCGGCGATTGCGCGGGTGAGGGGCAGATTGAAGCCCGCCCGCGTCCCGTCCCGATCCATCGAGGTCAGCAAGATCTCGCCAGCACCACGCGCCACAACCTCGCGGGCAAAGGCCAGCGCGTCGATTCCGGTGGCCTCGCGCCCGCCATGGGTGAAGATCTCGAAGCCTGAGGGCGTCGCGCCACCCGATTTGGCATCGATGGCGACCGTAATGCACTGGCTGCCGAACTTCTCGGCGGCCTCGCCAACAAAGCCCGGGTTCTTGACCGCGGCCGTGTTGATCGAGACTTTGTCGGCCCCGGCCAGCAACAGCGCGCGGATATCCTCGATGGTGCGCACCCCCCCGCCGATGGTGAGCGGCATGAAACAGCGCTCGGCCGTGCGGCGGGCCACGTCCAAAATGGTTCCGCGGCGCTCATGGCTGGCGGTGATGTCGAGGAAGCAGAGCTCATCGGCCCCGGCCGCGTCATAGAGGCTCGCCTGTTCGACCGGGTCACCTGCATCCACAAGATCGACAAAGTTCACGCCTTTGACGACGCGGCCGTCCTTGACGTCGAGACAGGGGATGACTCGGATCTTGAGCATTCAGGGCCTTTGCGAAACCGTGATGTCCTGGGGGTCTAGTCGGTCGTCCGGGACAGGGCAAGATTGACCACGACCGAGGACGCGGTAGGGTGCGCCCACACCTGCAACCCCCAGGAGGTTCCCATGCGCCTGACCACCCTTGCCCTCGCCGCTACCGTGATCGCCGGCCCGGCCATCGCTGATGACTTCGTCCGCAAGACCAGCCCGCATGATGTGGCGACCACCATCGATCGGCTCGCAGAGGCTGTCGAAGCCGCCGGTGCCAAGGTGTTTGCACGGATCGACCATGCCGCAGGTGCCGAACAGGCGGGCCTGTCCTTGCGGCCCAACACGGTGCTGCTGTTCGGCAACCCTAAAATGGGGACGCCGATGATGGCCTCGAGCGGATCGATGGGCCTCGATCTGCCGCTGAAGGTGGTTGCCTATGAGGCCGCTGATGGCTCGGTGCAGGTCGTCTATCGCGACGTGCCCGCCATGGCGGCCGAACATGGGGCCGAGGCGCCGACGGTGGCCAAAGCGGCGGGCGCGCTCGACAAGCTCACCAACAAGGCGATCGCGGCCGAGTGAGGCCTGCTGGCGTTGCGGCGGTGCCTGTGCTCAGCCGCCGCGACGCGTCAAAAGCTCGAGAATGGCCGCGCCGATCAAGGCCAACATGCCGAGCCCGGGGCCGAGCAGGGCCGAAACCAGCATGGCATTATAGGCGGCTTGTCCAAGCGCCGGGGCGATCGCCGCACACTCGGCCAAATGCTTGAGCCCGCCGGTGCAGCCGCCGATGCCATAGAGCGTGGCCGCTGCCATATAGGCCACTGGCAAAGCCAGTGTGCCGCCGATCAGGCGCCGCGCGCCCGGGTTCTTTAGGCCCAAGCGCGCCGGCCCCGGACCGCGGCGCGACACCAGGCAACGCACCCCCTCGGCCAGCGCAGCAAGCTGCCAGAGGCCCCAAAGCGCGACCAGGGCATAGGTCGCAAGATCGGCAACAGCCTGGTCCATCATGGAGCCGCCAACAGGGCAATCGCCTCGGCCAGATCGATCCGCCCGTCATAGAGGGCCCGGCCCGAGATCACGCCTGCAAGAGGCGCATCGCAGCCGCGCAGCGCCCTCAGATCATCGAGCGACGAGACCCCGCCGCTTGCGATCACCGGGATCGACACGGCGCGCGCCAAGGCGGCCGTCGCCTGGATGTTCGGCCCTTGCATGGCACCATCGCGGTCGATGTCCGTGTAGATGAGCGCGGCCACGCCCGCATCCTCATAGCGCTGTGCCAGCTCGTCCACATTCATATCCGTTGTCTCGGCCCAACCCTCGACTGCGACGCGCCCGCTTCGGGCGTCGATCCCGACAGCGACCTGTCCCGGATGGGCTGCGGCCGCTGCTCGGACCAGCCTCGGGTCCCGCACGGCCGCGGTGCCGAGAATCACCCGTGCCACACCTCGTTCGAGCCACGCCTCGATGATCGCGCGGTCACGGATGCCGCCGCCAAGCTGCACCGGCACATCGCCTGCCGCCTTAAGGATCGCGCCGACTGCATCGCCGTTCACCGGCTCACCGGCAAAGGCACCATTCAGATCGACGATGTGCAGCCAACGGCATCCCGCGGCGACAAAGGCCGAGGCCTGGGCGCCAGGGTTGTCGTTGAACACGGTCGCCTCGGCCATCTCGCCGCGCAACAGCCGAACGCAGGCGCCGTCCTTGAGATCGATTGCTGGAAACAAGTCCATCGCGCCCTCCCCGCCTTCGGGCGCCCTCTTACCGGTGCTCTAGCCCAAGAGCAAATCTGACCCTCCCGGAGGTTTTGAGAAATTGTGATCTGCCAGGCTCGCCTCATCCGGTATGTTGTCAACTGAACGTGACAGACGGCCACATACAACCGTTGGGAGGAGTTCGGCGATGACCACACCAACCCGGGCCGCGACGCTGGTCGCGGCACTGTGCGCGATGCTGCCGATGCCAAGCCAGGCGGCCGATGCCGTCGGCGAGCGCATCACGGTCACCGGTGAGCTGATCGACACCTGGTGCTTTTTCTCCGGCGTGATGGGCGGGCCCGAAGCGGTGGTCGGCAGCGCGCACCACACCTGTGCCATGTGGTGTGCGGCCGGTGGCATCCCGGTCGGCATGCTGGCCGACGACGGCACGGTCTACATGATCCTGAAATGGAAGGGCGATGCCTCCATCGCCGATGGCACGGCCATGCTGTCCTTGCAAAGCCACCGGATCAGTGCCGAGGGTCTACACTATCAGCGCGACGGCATCGACTATCTGATGGTCTCGGACGTGGTGGCGGATGAGGGCATCACCCTGGTGAACCACGACGACTGGGGCGTGGTCCCGCCTTTCGCCATCCCCGATCCGAACAAGCAGTGAGGGCTCAGCCATGCTCCGCACGATCCTGATCGCCGGTCTCTTGGCCGGTGCCGGCCATGCCGCCATAGCCCAAGACTACGCCGCCAACTCGGAGGCCAAAAGCTGGGGGCTGCTGGGCGAAGAGTCGGCCCGCTTTGTCGCCACCGTGACCGATGCGGTCTGTGCGTTGACCGGCGATTGCCCCGCCGGCTGCGGGGATGGTCTGCGCCAGATGGTGGTGATCCGCGCCGATGATGGGGTGATGTTCCTGGTCAACAAGAACATCCAAGCCGCGTTCTCGGGCGCAACGGTGGATCTGGCGCCCTATTGTCATCAGCTGGTTGAGGTCGACGGGCTGATGATCGGCGATCCCGACGTTACCCCCGGCCTCAAGGCCAAGCTCTACCAAGTGCAGCTGATCCGTCCCGTCAGCGAGAGCGAGATGAGCAAGGCCAACCGGTTCACCAAGGACTGGTCGAGCAAGAACCCCGATGTGGGCGGCAAGGGCCCTTGGTTCCGGCGCGACCCGCGCATCCTGGCCGAGATCGAGGCCAATGGCTATCTCGGGCTCGGCGCCGAGGCCGACGCGGCCTTTATCGAGGAGAATTTCTGATGCGCCTTGCGGCCTTAGCCGCGGCCTGTCTGATCGATTGGAGCGCCCAGGCGGCGGATCCTGGGCCCCTGCCCTTTCCGATCCAGATCGAGATGGCCTTTGAGCTGACGGACCAGGACGGGCGGCAAGTCACCGAGGCCGATTTCGCTGGCCAGCCGGTGATGCTGTTCTTTGGCTATGCGAACTGCCAGTCGATCTGCTCGGTTGCTCTGCCGATGATGGGGGAGACGCTGCGCCGGCTCGGACCCGATGCTGCGGAGCTCACAGCGGTGATGATCACCATTGATCCGGACCGAGACACGCCCGAGGCGCTGGCCGCGGCCATGCCCCGCTATCACCCAGCGCTCTTGGGTCTCACCGGCTCGGAGGGGGCGCTGGCCGATATCCGCGCCCGCTTTCAGATCGAGCGCAGCGTGGTTGCTCGCGAGCCGGACGGCGCGCCAATCTTCGCCCATGGCGGTTTTGTCTATCTGATCGGCCCTGATGGTCAGGTAACCGCAGCCTTGCCGCCGATCCTCTCGCCCGAGCGCATGGCCGAGCTGATCCGCGCGCGGCTCTGAGACTCACCCCCCGGGCCCAAGCGGCACATGCAGCGGCAAGCCATCGATGCGCCGCTCGATCCGATCGACCATGGCGTGATAGCGCGGGTCATCCACATCGCCGAATTTCGCATCGAACTCTGGCTTCGGCATGAGCGATGGGATGCCGTCATAGGATGCCAGGACATCCGACTCGGCGCCCAAACGGTCGATCAGCGCTGGCCATGCCTCCCGCGGGGCGGCCATCATCGTCTCGGCAAAGCGGATACCGGATGCATTTGCAACGATATCCGTAAAATCGAACCCCCCGGCGCCTGAGATCGTATCGACCAGCTCCTTGAACTCTCCGATGGTGAATGAGACTTTCATGGTGCTCGCGGCTTTGATCGCGGCGGCGGTGATGAAGTGCCGCTTGCTGTCGATCCGGCCGGCGAAGGTGACCTGTTTGCAGTCCCGTGCCCAGCTGCGCTCATCGCGCGGGACCACCCCTTCGACCAAACGGCCCACGACCAGGCGGAAATCGCGGGCGCCACACACCTGGGTGACGGCAAAGATGGCCGCAGTGTACTCGTGGTCCACGCGCCCTGGAGCCGCCTGAGCAAGCGCACGTTCAAGCGCGAAAGTGAGATAGGGCAGGAAGGACCCTTGATCGGGAAGCGCGCCGGCATCAATCGCCTCGCGCAGCGCAAGATAGTAGCCCTGGATCTCCGTTGCAGTCGGCATGTCCCCGCCCCGCAACAGCCCCGCCATGCGGCGCGTGATTGCGGAGCGTTGCTCGGCCTCCATCTTTAGCACAGCGGTCACGGTGTCCGTGCCGACCTCAAATCGCGGGACCGCCTCGCGCACCGTGGTGCCGAGCCCGTCGCCCAGGACCAGATCGGCAATCCATGTCCCCAGCCACAGCGAGAGCCCTGGTGGCAGACGGATATGCCCAACGCTCACGGAGGCG
Organism: Pseudomonadota bacterium; assembly: GCA_039187815.1. Lineage (GTDB taxonomy): Bacteria > Pseudomonadota > Alphaproteobacteria > Rhodobacterales > Rhodobacteraceae > Thermohalobaculum. Next base: position 3,139 of record JBCCZI010000056.1, on the reverse strand, counting down.
AGCCTAGGGCCGCTCTGGAACGGGGGCACCACCGCCTCGACATTCAGCCAACCGAGTTGCGGCATTTTCGGGACGGGTACCGAGACGCGAAACCGCAACCCCTCGGGCACCACATCTGCCTCCCCCCGAAGCCCCGGGATCAGCCGTGCACCGAAGGTTATCGCGCCGTTTAGATGCTGGACCGGGATGACCAGTGTCGGATCATCGACGGCCGTGTTCGTGACCGCCCGCACCTGATGCACCAGCGTCCGCGTATCCGCTGCCGAGCGCGGGGTTGCCAGGGCTTCGGTCTCGACCAGAGGCCGGGTCTGGGTGACCAGCATCAGGAACAGGATCGGCCCCAGCAGCACGAACAGGATGAAGAGGCGGAGCAAGGTTCGGCGCAAGCGGTGTCTCCAAAGACGAGGTCTGCTGACCGTGTGCTAACGGCTTGGCAGGGCGATTTCTAGGCGGGCTGGGGGCGCGTTTGGGCCGCGTCGAGCCAGGCACGCAGCCGGGCCTCGGGATCGGCGTGACGCAGCACATCGGTCACAACACAAATGCTGTCGGCCCCTTCGGCCCAGACCGGCCCCGCGCGCTCGACCGTCAGGCCTCCGATGGCGACCAAGGGGCGCGCGCCGATCCGCGCCTTCCAGTCCGAGACCCGCGCAACGCCCTGCGGATCCCAGCGCATCGCCTTCAGGATGGTCGGATAGATCGGGCCCAGCGCGATGTAGTCAGGCCGCAACGCCAAGGCCCGCGCCAGTTCGGCGCCGTCATGGGTCGAGACGCCCAGGCGGATCCCTGCCGCACGGATTGCGCCGAGATCCGCCCCATCCAGATCCTCTTGGCCGAGATGGACGAAATCACAGCCCTCTTCGATCGCCAGCTGCCAATGGTCGTTGACGATCAACTGGCACGCGGTCCCGCAGATCGCCTTGGCCGCCCGGATCTGTGCGCGGAGTTCCGGCTCCGCCACGTCCTTGATGCGTAACTGGGTGAGGCGCAGGCCAAGCGGGACGAAGCGTTCGAGCCAACGGGCATCGTCCACGATCTGGTAGAAGGGCGCGATCACGGATCGGTCCAAAACGGTGTCCCGGCCACAGGGGTCGAAGGCGCAGCCATGTCCCGCGCCTCGATGGCCCGGGCAAGATGTGCGAGCCGCCCGGCCTCTACGGCCAGCCCAAAGGCGCGCGCCATGGCCACCGGGTCTCCCGCCTTGGCCACCGCCGTGTTCAGCAGAACGGCATCATAACCCATCTCCATGACCTCGGCTGCATGGCTGGGCCGGCCGAGGCCCGCATCAACGATCATGACGACCTCAGGCAACCGGGCGCGCAGCGATCGCAATGCATAGGGGTCGCTTACACCCTGTCCGGTGCCAATAGGCGCGGCCCAGGGCATCAGAACCCGGCAGCCCGCATCGAGCAGCCGATTGGCAACCCCGAGATCATCGGTGGTGTAGGGAAAGACCTCAAACCCCTCGGCACAGAGAATGCGGGCCGCCTCGACCAGCCCGAAGACATCCGGCTGGAGCGTGTCATCGTCGCCGATTACCTCGAGCTTAATCCACGGTGTCTCGAAGAGCTCTCGCGCCATATGGGCCGTGGTAACCGCCTCCGAGACCGACCGGCATCCGGCCGTGTTCGGCAGCACCCGTGCGCCCGAGGCCCGAACCAGCTCCCAAAAGGCCGTGCCCCCTGTGCCTTCGCGTCGGAGCGACACGGTCACAATCTCGGCCCCGCCAGCCGCGACGGCCCGGGCCAGCCGGTCGGGCGAGGGATATTGTGCTGTGCCGAGTAAGAGCCGCGACACCACCGTCTCACCATAGAGCACAAGCCGATCGGGCGAGCTGCCATCCATGGCTCAGCCCCCCTCCATCGGCGAGACCACCTCGACCGCATCCCCATCAGAGAGCGGAGTCGCCGCACGCATCGGCCGAGGCGCAAACCGCCCGTTCACCGCGGTCGCGACCCGGTTCTCGCCCACACCCATCTCCTCCAGTAAGGCTGCGAGCGTCAGCGCGCCGGTCTCATGCGCTTTGCCGTTGAGCACAATCCTCATCCATCACCTCCGGAAACCGCCGGCCCTCGAGCAGATGCTCGACCGCCATGCGCGCCAGGGCCGGCGCACAGAGAAACCCGTGGCGAAACAGGCCATTCACACAGAGCGCGCCCTCTCGCCAGCGCAGCCGCGGGAGATTGTCCGGAAAGGCCGGGCGCAACCCCGCGCCAAGCTCGACGATCTCCGCCTCGCCCAGGGCCGGGTGCAGCGCATAGGCCGCACCGAGCAGGTCGAGCGCCGAGCGCACCGTCACGCCGCCCTGCCGCTCGCTCTCGATCTGCGTCGCGCCGAGCACAAAGAGCCCCTTACCCCGCGGAACCAGGTAGAGCGGCCAGCGCGGGTGCAGCAAGCGCACCGTGCGCGAGATCGCCAGGTCCGGCGCCCGCACCAGCGCCATCTCTCCGCGGACGCCGCGCAGATCGGGCAGCACATCGCGCGCCGCCAGGCCGCGGGCATCCACCGTGAGCCCCCCTCGATCCGAGGCCCGCGCCACCCGCGCATCAAAGGTCACGCCCCGCGCGGCCAACTCGCTCGCCAAACGGCCGAGCGCCCCACGAGGATCGATCTGCCCTTCCTCTGGGAACAACAGACCAGCGGGAAAGCGCCCCGCCAGGGCCGGCTCAAGCGCCCCGATCTCGGCCCCCTCAAGGCGTAGGTGACCCAAGGTCGCGGCGGCGAAGCGGCGGAGCTCGGAGCCGTCTCGCGGAGGCGCCACCACCAGCGTTCCGCGCATCTCGGCCTCGCCGCGCGCCTGCCAAAACGCGGCGCCCTCCGACGCAAGCGCACCGATCAAGGGCTCGGCGCTTTCGAGCTCACAACCTGGCGCCAGCATGCCAGCCGCCCACCAAGAACACGCCGACACATCCGGCCCGCCCGAGGGTGCCACAACGGTCACATCGCACCGATGCGCAACCAGTTCCGCAGCAACGCATAGACCGACCACTCCGGACCCGAGAACCGTGACAGCCGTCATTCCGTGACCTCGTCCTGCCCAGGCGGGCGCATCGCCAAAAGGCGCTCGCCCACCAGATCGACAACGCCAACCCAGGCCCGGGCGCGGCGCCGGGTCGGCGCGCGCGGGGTGGGCGGGCGGGAG
>JBCCZI010000055.1:0-26707 GCA_039187815.1 Pseudomonadota bacterium | reverse complement strand
CTGCGGCCGGGGCGTGCCGTCCGGACGGTACCGGACCTTGACGCCGACCTTCAGCGTCCAGGGTGCGTTGGCGTCCTTCTGAGCCGCCTTGTTGGGCTCATCGGGCCAGATTTCCCTGGCCGACTTGCCGTCCTTGATCGCCGCCTTCTCGGCCGCGGTGTTGCGCTGCTTGGGCGCCGGCACCAGGCTCGCATCGACGATCTGACCGGCCATGCGCTGCCCAGCAGGCGCCGAGAGGGGGATGTACCCCTTCTTCTGGAGCTGCCAGTCGACTGACGCTGCGCGCCCGTCGCTGCGCGCCCGTCGCTTCGCGACGTCATCACCCGCTTCAGTGTGCCCGTCTCGGTCAGCCGGTTCCTGAAATGCCGTAGGGTGTTCTCGTCCGGTGTCGGCGCGCCAAGGTCGAAGCCGAGAAACCGCATCCACGAGAGCCGGTCGCGGATCCGCTGGCCGACAGGCAATTGCGCGGCAAATGCCGACAGGCATGAACTCCCTCCGCGCGTCCGAGAGGGTGTGCTGGGCCTGCAGGATCAGCGCCTTGACCATCGACACCAGGGACCATCGACACCGGGTCGAATGATGGCCGCCCGCCCTTCGAGCCGTCGCCATAGCCGAGCCCCTCGACCAGCCAGGGCCGGACATACTCGAAATCCACCGTCGCCTCGAGCACATCCAGCGGATCGCCGTCCTTGCTCAACCGCTCCAGATGTTCCGAGAGCCCAAACAAACCCGCCTGCCGAATGATACACCCCCCGGACCCAGATACACCCCCCGACCCAGCCGCGTCAGCGACCCAAACCGACGCCAAACTCGGGAGGCTCTTGCAGCTGTCCAGATGGCGGTCGAGCCCGGCGATGGCCCGGTTGACCGCCGAGAGGTCAAGCGCGAGCGCCCGGGTCGCAGCCGCAAAGGATCCGCAACGGGCCATCTCGCGGGTCATGCTGAGTTCCTGGGTCTCCATCCATGCGAGACTGGCATGGATCACGGCTCTAGGCGGCGGTTTCCGTCAATCGGCACTCAGATGCCATCGACCGCGCCTTCAGATGCCATCGACCGCGCCTATAGCTCCGAGATGCTGTAGTTGCTACGGGCCAGCCAGTCGGGGGAGATCTCGACGCCCCAGCCCGGTGCATCGGTGACCGTGACATGGCCGCCCTCGACGCCGTAGGGGCTCTCGCGATAAAGCCCCTCTTGCCAGGGATAGTAGTCCGCCCCTTCGATCGCGAACTCGAGATAGGGACCGGTCGACACGCCAATCTCGGGCAGCGCGCGCAGCAGGTGCATGGTGAACAGCGTCACCATCCCGAGATTGGCCGCATGGGGCGTGACCTGCAGCCCGGCCTCGCCCGCCATGTGCGCCATGCGCAGCGTGCGCGCGATCCCGCCGAGATAAAGCACATCCGGCTGCACCACATTCACCGCGCGCATCTCGATCATGCGGCGCCAATGGGTCAGGTCCCAGTCCTGCTCGCCGCCCGTGACATCGATGGAGAGAGCATCGGTGACGGTCTTGGTCTGGTCGTATTCCCAATAGGGGCAAGGCTCCTCATAGTGGCAAAAGCCCTCACCCTCGAGCATCCGGCCGACCTCGATGGCCCGCGGCGGTGCAAAACAGCTATTGGCATCGGCCAGCAGATCTGCCTCGGGCAAGGCACGGCGGATCGTGGGGATGATCGCCTCGGACCGCCCCGGCCATTCGTCGCGTCCGCGTCCGACCTCCGCGCCGACCCGCACCTTAAAGGCGGTGAAGCCGTCCCTGTCGGCCAGGCGGCGCAGGCGCGTGGCCTCTTCCTCGGGCGTGATGTCGCGCTTCATCGAAGAGGCATAGGCCCGCAGCGGTCCGGCCGAGCCGCCTAGCAAGGCCGCCACGGGCTGTCCCGCGCGGCGCCCCCACAGATCCCAGAGTGCCGTGTCAAAGCCCCCCATGGCACGGCAGAGATAGGAGCCTGGAAATTTGTGCTCTCGCTCAAAGACCCGGTCCAAGGCATCGTCCAGGGCCGCGTGATCCGCAATGGTCTCGCCCAGCACCCAAGGTGCGAGTTGCCGGTGCAAGACCAGCGCGCTGATATCCGCATGATAGGTCGAGAGCTGCCCCCAGCCAAAGGCGCCGTCGCGGGCGGTGACGCGGACGAACGAGACAAACTCGGTCGAAAAGGTCTCGATGCGGGCGATCTCGGTCATCTGTGGCCCTCTTTGGCGTCCTCGAGGATCATGGCGGCGGCACGCTCGGCTAGCATCAGGGTGGGCGCGTTGATGTTGCCAGAGGTTATGTTGGGAAAGACCGAGGCGTCGACGACCCGCAATCCCCTGGCCCCGTGCAGGCGCAGGCGCGGATCGACCACCGAGCTCGCCGGGTCGTGGCCCATGCGGCAGGTGCAGCTGGGGTGGAACACCGTCCAGCCGTTGTCGCGGGCAAAGGCGTCGAGGCTCTCGTCGTCCTCCTCCTCGGCGCCTGGCGAAAGCAGGGCGTCGATGATGCTGGCCATGGACGGCTGGGCTGCGATGCGCCGCATGATGCGGATGCCGGCCCTCATCACGGCCCGATCCTGATCGGTCGACAGATAGGCAGGCTGGATATCGGGCGGGGCCTCGGGATCGGACGAGGCGATGTTCACATGGCCCTCGCTGGTCGGGCGGCACGGCGAGTGGCCGATCATCAACCCGGGGAACGGGTCGGGGGTGAGCAGCGGACGGGTGCCCGGCGGCGCTTTGGTGTAGCTGAGCGGCGAGTAATAGAGCTGGACATCCGGCCGCTCGAGCGCTGGGTCCGAGCGCACGAAGCCACCGGCATGGTTGACCCCGATCGTCAGCGGGCCGCGGCGAGACGTGGCAAAGCGCAAGGCCGCCGCGATCCGCCCGATCCAGGGGCGCAGGCGCTGGTTGAGCGTCGGCACCCGCGAGCGATAGATGTAGTCCACGCCCAGATGGTCCTGCAGATGCTGGCCGATATGGGGCATCTCACGGCGCAGGGGCACGCCGTGTGCGGCCAGCACCGCAGCCGGCCCGAGCCCCGATAGCTGGAGGATCTGCGGGCTGCCGACGGCCCCGGCCGAGAGGATGACCGACCGCGAGGCCCGCACCTCGGCCTCGTGACCCCCTTGGCGATAGCGAACGCCCACCGCGCGGTTGTCCTCGAAGACCAGCCCGCAGACATGCGCATGCGTGCGGATCTCGAGTGTCTTGCGCCCCTTGGCCGGGGTCAGCCAGCACCGCGCCGCCGAGGCACGCAAACCGCCTAAGGTGGTCATCTGATAGACGCTGGTCCCTTCGAGCTCGGTGCCGTTGTGATCGGCGATCTCAACAAAGCCCGCCTCGCGGCTTGCATCCAGGAAGTTGCGGCAGGTTTCGTGCACCTCGGCCGTGATGTTCGAGACCGGCAGGGGGCCATGGGACCCGCGCGCCTGGCTTGGCGGGCCCGACCAGCGCTCGAGCTTTCGAAAGGCAGGTTCAACATCCTCCCAGCCCCATCCGGGCGCCACCTCGGCCCAATCCTCGAAATCGCCGGGATGGCCGCGCATGTAGACCATGCCATTGATCGAGGAGGAGCCGCCCAGCACCTTGCCCCGCGGCCAGTAGCTGGGCTTGCCGCCAAGCCCCGGCACCGGTGCCGTCAGGAACTTCCAATTGATCCGCTCGTCATAGTAGACGCGGCCATAGCCGATCGGCAGGTGGATGTAGGGATGCCAGTCGCGACCGCCGGCCTCGAGCAGCAGCACCCGGTGCTGCCCATCTTCGGTCAGGCGATTGGCCAGCACCGAGCCCGCAGAGCCGGCGCCGATGATCACATAGTCAAAGCGGTCCATGGTGCCTGAACCCTCCGCAACGCATCTGTGACGCGACGCTAAGCCGGTCCGGGTGGCCGCGGCAAGAGGGCGTGCAACGGGGGCTCGACAGCAGCGGCCGCATCCCTATGGTGCGCCGGGGGCGGGGACTGGGTTAGGGAGCGCGCGTATGACCATCCTCGTGACGGGCGGAGCCGGCTATATCGGCAGCCATTTGGTGCTCGATCTCTGTGAGCGCGGCGAGACGGTCTGGGTTCTCGACGACCTCTCCACGGGACGCCGCGCGCTTTTGCCGCCGCAGGTCCGGCTGATCGAGGGCGATGTGGGCGATGCCGCGCTCCTCGCCCGGGTGTTCGAAGAGGCGGCGATTGACACGGTCCTGCACTTTGCAGGCTCGATCATCGTGCCGGAGTCCCATGCCGATCCGCTGAAATATTATCGCAACAACACCGCCGCCTCACGGACGCTGATCGAGGCCTGCGTGGCCGCTGGGATCCGGCGCTTCATCTTCTCATCGACCGCAGCAGTCTATGGTAATCCGGCCGAAGTACCGATCTCCGAGGCGGCGGCGCAGCAGCCGATCTCGCCCTATGGCGCCTCGAAGATGATGACCGAGCTGATGTTGCGTGATGTGGGCGCGGCCCATGGGCTGGCGAGCATCTGTCTGCGGTATTTCAACGTGGCCGGAGCCGATCCCAAGGGGCGGAGCGGGCAATGTTCGCCCCAGGCCACGCATCTCATCAAGGTGGCGGCCCAGGCTGCGCTCGGCCTGCGCCCGCGGCTCGAGATCTTTGGCACCGACTATCCCACACCGGATGGGACCTGTGTGCGCGACTATATCCACGTGACCGATCTTGCCCGGGCGCATGCTCTGGCGCTCGATCATCTCCGGGACGGAGGCGAGAGCGCCGTGCTCAATTGCGGCTATGGAACCGGCTTCTCGGTGCGCGAGGTGATCCAGGCGGTCCGCCGTGTGCACGGGGCCTCGTTCGACGTGGTCGAGAGCCCGCGGCGCCCGGGCGATCCGGCGCAGTTGGTCGCCGATCCGGCGGAGATCCGGGCGCGGCTCGGCTGGAGGCCGGACTTGGACGATCTCGACACCATCGTCGCGCAGGCCCTGGACTGGGAGCGCCGCCTGGGTGAGGCTGCCTGATCGGCATGACCTGGTCCTACCGGATTGCCACCATCCAGGGCACGGCGGTGCGCGTGCACCTGACCTTCCTGGCGCTGTTGGCCTGGATCGGCTGGGTGTCCTGGCAGCGGGGCGGGGCCGAGGCCGCCACGGACGGGATCCTGTTTCTGCTGCTGGTCTTCCTCTGCGTCCTGTTGCACGAGGGCGGGCATGCCTGGGCAGCGAACCGATATGGGATCCGAACCCCCGAGATAACCTTGCTGCCGATCGGCGGGCTCGCGCGGCTCGAGCGGATGCCTGAGAGCCCGGGGCGAGAACTCGCCGTCGCTGCCGCCGGGCCGATGGTCAATCTCGTTATCGCCGGGGCGCTGTTGCTGGTGCTGGGTGTGCGCATCCAATCGGGCGATCTGGCGTCGCTGGAGCGGATCGAGGGGTCCATGGCGGCCCGCCTGGCCGTGGTCAACCTAATGTTGGTGGCCTTCAATCTCCTGCCGGCCTTTCCGCTGGACGGGGGGCGGATGCTGCGGGCGCTACTGGCGCTGCGGTTTGGGCGTGGCCGTGCCACTTTGATTGCGGGGCGCGTCGGGCAGCTGTTCGGGCTGGGGTTTGTCGGGATCGGCTTTGTCCACAGCCCCTTGCTAATGCTGATCGGGATCTTTGTTATCTTTGCTGCGGATCTTGAGCTGCGCCAGGAGGCGGCGCGGGGCCGCGCGGGCACGCACCTGGTTGCCGATATTGCCGTTCGGCGTTTCGCAACGCTCGCGCCCGAGGACCCGTTGCGCCGGGCGGGACAGGCCGTTTTGGCGACCACGCAGGACCATTTCCCTGTGTTGTCGGCCGATGGGCATGCGGTCGGTGTCTTGACCCGCGCGCGTTTGGTAGAGGGCCTACGCCAGGCGGGCCCGCAGGCGCCGGTGCTAGAGCACATGCACCGGGATCTGCCAAGGGTTGCGCTAGAGGACACGGTGGATGCGCTTGGCGACACCTTGCATCGACACGAGGCCCGCGCCGCCTTGGTCCATGGGCCCGATGGGGCGCTGGTGGGCTATGTCACCCTAGAAGCCCTGGCCGTTGCCTTGTTGGCGCAACGTGGGTCGTCCGCCCGTCCGTGAGGATCAGCCGCTCGGCAAAGCGCGCAGGCTTCGGATCGCATCGATCTGTGCCGCGTCACTGGGGTGGCGGCGCTCAATCATCTGGCGCTGGTTGAGCGTGTACATGGTTGTTCGGATCCGCTGCGACAGAGCCGCAAGCTCCCGATGGGTGCGGATCGGGCAATTCGGGCGCTCATCCCCCAGCACGGTCTCGATATGGCTGCTGAAGTTCGCGATCTGCAGATAGAGCTCGTCCAAGCGGCGTGCCGAGCTGTCGCAGAGTTCGTCCACCGCCATGTTCAACGCCAGCACGTTCTTGCGGAAGAGCCCCAGAAGGTTCCCGAAACAATGGCCGAAGCGAATCAGGATGTGCTCAGCCCCGTCTTCGGCCGCGCTGATTAGAACGCGGCAACCGGCGAGCACAAGATTGCGCAGCGACACGCGGAGATCGGGCAGGGCCAGCATGCCGCGATGCTCCGAGGCCTTTCGTGCGACATCGGCGATTGTCTCGCAGCTCTCGGCAGAGAGCACCTCTTCCAGCCGGTTCTCTCTCTGAAAAGAGACGCGCAACCGGGATCCTTCGTTGAGGATCTCGACATCGCGGACATAGAAGCTGCCGTCTGCTTCCGCCCGCAACGTGAGTGCCAGGCGATCCGACTTGTCACAGTGTTCTGCTGCCATTTGCATCGTCATTCACGTCAATCTGTTGCAACGCGTGGAAAGTGTTCATTGCACGACCGAATTTAATGGCGGGTTAATTGATCGAATTTGACGTTTGTTAAAAAATTATGGATTAATAATTGGTTGCGACATTGCGTCTTGGTGTCAATGCGCCCGCTTGATGCTTGACACTTCGCGTTGTAAGCAGCGATATGAACTGAATTAGCGTAAATCTGGATGATATCAGATGACGGACGCCGAATTTACCGCGGGCTCCCAGCCAGATAAATCGCCGGACGAAAAACTATTCATCGTTGGAATAGGGGCGTCTGCCGGCGGTTTGGAAGCGATCCGGGAGATGGTGAAGAACCTGCCCTCGGATCATGCGGCGAGCTATGTGGTTCTCCAGCACATGTCTCCGCAGCATCGCAGTCTGCTGACCACGCTGATCGATCGCGAGACCCATCTGGACGTGGTCGATGTGGTCGATGGCGTCGTGCCGCAGGCCAACACGATCTATGTGACGCCGCCGAACAACGATCTCGTCTATCGCGACGGCGCGCTACATCTGCTCGTGCCGAGCCCGGAGTTGGCGGCGCCAAAGCCCTCGGTCGACCGCTTCTTCATGAGCAGCGCCGGTGCTCTGGGCGAGCGTTCTGTCGCCGTGGTGCTCTCGGGCACAGGGTCGGACGGTTCCTACGGCATCCAGGCCGTGCGGGCGGCCGGCGGCATCACCATCGCTCAGGACGACAAATCGGCCAAATATGACGGCATGCCCAATGCGGCGGTCGAGACAGGATGTGTCGATCTGGTCCTTTCGCCCACCGAGATCGGCATGCATCTGGCCAAGATCCTCGGAACACCGCGCAATTTCGATTTTGCGCGGAGTGGCAGCGGGACCGTGGCGCACCCGGTCTCGGATCTGCTGCAGATTCTCTTGGCGCGGACCCGGGTCGACTTTCGCGACTATAAGCCCACCACGGTCCAGCGGCGGATCGAACGGCGCATGACCGCGCTCGGGATCAGCAGCCAACAGGAGTACACCACCTATTGCCGCTCGAACCCCCGGGAGGTCGATGCGCTCTTCAAAGATTTACTGATCTCGGTCACCCGCTTCTTTCGCGACACCGATGAGTTTCTGGCTCTTCGCGGGTTCATCGAGAAGATGGTGGCCGAGAGCGCACAGGCCGATCAACCGCTGCGGATCTGGATCAGCGGCTGCGCCACCGGCGAGGAGGTCTACTCGATCGCCATGCTGGTGGCCGAGGCCCTGGGCGGTCTGGATGCGATCAGCAAAGACAAAGTGCAGATCTTTGCCACCGATATCGACACGGCCGCTCTGCGGATTGCACGGGCCGGACGCTACTCGCTGGCGGCCGCAGACGATATTCCGACGGATTTTGTGGCGCGGTACTTTGTGCGCAAAGAAGACCGTCTGTGTGTGGCGGATCAGCTGAAGGAGGTTGTGCTGTTCTCGGTGCACAATCTTTGCCAGGACCCGCCCTTCCTGAATGTCGACTTGATTTGCTGCCGGAACCTGCTGATCTATTTCGGGCCATCATTGCAGACGAAAGCCCTCTCGCGCCTGCATTTCGCGCTCAAACCCAATGGATATCTGTTCTTGGGCACCGCTGAGACCGTGGGCGGGGCGGAGGATCTGTTCAAGATGGCCTCCGAGAAGGCCCATATCTACCGGCGGCGGATCCTCGGTCGGCGGCCCGATTTGCCCATCAGCGGCGACATGCTGGCCACCATCCCCAATCGGCCGATGCCGATCGAGCCGGTGAACCGCAACGAGCGCGAGCGGGAGGTGGGCCAGGCGCTCTTCGATGGGCTCGCCCGTGCAGTCGGACCAAACGCGGTCTTGGTTGGGCCGGAGTATCGGATCCTGAAGGTCTATGGCGATGTCTCGCCGTTTATCTCGCTGACCGAGGCCTCGCGTCTGCAGCTCGCACTCTCGATGTTTAAGCCGGCCCTGGCAAACGAGGCGCGCGCTCTCGTCAGCGTGGCGCGGCGTCAAGAGGCGCGCCGGCTCGGGCGGGTGCACGATGTCGATGGCGAGGGCATGGTCAGCCAGCTCGAAGTGTTCCCAATCCGCTCGGCCGAATTCGATGAGGATCTTTGCCTCATCGTCTTCCGCCGCTGGCTGCCGGCGCCCAATGAGCGACCGCCCCAGAGCGAGTCCAGTGATCTCGGGCCGGCCAAGCAGATCGAGGCGCTGGAGCGCGAGATCGCCGCGACCCGCGACGCCCTGCAGCAAACCATTGAAGAACTCGAGACCTCGAATGAGGAACTGCAATCGACCAACGAAGAATTACAGGCAACCAACGAAGAACTGCAAGCCACCAACGAGGAGCTGGAAACCTCGAACGAGGAGCTGCAATCCACCAACGAAGAGCTGGTGACGGTCAACGAAGAGCTCCACGTCAATGCCGCCGAGCTCGCCGATCTCAGCGACGAGCTGCAGTCGATCCTCGAGACCATTCCGACGCCGGCCATTGTGGTCGACAGCGCGCTGCAGGTGAACCGTGTCAGCCGTGCTGCCGTGGACCTGTTCGAACTCGACCATCCGAATGAGCGCCCGCATGTCAGCCAGTGCCGCCTGCCGCCTGGCTTCCCTCAACTGGCCGAGATTTGCGACCAGGCCCTGCATCTCGGCCGCTCGGTGACGCGAGAGATTCAAAGCGGGAAAACCGGCTACAGCCTCCGTTGCTCGCCCTTCAATGACACGCGCGGGCGGATCAGCGGCGCCACCTTGCTGTTCATCGAGACCCCGGCCGTGGGGCGGTTGTTGAGCCAGATGGAGCATCTCTTCCGCTATGCGCCGGTCCTGCTCATGCACCGCGATCGCACCGGAGCCGTGCTGCAGGTCAGCGGCCATGCGCGCGAGGTTTTCGATCTTGGCGGCTATGCGGCTGGGCCCGTCCGCCTCGGCGATATCTTTGCGCCTGAGACAGTCGAGCATATCATTGCGACCGATAGGGCGTTCCTGGACAGCAGTGAGGACAGCTCCCGCGAGGTGGAACTAAAGCAGCTCCGCAAATCTGATCGTGAGCGGTGGTACCAAGTGGACCGCTGGCGAGTGCATGGGGAGACCCAGGACCAGGACACGCTCTATGTCTCGCTGGTTGACATCAACACGCAGCTCGAAGAGCAGATGCGCTTGCAACTGGCTGAGCAGCGCCTGGAGATGATCGAGGAGGCGGCCGATATCGGCTATTGGCTCGTCGATTTCGAGGCGGAGAAGGTTGAGTGGTCCTCGGGCGTCTATCGCATACATGGGGTCACGCGGGACAGCTATGAGCCCGATCTCGAGACGGCGATCAACTTCTATCATCCAGATGATCGCGAGATCGTGAGGGCCGCGCTTGACCAGGCTATCGCGACCGAAAAGAAGTTCGCCTTCGATGCGCGGTTGATCCGGCCCGATGGGATGGAGATCAAGGTGCAATCGGTTGGCGCCTATCGCACAGATGCCCTTGGAGGCCATCGTGTCCTGCTAGGGATTTTCCGCCGGATGACGGACACGTGACAGCAGATTTGTCTGCAAATCCGTGTCGCCGATGGGGGGCATTAACGCTCTGTTAGGGAAATTTTGAGACAAAGCAGCATCAATTCACGAAGCTGGTGTCCCAATGGCTACGCTCGATCCGATCACGATCCCGCCGCAGTCGCAATTGCTGATTGCAATGCGTGCCGGCACAGATGGGGCGATCACGGTCAATCGGCTCGAGGCGATGACCGACAAGGTCTCTCTGACCTTTGCAGAGCGCGGCGAGACCACGCTGTGGTCGATGTTGCGGGAGGAGTTTCGGCGATTCATCAGCGGCATCGTGTCGGCCTATGTTTCCGCACCGGGGCTCAGCTTTCTGCACGATCTGCGTTTTCAAATGGGGTCGCTGAGCCTGATGGGGCTCAAGGTGCTCTCGACACGCGCCAGCGATGGCCGCGCGAACCTGATTCTGCGGTTCTCCTATGTGGTTGGCGACATCAACGAGCTGTTCGCCGGCCCGCACTCGCGACCGCTTCGGCGGGGGTCGGTGTCGGAGAAGCTGCTCGAGCTCACGACGGCGTTCTTTATGCCGCTGCGGGACATTTCGCTGCACATGCAACGCGAGGCGCTCCCGAGCGGGGGCCAGACCTCTGAGAACGCGGGTGGCCGCTTCTTTCAGTCGTTCTTCAAGGAGAAGCTGAAAGAGGCGGAGTTCGCCTTCTTCCTTCTGCGCCGGCACATCGAGGATGCGGAGCGTGGGGATCATGCCGCCCGAGAAGCTGGCGTGCCACCGGAGACCATCGAACCTGTGGCACCCGCCAAGGCAGGCAAGCGCGACCGCGCCTCACTCGGCTCCTGACCCACGCAACGTCAGGCGTTTTGCAAGGCGGACAGGTCTTCGCAGACCGTGTCTAGCACAGACGCATCCTCCAAGGCCGAGGCCATCATCATTGCCCCCTCGAGCGAGGCCAAGATCCGCACGGCATCGCGGTGCGGCGGCGGCTTGCCCGGACGTCGCAAGGCTTCGGTCAACCAGTTGAGATTGCGCTTGAAAAAGACCCGAGCCTGGTCGGCGACCGGGGTGGGCAGGCTCTGCACCTCCGCCCCCAGCACACCGCAGAGGCAGAGCGCGCCGTCCCGCTTGTAGGATTGCCGAAACGCATCGCAATAGAGGGCGATCGGCCCCTCAGGATGATGGCGCGCCGCGTCCGGAGACCCGAGCTCCTCCAAAAACCGGTCCGTGTACCGGGCCGCGAGCGCCTCTCCGAGGTCGCTCTTGGTCGGATAGTGATGGTGCAGGCTGGCCGCGCGGATGCCGACCGCCTCGGCCACGGCGCGGGTGCTGACCGCCGCATAGCCCGCCCGGCGTACCAGGCGCTCGGCCGCATCCAGGATCTCATCGCTTCGGGCACTCATGGGCTGGGGGGCCTCCTAAACCAAACCTAACAGGCATTAGGCATTGACCTTTCCAGCTTTCAAGCCCATATCACCTAACAGCTGTTAGGTAGATGGGCTCGCAGGGCCTTAGGATCAGGAGATGACCGTGGAGATCAATGCCGATTTCTCGCAACGCGTGGCGGTGCATGCTGCCCTGCTCGATTGGACCCCGTCGCCGATGCCGGGCGTGGAGCGGCGTATGCTCGACCGCATCGGAGACGAGGTGGCCCGTGCCACCACCATTGTGCGCTTTGCCCCTGGCAGCGCGTTCTCGCCTCACACCCATGACGGCGGAGAAGAGTTTCTGGTGCTCGATGGCGTCTTTCAAGACGAGCATGGCGATTACCCGGCCGGCAGCTATGTGCGCAATCCGCCAACCTCGCGGCACACGCCCGCATCGGCACCGGGGTGCACGATCCTGGTCAAACTGCATCAGTTCGATGCCGAAGACCGCACCGAGGTGCGTTTGGCCAGGGATGTCATCGCGTTCCAGGCCCAGCCCGGGCGCGAGGGGGTGCAGGCGGCGGTGCTTCACCATGATGTGCGTGAGGAGGTTCGGCTGGAGCAGTGGGCGCCGGGCGCCCGCGTCACGTTGAGTGCTCCGGGTGGATTGGAGGTCTTTGTCCTCGAGGGTGGCTTTGACGAAGGCGGCGAAGCCTTTGCGCCTCAGTCCTGGCTCCGCTTGCCGCCGGGATCAGGTTTCTCGGCCACGGCCGGGCCGGATGGCGCCAAGCTGTGGCTCAAGACCGGGCATCTGGCAGGCTTGGGTTGACCGCGCCCGCGCCGGCTCAGCAGCGCTCCTCGCTGCGGGTGACGGCCTGGAGCGCGGCGCAGGCATCGACCGTGACGAGATCGGGCGGCACGCGATTCGCCCGTCCGAGCGCGGAGCGCAGCGTGGCCGCATCGAGCCCCGGGCGCGCTTCGAGCAGGAGGGCTGCGATGCCCGACACGTGGGCTGCTGCGACCGAGCTCCCGGTGTAAAAGTCGAACGCGTCCCCCGGCGCCGCGCTGATGATGTCGGTGCCGGGGGCCGGCACCGCCGAGCTGTCCGATGGCTTGCGCGCGCCGGAGACGGCAATGACCCCGGCATGCGAGGCGGGAAAGCTCGGATTGGCTCCCTCGCCCCGCGCAGCGATCACGATGCGGCCCTGGTCAAGCATCGCCTCGACCAGCTCGGCCAACAGCGGATCATAGGGCCCGCCCAGGCTGAGATTGATCACCTCAACCTCTTGCAACAGAGCGAAATTCAGCGCGCGCGCGAGCGAGAAGCTGGTGCAACGCCCAGGGGCGCCGGGCCGGTCCTCCCAACAGCCGCGCAGCGCCAGGATCTCGGCATCCGGGGCCACGCCGACCATTCCGAGGCTGTTTTGCCCGTCGGCCGCGATGATGCCGGCGACGGCAGTGCCGTGAACCTCGCCCACCGGCTCTTCGCGGTTGCCGACGAAATCGCGGGCCAAGCGGATGCGGCTCGCCAGATCTGGGTGCTGCACATCGGCCAGCGTATCGACGACAGCGACGCGCACGCCCCGTCCCGTGGCGACCGAGTGGATGCGCGGCCCGCCGATCGCATGCAACCCGTCTTGGAGGTCGAAGAGATCATCGCTGTAGGTGGCAACCAGGGTGTCGAAGCCGTTCATGGGCTGCACCGTGCGGACCCGCGCATCGCGCGAGAGGGCCGAGCGCACCGCGGCGCTGCTGCCCGCCCCGCCGGTCACGCGAAAGACGAAGCAGTGGACGGAGATCGAGGCGAGCGGCCATTCCGAGACAAGCTCGATCGGGTGGTCGCTCGAGAGCGCGGCGGCCATGGCGCTCAGCGCGTCGGGCTCGTCGAGCGCGACCGTCACGATGAGGTGATCTTCTCCCGCGACGGCGGTTGCCGGCAGCAGGCGCCAGGGTGGCGGGGCCTCGGGCGCGGAAGTCATGCAAGCGGCCAGGCCGAGCAGAAGGGCGAGCGCCAACAGACGGCTCATTGCGCACCCTCCCGCACGACGACAAAGGCGATGCCCGGCAGGGCGCCCAGCGCCTCTGCGGCCCGTTGCGCATCGGTGTCGGGCGCCGGGCGAAGCGTGTAGACGCCGGTCTCGCCCGGCCCGCTCAGGATCGCGAGCCCATGCTCGGACGCGGCTGCCTCAAGGGTCGCCGGATCGAAGCCGTCTTGGGCCCGCAACCGGATCACCGTGCCGACTGTGCCCGTCTCAGTGGTCAAGGTGCCGTACTCCGCGCCCTGGCGGCTTCCCGGGTCCCAGAAAATGCCCGCCAGCAGCATGGCCGCGATCAGCGCCGGCGCCCCCAGTCCGGCAGCCAAGGCCGCGCGCGGCATGCGCTGGAGCCGCAGCGGCCAGGGCGTCGGCCCAGAGCTGGGCACCATCTCTTGATCCCGCGCGTCGCGCTGGCGCCGTGCGCTGTCGAGATGCGTAACCGTTGCAGTTTGGCCGGGCTCTGGCGCGCCGGGAACAAAGACGCCGGCGGGGCTCGCCTCGGGCGGCGTGGCGGGAACGGCATCCTTGGCGATCCGGGCGGCGAGACTGCTCCAGCTTCGCTCCTCGGCCTCGTCCATCGCATCGAGATCGGCCATTGCCTCGGCCACGCGCTTCTGCTGGCGGATCTCGGCGGCAATGGCGGGATCAGCCTCGGCGGCCCGCTCGACCAAGGCGCGCTCGGCATCCTCGAGCGTGCCGTTCACATACCAGGGGATCAGCTCCCAGGCGCCTCCGCTCTGCGGCGTGTCATGCGTATCCTGGGTCATGCCGGACCTCCCTGTTCGGCGGTTCCGCCTTCGAGCAAGCGACGCAACTTCGCGCGCGCATGGAACATGCGGGTCTTGACGGTGCCGACCGGGCAATCGAGCACCTCGGCGATCTCGGCCATGGTGTAGCCGTGGTAGTATGTCAGCTCGACCGCCGCGCGTTGTTCGGCCGGCAGGTGCTGCAGGGCGGCGAGAATCCGCTTGCGCTCGAACAGCGTCTCGATCTCCTGGGGGCCGGTCCTGTCGCTGGCATGGCTCTCGTCGATCTCGTCGTGCAGGCTGTCGCGGGCGCCCTTCGTGCGGGCCTTCATCGCGATGCGATAGGCGATGCCGAAGATCCAAGTCGACGGGCGCGACTGGCCCAAAAAGGTGTCGGCCTTGCGCCAGACCACCATCAGCGTGTCGCTGACCACCTCCTCGGCCGTCTCCATGCGCCCCGTGAGCCGCAGCGCAAAGCCGAAGAGCTTTTTGTAGTATCGCCTGTGCAGGCGCTCAAAGGCCGCAGCCTCGCCGCGCGCCGTCGCCTCGAGCAAGGCAATGTCGGGATCTTGGGCTTGTCGTTGCAGGGCTATCACCTCGGCTGTCCTCCCTAGCACTGTAAGGCATTCCTGAAGCCACCGACAGTCTGTGCCCCGCTCTGGCGCAAAGGGTTCAGTGTCCCGAGCAGTTTTTTTGCCGGTGGCTGTGGATCAGGGCGCAGTGGCGCGTTGAGCCGGGCTGAGCTAGGCTTGCGCCCGGGGGAAAGCGCAATGCCATCTTGCCGAGGGAGGCGATGGGCGATGAGCGACGGGGGCCATGGGGGGGCAACCGCAATCGAGCGGTTTTTCCAAGCGTCGCCATCGGCGCTTTGCACTCTGGCCGCGAATGGGCGGCTGGCGGCGATCAATCCGGCGGGCGCTGCACTGTTGGGCTGGTCGGTGGATGCGCTGATCGGACAGGACTATGAGGCGTTGCTGCATCCGGATGATGTCGGTCTGGCCGCGCCCGCGCGCCGCGGTGCCGAGGCGCCGGCCTTTTGCGATCGGCCCCATGCCGTTCTCGGGGCCGATGGGCGCGCGCGCCGCATCGCCTGGCAGGCAACGGCGGAGGGTGTTGGGCCCGATCGCCTGATCCATGCGCAGCTGACCAGCGCAGAGGATGACGGCGCGGAGGACGCGGCCTGGCGCGAGTCCCTGCTTGCCGAGCATGGAAGGATCGGCATTTGGACCTGGGGCGGGGACGGGACGGTGCACGCGTCGGCGGCGGCAGCCGATCTGCTCGGCCTCCAGATGGTCGTGGGCGAAGTGTCAACGGCGACCATGCTTGCCTGTTTCGAGGCGGGTGACGGGGAGGCTCTGGATGCCGGCCTTCTGCGCCTCGATCAGGGGGCGCCCTTCGAGCTGACGCTCGAGGCGCGCCGGATTGGAGGACCGCGCCGCTGGCTGCGGGTCACGGCACGCCCACAGCCCGGCATGCCGGCGGCGGTGGGGATCGTCCAGGACATCACCGAGGTGCGGCTGGCCGAGCTCCGGCTCCAACGGCTGACGGCCGTTGCCGAGACCACCACCAATGCGGTGTTGGTGATCGACCGCGAGCGCCAGATCCGTTGGGTCAACCGTGCCTTCACCATGCTGACCGGCTATGCGGCGGAGGAGGCCATTGGGCGTGTCCCCTCGGAGGTGCTGCATTCGGACGAGACCGATCTTGCGGATGCCAACCGCGTGCTCGCGGCGATCAAGGCGGGCGAGGGCATCAGCCTTGCGATGCAGCACCGGGCCAAAGATGGCCGGCGCTATTGGGCCTGGGTCGAGGTGACACCGACCCCGGGTCCAGACGGTCGTGCCACGGGCTTTGTGGTGATGATCACCGACATCACCGAGCGCCGGGCCTCTGAGCGTCGCCTGGTGGCGGCCGAGGCCGAGGCGCGCGCCGCGCGGACCCTGTTGGTCTCGGCGATCGAGGCCCTGCCGGACGGTTTCGTGCTGTTCGACGCCGATGAGCGCTTGATCCTCTGCAATGAACGCTATCGCCAGATCCTGCCTGAGATCACCGATTTCGTGGTGCCCGGTGCGCGGATGGAAGACCTGTTGCGCACGGGCCTAGCCCTTGACGCCTTTCCCGAGGCCGTGGGGCGGGAGGAGGCCTGGCTCGCCGACCGGCTCACGGTCTTTCGCAAACCGCAATCGACCGTCGAGATAGAAACCCGGGCCGGGCGGCACATCCGCTCGGTCGACCGTCAGCTGCCGGGCGGCGGCCATGTGGGCCTGCGCATTGACATCACGGGGTTCCGCCGATCCGAAGAGCGGCTGAGGGCCGCCGAGGCAGCCGCCAAGACCGCCCATGACCGATTGCTGACAGCCATCGAAGCGCTCCCCCACGGCTTCGTATTCTTCGACGAGGATGAGCGCCTCGTGATTTGGAACTCCCGGTTTCGCGATCTGCTTGGCCCCTGCGCGCATATGGCTGTGCAGGGCACCCGCCTCGAGGACCTCGTGGACGCCTGCATCGAGGGCGGTGTCTACCCGGACATCCAGGACCGCAAGGCGGAGTTCAAGGCCGAGCGCATGGCGGCCGAGCACCGGCTCGATCAGCCCCAAGAGCAACGGATCTTCGATGGGCGGTGGATGCGGATCGTCGATGTCTCGGTGCCGGGCGGCGGTCGCGTCGGCCTGCGCATCGATGTAACCGAGGAGAAGACCAAGGAGGCCCGCCTGCGCGACGCCGAACGCCAGGCCCGTGAGGCGAATGAGTTGCTCTCGAGCGCGGTCGACGTCTTACCCGACGGCTTTGTCCTCTTCGACCGCGATCGGCGGCTGATCACGTGCAACGAGCCCTATCGCAACCTGGTGCGCGGCAACGAGACGATCACGATGGAGGGCAAGACGATCGAAGAGCTGATGCGAAACGGGTTGGCCCGGGGTGCCTTCCCGATCGCCGAAGGGCGCGAGGACGCGTTCATCGCAGAGCAGCTCGCGCGGTTTGAGCGGTCCTATGCCGTCTTTGAGCTGGAGCTGGCCGATGGGCGTTGGATCCGCGCCGTCGACAAGGCGATGCCCAATGGCGGGAAAGTCGGGCTGCGCATCGATGTGACCGAGAGCAAGCGGAACGAGGCGCGATTGCGCGAGGCCGAGCGGCGCGCCCAAGCGGCGCGGTCGCAATTGCTGAGCGCGGTCGACACCTTGCCGGATGCCTTTGCCTTCTATGATGGTGAGGATCGGTTGGTCGTCTGCAATGAACGCTATCGTCAATACTACTCCAAGACGGCGCCGATTCTTGCCCCGGGTGTCGGGTTCGAGGAGATGCTGCGCTATGGGCTCGCCCGCGGGCAGTTCCCGGATGCCGTGGGGCAGGAAGAGGCCTGGCTCGCCCAGCGCCTGGCCGATCATCGCCGCGCCGACAGGGAGGTGGTCCAACGTCTGCCCGACGACCAATGGGTGCGCATTGTCGAGAAGGCGACACCCGACGGCGGCCGCGTCGGCCTGCGGATCGACATAACCGAGCTCAAGCGCCAGCAAGCTGCACTCGAGATCGCGCGCGAACGGGCCGAGGCCGCCAATCGCACCAAGTCCTTGTTCCTGGCCAATATGAGCCACGAGATCCGCACACCTATGAACGGGGTAATGGCCATGGCCGAGATCCTGCACGGCACGCTCGAGGATCCTGAGAAGCGCGCGCTGGTCGGCGTGATCCGCGAGAGCGGCGAGGCGCTGATGACCATCCTGAATGACATCCTCGATTTCTCGAAGATCGAGGCGAACCGGCTCGAGCTCGAATGCGTCGCGTTCACGCCCCATGACGTGGCCCGCCGGGTCGAGAGCCTGCATGCTCTGAAAGCCGCCGAGAAGGGCATCGGTTTCAGCGTGGAGCGGTTCGGCGATGGGGCGATGCCCCGCGCCGGAGATCCCCACCGGATCTTGCAGATCCTGCACAATCTGGTCAGCAACGCGATCAAGTTCACCGAGGAGGGCCGCGTGTCGGTTGTTGTCGATGCGACCCCCGAGCAGCCGCTGCGGCTGACGATCACAGACACCGGCATCGGCATGAGCGAGGCGCAACTCGCGCGTCTGTTCGACGCCTTCGTCCAGGCGGACAACTCGACGACACGTCGTTTTGGCGGAACGGGGCTGGGCATGGCCATCGTCAAACGCCTGGTCGAGGCCATGGCGGGCACGATCGAGATCGAGAGCCGACCAAAGGAGGGCACGCGCATTCTGGTGAGCTTGCCCGTGCCCCCAGCCGACCAAGTGGTGACGACCGGGCCGCCCTTTGATCCGGGCGTCTCGCGATGGGAGAGCGCGTCGGGCCCGTTGCCCAGCGGTCTGCGGGTGCTGGCGGCTGACGACAATCGCACCAATCGCTCGGTCATGGCCGCGATGTTGCAGCGGCTGGGGGTCGAGGCGGTCATCGTCGCCAGCGGCGCCGAGGCGGTTGTGGCCCTGTCGACGCAGCCCTTCGATCTGCTGATGCTCGACATCTCCATGCCGGGCATGGACGGCATCGCCACGCTGCAGGCGGTCCGGGTGCGCGAGCGGGAGTTGGGCCTGCCGCCCGCCCCGGCCATTGCCGTGACGGCCAATGCGCTCAAACACCAGGTCCAGGCCTATTGTGCGCAAGGCTTCGACGGCCATGTGGCAAAACCCGTGCGCGCCTCGGTCTTGGCCGACAGCATCCGGCGGCATGTCTCGCGGGCGGCCGGGCTCGGCTGAGGGGCCGGGATTGCGCGATTGGCAGCCCGGCGCTCCTGTGCCAGGGATGGGGTCTGCGCTGACCACCCGAGGAGCCTGAGCCATGTCCCATCCCTTCGAGAGCGGTCTCGACCGCTGCCCGGCCAACCATGTTCCGCTCAGCCCGATCTCGTTCCTGCGCCGCACCGCCGCGGTGCATGGCGCGCGCACGGCGATCGTGCACGGGACCCGGCGCCAGAGCTGGGCGGACACCGAGCGGCGCTGCCGGCGCCTCGCCTCGGCTCTTGTGGCACGCGGCATCGGGCAGGGCGATGTGGTCTCGATCCTGGCGCCCAACATCCCCGAGGTCGTCGAGGCCCATTTCGGCGTGCCCATGGCGGGGGCCGTGTTGAACGCGATCAACACCCGGCTCGATGCGGCGACGGTGGCCTTCATCCTCGAGCATGGGGGCGCCAAGCTGTTGCTGGCCGATCGGGAATACGCCCCGGTCGTGCAGCAGGCGCTGGCGGTGATGGAGGACCCGCCGGCCGTGGTCGACATCGACGACCCGCTGGCCGAGGGCGGCGCGGCGATCGGCGCGGTGGACTATGAGGCCTTCCTCGCCGGCGGCGATCCGGCATTCGCGCCGCGGATGCCCGGGGATGAGTGGGACGCCATCGCGCTCAACTACACCTCGGGCACCACCGGCAATCCCAAGGGCGTCGTCTATCACCACCGGGGAGCATACCTGAACACGCTTGGCAACGCAGTGACCTGGCCGATGCCGCATTATCCGGTTTATCTGTGGACCCTGCCCATGTTCCACTGCAATGGCTGGTGCTTTCCCTGGACGATCACGGCGCTGGGGGGCACGCATGTGTGCCTGCGCCGGATCGAGGGGGCGGCCATTTTGCAGGCGATTGCCGAGCAGGGGATCACCCATCTCTGCGGCGCGCCGATCGTGATGGGGATGATGCTGGAGGCGGGTGGCGACGCTCCGCGCTGGAGCCAGGCGGTCTCGATGATGACGGCCGGCGCTGCTCCGCCGGCTGCGGTGCTGGGGGCCATGGAGGAGCTCGGCATCGACGTCACCCATGTCTATGGCCTGACCGAGGTCTATGGCCCCGCGGTCGTCTGCGCCTGGAACCCGGACTGGACTGCGCTGCCCGTCGAGGAGAAGGCGGCCATCAAGGCGCGCCAGGGGGTGCCCTATGAGGTGCAAGAGGGGCTGATGGTCGCCGATCCCGAAACGCTCGAACCGGTTCCGCAGGATGGCGAGACCATGGGCGAGATCATGATGCGCGGCAACATCGTGATGAAGGGCTATCTGAAGAATTCAGCGGCGACCGAGGCGGCCTTTGCCGGCGGCTGGTTCCATACAGACGATTTGGCGGTCTGGCACGCCGACGGCTATGTGGAGATCAAGGACCGCTCGAAGGACATCATCATCTCGGGGGGTGAGAACATCTCATCCATCGAGGTCGAGGACGTGCTCTACAAGCTCCCCGCCGTGGCCGTGGCGGCGGTCGTGGCCAAGCCCGATCCGAAGTGGGGCGAGACGCCGTGCGCCTTCATCGAGCTGAAGCCCGGCGCCGCGCTGACCGAGCCCGAGGCGATCGCCTTTTGTCGCGAGCGCCTGGCCCATTTCAAAGCGCCGCGCCGCGTGGTGTTCGGTGCTTTGCCCAAGACCTCGACGGGCAAGATCCAGAAGTTTGCCTTGCGCGAGCGGGCGCGGCAGATGGACGGGTGACCGCGCGGGCTCAGGCAAAGGCCCATTCGCCGGGCGCTGTCTCCTCCAGCGTCTCGACAAAGGGCGAGCCGGCAACGTTCTCAGGGCTCTCGGCAAAGGCGAGCAGCAGATCGGCGCGGGTGAAGCCCGGCTGGCTCACCAAGCTGGTCCAGAAATCGATGCCGGCCGTCTCGCCCTCACGGTTTAGGACGTTGCGGTAGAGCTGCTCGACCAGGGCCGTGTTCGAGAGATAGGCAGGGTCGCTGGTGTCGAAGGCCTCGCCAAAGGCCGCTTCGAACTCGGAGGACTCGAGAAAGGCCCGGGCCAGCTGGCGCTCGCTCAGCCCGCCCTCGCGCTGGTCGATCCAAAAGTTCAGCCCCAGCAGATCGATCGCGCCGTCGCGGTTCAGGCCGGCCTCGTAGAGATAGGCCACCGTCCGGGCTTCTTCGGGGCTCAGCGCACTGGCCGCGAGCTCCAGCGTCTGGTCGGCAAAGATCAGCCGCTCGATTCCGGTCAATTGGTCGACGCCGTCCGGGCCGCTGACCGTGGTGACCTCACCGCTCTCTGCAATGGTGTAGAGGGCGGCTGCGCCCGAGAACACAGCACTGTCGGTGCCGTCGCCGCCATTGATCCGGTCGTTGCCGCCGCGCCCCTCGAGCCGGTCATCGCCCAGCCCCCCGTTCAGCGTGTCCGCCGCATCGGTCGAGGCGATCGCGTTGTCGTGGGCGTTGCCCTCGATGATCAGCAGATCCGTTGCAAAGAGTGCGTCCACATCGCTTTGCTGATTGGCCAGGCGATAGGTGATGGGCGCGCGGTCCTGCGCGCCATAGATCACGCGGGCCGCCTCGCGGTCGCCATCCCCCAATCCGGGATCTCCGGAGAAAACGGATGGCAGCATCACCGAAGTCGGGTCCGAAGTGGGACCGAGCCCGATGATGTGCCCGATCTGGTGCAGCACGGTGTCGAGGAACCGGATCTCGGGCCGCGTAATGGGGGCATCGGCGATCATGGCATTGCCGCCGGTGGCCCGCTCGCTCGGCAGATAGACGCCGCCGTAATTGCCCTCGCGCTGGGGCACGCCGTGGAAATAGCGTGCATAGGCGACCGAGGTCTCGGTGCCGGCCACGCCGTCATCGGCGACTTGGACAAAATCGACATTGCCGGCGCGCGACCAGTCGAGATAGCCCTGCCGGATCCAGGGCTCGACGTCATAGTCATAGGTGTCGGAGAAGTCCCGCGAGAGCTGGTTGTTTGCAAACTCGGTGATCTCGATGCCCGCGCCGGCGATGCTGAAGGTGACAGGCCCGCTGCCCGTGCCGAATTCGCCGCCGAGCTTGGCCCCGTCGAACGGCGTGATGCCGTTGAAGAGGAACGCGTTCCCGTCGCCCACATCCTCGATGCAAGGCTCGGCGACCGATCCGTCCAGACGACTCATGGCTCACGCTCCTCCGACGTTGCGGGAGGCCAGCCGAGGCCACCGCAAAGGCAGCGTACACGAGATGTGCAGTAAACTCCATACTGCATCGCGGATCCGAGAGCGGGCACGTCCGCGACATGGCTACCGGGCTATGGCGAGACGGGCCAGGCTGCCGAGGCCGTGCTCGGCGCTGCATCTTGCGTCCGGCGATCCGGTTCGCTAGCAAGAAGACGTTGCGGCCGTAGCTCACCTGGTAGAGCGTCAGATTCCCATTCTGAAGGTAGCGCGTTCGAGTCGCGTCGGCCGCTCCACTGCCTCAAATCCGCCTGTGCGCCAGAACACGCTTGCCCGACGGCCCGTTCCAGGGGCAAAGACCGGTGAGCGTCCGAACAGCGGTGAAGGCGATGGCACGGAAAATCATTGTGGTCGGGTCGGGCAATGCGGCCCTATGCGCGGGGATCGCGGCCCTTGAGCAGGGGGCCGAGGTCCTAATGCTCGAGAAGGCGGGCATCGATCTCGCCGGTGGCAACACCAAATACACCGCCGGTGCCATGCGCTTTGCCTATTCCACCAGCGAAGATCTGATGCCGCTGCTGGCCGATCCCGAGGACCCGCGGCTCGCCAACACCGATTTCGGCAGCTATCCCGAGGCGCGGTTCGAGGCGGATCTGCTTGGCTTCAACGAGGGCCGGCCGATGTCGCCCGAGCAGCGGATCCTGGTCATAGAATCCTATGACGCCGTGCGTTGGTTGGCCGGCCACGCCGTGACCTACGAGCCGATCTATGCCCGCCAGAGCTTCGAGAAGGACGGCCGTCATGTTTTCTGGGGCGGCCTGACGCTGGCGGCCGCCAACGAGGGGGTCGGGCTGTTCGACATGGAGCTCGCGGCGTTCACCCGGCTCGGCGGCCAGATCCGCTATGAGACGCCGGCGACCGGGCTTCGGCTGGAGGACGGCCGGGTCACAGGCGTCGTTGCTGGCGATCAGACATTGGCGGCGGACGCGGTGGTGCTGGCCTGCGGTGGTTTCGAGGCCAGCGACGCGATGCGGGCCGAGCATATCGGCCCCGATTGGGCTGTGGCCAAGGTGCGCGGCACGCCGCACAACACCGGGGATGGCTTGACCATGGCGTTTGCGGCAGGGGCAGAGGCTTATGGCAGCTATCAGGGCTGTCACGCAACGCCGATGGATCTGCACATGCGCGACTTTGGCAATCTCGATCTGCCGCCCGTCGAGCGGAAGAACTACCGCAAGATCTGCTATTTCTTGGGCGTCATGCTGAACGCTCGGGGCGATCGCTTTGTCGATGAGGGCATCAATTTCCGCAACTACACCTATGCGCAGTTCGGGCGGGCCGTGCTCGAGCAGCCGGGCCACTTCGCCTGGCAGATCTTCGATGCGAAGGTGATGGACCTGCTCTATGGCGAGTATCACTTCGCCGATGCCCACTATGTCGAGGCCGACAGTCTCGAGGCGCTGGTTGCTAAATTGGAGGGTGTCGATGCGGGCGCAGCGCGTGAGACTCTGAATGCCTTCAACAGCGCGGTCGATCCGCAGGTCGCCTTCGACCCGACGGTGCTGGATGGCAAGGGCACGCGCGGGCTTGCCCTAGCCAAATCGAACTGGGCGCAGACGATCGATACGCCGCCGTTCCGCGCCTATCCGGTGACGGGCGGCATCACCTTCACTTATGGAGGGCTCAAGATCGACGGTGCGGGGGCGGTGCTGACCAAGGAGGGTACGCCGATCCCCGGCCTCCACGCGTGCGGTGAGCTGGTGGGCGGCGTGTTCTTTGGCGGCTATCCTGGAGGGTCGGGCCTGACGTCCGGCGCCGTCTTCGGCCGGCGTGCGGGATACGGCGCAGCGGGCACCGGTTCAGCCTAGGCCGCAACCAGAGCGAGGCGCCTTCGCGTCTCTAGAGCGCGTCAGATTGCGTCCGTTCTGTTGCCGGCGATCGCCGCGCGCAATCTGTGATGTCACAGCAGTGGCGGCACCAAAAGGCCGAGACGAGTCCAAGGCCAGAGACATCCGCGCCCTCGCGAAGTCGATCGCAGGACGTGACCTTCGGATGCCGGTTTGAGCCATCGGAGCACGGCCGGGTGATGGTGCCGACCCTGGCCGGATTGGCAATGCGCGCCATGACCTGGCGCGAATGGGCGCCCAGATGCATGTGCGGCACACGGGGCACGCTCTTTAGGCGGTGCGTAGCTTGGCCTTTGGCGACGGGTCGTCTCGACGGCGCACGTCACGGCGCCCATCCAATCGCGGCAGCGAACAGGTCGATCTGCGGACCGCCGTCTACGAGCCGATGCTTGCGGAACCGTGCCACAGGTTGGACGGGTAGACCAAGCTTGCTGGTGCGGGGACCAGTGGCCGCGGCCTGTCCGAACGGCAGGGTGGCGGCCCCGTCGGCGTGCTGGCCCGCGAGACCGGTGCAGCCAAGCGGCTGCTGTTGGCGCGGTTCTCTCGCAGCAACAGCAGACTCCTCAGGCGGCGTGCGGACCAAGCGCGGTCGCGCGTCAGCCATGCCGTTAGGCCGCGGCGCGCCGGCGCGGGCGGCGGGGCCGCCGGCGCTGGCGGTTGGCCTCTTCGGTTGGCACCTCGCGGGGCGAGGGCGCGCGCGGCTTGCCCTTTGCAGGCTGGCCACCGCTCTTCTTGCGCGCAGGCAGCCTTGTCTCGGACCCGGGGGCCAGGGAGAGCTTGGTCAGCCGTTCCACCGCGCGGAGCTTGTCGCGCTCGTCCTCGGAACAGAGTGCGATGGCGATGCCGGCGGCACCGTTCCTACCCGTGCGGCCGATCCGGTGAACATAGGCCTCGGGTTCGTCAGGCATCTCGTATTGCACGACATGGCTGATGCCCGGCACATCGATGCCGCGAGCCGCGATGTCGGAGGCGACCAGCACCCGGATCTTGCCGCTTCGGAAGGCGGTCAGCACCCGTTGGCGGGCGTTCTGGCTCTTGTTGCCATGGATTGCTCCGGCGGAAATGCCGTCCTTGGCCAGGTTCTCGGTGACGCGGTCCGCGCCGCGTTTGGTGCGCGTGAACACGATGCAGCGCTCGAGCCCGGGCTGCGAGAGGATTTCGGCCAGGCGCGCGCGCTTTTCCTTGTGGGGGATCAACTCCACGCTCTGCTCGATCTTGGGCGCGGTCTGGCCCGAGCGGGCGACCTCGACGCGGACCGGGTCCTTGAGGAACCAGGCCGCGAGCTCGGCCACGCTGTCGGGCATGGTGGCCGAGAACATCGCCGTCCGGCGGCGCGGATGGAGCGTGCGGGCGATTGCCTGGACCTGTTTCGAGAAGCCCATATCCAGCATCCGGTCCGCCTCGTCGAGGACCAGCACCCGCGTTTCGTCCAGCCGCACATGCCCGGCCTGCATCAGATCGGTCAGCCGCCCCGGCGTCGCGATCAGGACATCGACGCCGCGTCCCATGGCGCGGATCTGGGCCGCCCGCGACATGCCGCCGAGGATCAGCAGGGTCGAGGCGCGGATTGCTCCGCGCAGGCGGCGCAGGCTCTCCTCGATCTGCACGGCCAGCTCTCGCGTTGGGACAAGCACCAGACAGCGCGCCGTGTTCGGCCGGGCGCGCCCGTCCATGTCAGCCAGATCCTGCAGGATCGGCAAAACGAAAGCCGCGGTTTTGCCGCTGCCCGTCTCGGCGAGGGCGAGAACGTCGCGGCCCTCGATCTGCGGCCCGATGGCCTTGGCTTGGATCGGCGATGGGTCGGTGAACGCAGCACGCTTCAGCGCGTCGCGCAGAGGGTCGATGAGCCCAAGGCCCACCCAGTTGTCGGTCAACAATTCAAAGTCCTTCCGCCGCGGCGCATCCTCGCTGGGCGCGCGGTCTGCGGCTCTTGCGTCTGCACCAGGCGCAACTGGCGATGACGGGGTCCTGGTGCGACGCTGCGGGTCGGGCCCATCGGCCGTCGTCCACCTGCGCTGTCGCCCCGCCCCATGTCCGAGGCGTCGGCGCTTATGTGGAGCAAACCGCGCCAGCCTGCAAGCCGTCTGCGGCCCGTCTGGCGTCTTCATGCTGCGCTGCGGCAGGAAAAGCACGCAGCGGATCGATGCAACCAGCCTCTGCCCCATCGACCACCGCGACCTGACGCAACCCTCACGCCGTGGTCTCGGCGGCGCACGGCTCCTGCTGTCGCCGTGAAGTGAGGCGGTTTCAGCCATACATATCAGGAGTTTAAGCCGGGTTCCGAGAGCATGACCTAAGGGAATGGCTTTATGATCCAGCTCCGCATCACTGTGACCAACACCTCCGAGATCGGCGGCATTTTTCTGACGCCGGTCTATTTCGGCTTCCAAGACTTGGCGTGTGTGGGTAGCCTGAGCTTTGCTAGGTGAATTCGATGATTGCGGTGGCCTGGTCAGAGCAGTCGTGTGTTTGGCCTGTTTGCGCAGCGGATGGTCGTGCTGCTGGCCTTGACGAGGTCCCCAGAGCAGGCCCCGATCGGCTTTGCGAACCTCCGAGGAGTTCTTGCTATTCGGCGGGGTGTCCTGGGCTACGGATGACCGGGTGGTGCCATCATCTCGTTCGTCTTGCACCTCGTGTCGGCTCAGTCGCGCCTCT
>JBCCZI010000054.1:0-27869 GCA_039187815.1 Pseudomonadota bacterium | reverse complement strand
CGCTCGCCTGGACGGCGCTCACGGCCGAGGATCGCAGCATCGAGAGCTTGCTGCGGGTTCACGTTCTTCAGCCGCTCTTCGAAATCGCCGCGATCCACACGGTGATCGGCGCGGGCGCCACCACGGGCGGCGCGATGGACGCCTCCAACCTGCTGAAGCCGGCGCTGCAATCGGGCACGCTCCGCTGCATGGGCTCGACCACCTATAACGAGTTCCGCCAGCACTTCGAGAAGGACCGCGCGCTGTCGCGCCGCTTCCAGAAGATCGACGTGACCGAGCCGAGCCAGGAAGACGCGCAGGAGATCCTGAAGGGTCTGCAGCCGTTCTTTGAGAAGCACCATTCGGTCAGCTACACGCCCGAGGCGATCAAATCGGCGGTGGAGCTGGCGGCGCGCTACATCAACGACCGCAAGCTGCCGGACAAGGCGATCGATGTGATCGACGAGGCGGGCGCGGCCCAGCATCTCAAACCCAAGGCCGAGCGGGCCGAGGAGATCACCGAGCTCGAAATCGAGGATGTGGTCGCCAAAATTGCGCGCATCCCCCCAAAGCAGGTGTCGAAAGACGATGCCGAGGTGCTGCGGGATCTCGAGGTGAACCTCAAGCGGGTGGTCTTTGGCCAGGACGCAGCGATCGATGCGCTGTCCTCGGCGATCAAGCTGGCGCGGGCCGGCTTGCGCGAGCCGGAGAAGCCCATCGGCAACTATCTGTTCGCCGGACCGACCGGCGTCGGCAAGACCGAGGTGGCGCGCCAACTCGCCTCGATCATGGGCGTCGAGCTGCTGCGCTTCGATATGTCGGAGTATATGGAGAAGCACTCGGTCAGCCGGCTGATCGGCGCGCCTCCGGGCTATGTGGGCTTTGACCAGGGCGGGCTTTTGACCGACAGCGTGGACCAGCATCCGCACTCGGTGCTGCTGCTCGACGAGATCGAAAAGGCCCATCCGGATGTGTTCAACATCCTGCTCCAGATCATGGATCACGGAAAGCTGACGGATCACAACGGCAAGGCGGTGAGCTTCCGCAACGTGATCCTGATCATGACCTCGAATGCCGGCGCCTCGGAGCTGGCGAAAGAGGCCATGGGCTTTGCCCGGACCGAGCGCGAGGGCGACGACCAAGAGGCCATCGAGCGGATGTTCAGCCCCGAATTCCGCAACCGTCTGGATGCGGTGATCAGCTTTGGCGCGCTGCCGAAGGCGGTGATCCTGCAAGTGGTCGAGAAGTTCGTGCTCCAGCTGGAAGCGCAGCTGATGGAGCGCAATGTGACCTTCGAGCTGACCAAGCCGGCGGCGGAATGGCTGGGCGAAAAGGGCTATGACAGCCGTATGGGCGCGCGACCCTTGGGCCGGGTGATCCAGGAGCACATCAAGAAACCGCTGGCCGAAGAGCTGCTGTTCGGCAAGCTGTCGAAGGGCGGGCTGGTCAAGGTGGTGGTGCGGGACGGCAAACTGGCGCTCGAGCTGCTGCCGCCGGATCCGCCGAAGCTCGAGGGCGGCAAGCCGCCTCTGCTGACCGCCGAGTGAGAGGCGGCACGCCCGGGCCCGCCCAAAAGGCGCGGCCCGAGGCCCCACCCACCCGGGCTGGCCGGTCGCCGGCCGCTTGGGTCTTGCCCCCCATCGCCCTCGGGCCGCGCCTTTTGGGCGCTTTGCTTCTGGCGGTGGTGCCAGGAGTCGGCGGGGCTGGAGAGTATCTCTTTCCCGTCGATTGCACGCTGGGGCGCGATTGTTTCATCCAGCAGCATGTGGACCGCGATCCCGGTCCGGGGATTGCAGATTACCGTTGCGGCACGCTGACCTATGACGGGCACAAGGGCACCGATGTGCGGCTGCGGGACCGCGCCGCCATGCGCGCAGGTGTGGATGTGCTGGCCGTTGCTGCCGGCACGGTGCAGGGGACGCGCGACGGGATGGCGGACATCTCGGTCGGCGATCCGCGAGCCCCCTCAGTCAAGGGGCGCGAATGTGGCAATGGGGTGCGCATCCGCCATGACGACGGCTCGAGTGCTCAGTACTGCCATCTGCGCAAGGGCAGCATCCGGGTCGGACGCGGCGCGCGGGTTGAGGCGGGCCAGGCGCTGGGCGCGATCGGGCTCTCGGGAGCGACGGAGTTCCCCCACCTGCATCTGACTTTGCGCAATGCGGCGGGGGCGGTGATCGACCCGATGGACACGCGGCTCCAGGACCATGCCTGCGATCTGCCCGAGCGGGCGACGCTATGGGCCGAACCCATCGCCTATCGCCCGGGCGGCGCGCTGACGGCCGGGTTTGCCGACCGGGTGCCGGAATACCGAGCGATCAAGGAGGGCACGGCAGCGTCTGCGCGGCTGGCGCCCGATGCGCCGGGCCTGGTGTTCTGGGCGCACTTCTTCGGGGTGCGCAAGGGGGACCAGCTCGCGCTCCACCTCACGGGGCCGGACGGGCAGACGATCACCCAGCGCGCCAGCGCCATGGACCGCGACCGGGCGCAGCAATTCGTCGCCGCCGGGCGGCGCACCCGCGCGCCCTGGCCGGCGGGGCTCTATCGCGGCGAGGCTCGGCTCTTGCGCGCGGGCGTCGTCCTCTCCACGATCACCGCCGAGGTCACGATCGGCGAGTGAGGCGGAGGAGCACATGGCGGAGCCGGAGAGCATCCTGGTGGTGGGCGCGGGCCAGGCGGGGGCGAGCCTGGTGCAAACCCTGCGGGCCGAGGGCTATGGCGGCCCCGTCACCCTGGTCGGCGCCGAGCCCGAGCCGCCCTATCAGCGCCCGCCTTTGTCCAAGAAATACCTGCTGGGCGATTTCGCGGCCGAACGGCTCTATCTGAAACCGCTCAGCTATTACGACGAGGCCGAGATCCGCCTGATCACCGACCAGGCGGCCGTGGCGGTCGATGCGGCGGCGCGCGAGGTGCGCCTGGCGAATGGCAGCACGCTCGGCTACGGTGCGCTGGCGCTGACAACCGGGGCCATCGCGCGGCGGCTGCCCGGAGCGGCGGGCGGCGATCTGGCCGGGGTCCATGTGGTGCGCACGCGCGCGGATGTGGACGGCCTTGCGCCCGAGGTCGCGCCCGGCCGGCGTGCGCTGGTGGTCGGCGGCGGCTATATCGGGCTGGAGGCGGCGGCGGTGCTGGCCAGCCGCGGGCTGAGGGTCACGCTGGTCGAGCGGGCCGAGCGCATCCTCAACCGCGTCGCCTCGGCCGAGACGGCCGCTTTCCTGCGCGCGCTCCACCAGAGCCACGGGGTCACGATCCGCGAGGGTGCGCTGATGGCCCGGCTCGAGGGCGAGGGCCGGGTCGCGGCGGTGGTCTTCGAGGATGGCGAGCGGCTCGAGATCGACCTCGCCATCGTCGGGATCGGCATCGCGCCGGACACGGGGCTCGCCGAGAGCGCGGGGCTCCGCGTCGAGAACGGGATCGCCGTCGATGCGCAGTGCCGCACCTCGGATGCGGCGATCTATGCGGCCGGCGACTGCGCGAGCTTTCCGTGGGAGGATGGGCGCATCCGGCTGGAGTCCGTGCAGAACGCGATTGACCAGGGGGCGCATGCGGCCCGGGCGATGCTGGGCGCCGAGGCGCCCTATCGCCCCTATCCCTGGTTCTGGTCGGACCAGTACGATGCCAAACTGCAGATCGCCGGGCTCTCGACCGACCACACGCGGGTGATCGAGCGGCCGGGCAGCCGCCCCAGCGGGCGCTCGTTCTGGTATTTCCGGGGGGCGGCCTTCGTGGCAATCGACGCCGTATCGGACCCCAAGGCCTATATGACCGGCAAGCGCTGGCTCGAGGCAGGACAGCATCCCGACCCCGAGGCGCTTGCCAACCCCGACCAGGACTTGCGCGGCCTGGTCTGAACCCAGACGGCCCGGCGTCGTGGAATTGGCCCGCCGGTTCAGGCCATCGCTGCATGCGACCCCTCGGGTGTGTTGAGAAAGGGCTTGGGCCTTCGGACAGGGCCGCCGAGAGCGTTTGGCCAGGCTTGCCGACGTCACCGGCGCATGTCGTCCGAACCGCAAGGCGCAAGCACCCGGTGGGTTCTCTTGACGCCTCTCAACACCGGGGCGGAGTTCAAAATGCGCCGTGGTGGCGGCGCGCTGGCTTGGCCTGGAGCGCCGTCTCTGGGATCACCAACACCAAAAAAAAGCAGGGTCCGCCCGCGCGATGTCGCTGCAGGCGGACCCTCTAGGGCGGCGCTCCCTCCGCCCTGTGGTGCATCCCATGCGAATCTGGGTTGCCGGTCCCGTGGGGGTGGGACCGGCCGCCAGACGCAACGCATGGGAAAAGGCAACACACAACTTCGTCTACGTCCGACAAGAGGCTCGCATATCTCCACGACCACCAGATGAGCCGCGCGCCAATTGTCCTCAGTGGCCACACTGCCACCAGATCGGGCTGTCCGGAGCTTCCGGAACCGTCAGAGGGGAACGTGTTCGGTGCACCCCACAACCCGAGACGTGGGATCAGCTTCGGCCAATGGGGTTAACATTCCGTGAAGGATAAGAAAGGGTGAAGACAAACGGGCGGAGGTTAAGATGGACGACACCTGGAAGGCCTTGCCCGAGGGCACCACGCTCAAGGCCTGCGGCCCCGGTGGCTTTGCGGCCCTGGCGGCCGAGTGGAGCGAGGCGGTCTATCCGCCCCGCGCGCCCATCATCGGCGATGCAGATGCGGGCGGCGATGTGTTCTTCATCCTGGCGGGCCGCGTGCGCGCCTCGACCTTCACCGGCACGGGTCGCGAGGTGAAATTCGCCGATCTCGGCCCCGGCGCCTGTGTGGGCGAGATCGCGGCGATCGACGGGGGCGCGCGCTCCACCAATGTCACCGCGATCACCGAGACGCGGGTGGCGCGCATCACCGTGACCCGCTTCAACCGCCTGATCGACACGAACACCGATGTGATGCGGGCCTTCCTGACCTATCTCGCGCGGCGGGTGCGGGTGCTCTCGCGCCGACTGCTCGACATCACGACCATGAGCGCGCGGGAGCGTCTGGTGGCCGAGCTTCTGGCGCGGACGCGCGAGACCGGCGGGGACCGGGGCGTGATCGACCCGCTGCCCACGCAACAGGAGCTGGCGGATGCGATTTTTGGCCAGCGCGAGGCAGTGGGCCGAGATCTCTCGCGCCTGCGCCGGTTGGGGCTGACCCAGCGCGAGGGGCGGCGGTTGACGATTCTCAGCCTCTCGGGCCTCGAGGCGGAGCTGCGCGAGGACTGAGCCCGCAAGCGCTCGTTCATCCCTTTGCTTGACAGTGGCCCCGGCACCCCGCCAAACCGGCCGGGGAAAAGGGGCGGATATGGCGCTGTCGGAACGGATCGCGGTGATCGGGCTCGGCTATGTGGGGCTGCCGGTGGCGGTGGCCTTTGCGCGCGTGGCTCCCACGGTGGGCTTTGACATCGCAGCGGCCCGGGTGGCGGCGCTGCGCGCTGGGCACGACGAGACGGGCGAGATCGATGCGGCAACGCTGGCCGAGGCGCGGCTGACGCTCACCGACGGTCCTGCGGATCTGGCTGGCACCACGCTGTTTGTGGTCACCGTGCCGACCCCGATCGATGCCGAGCGGCGGCCGGATTTCGCCCCTCTGCGCGCGGCTTGCGCGACCATCGGGCCGCAGCTCAGCCCCGGCGCTGTGGTGGTCTTTGAGTCCACCGTCTTTCCGGGCGCGACCGAGGAGATCTGCGGGCCGGCGCTCGAGGCCGCCTCGGGCCTGCGCGCCGGCACCGATTTCGCGCTCGGCTATTCGCCCGAGCGGATCAATCCGGGCGACAAGACCCACCGGCTCGAGACCATCACCAAGGTGGTGGCCGGCCAGGATGCAGCGACCCTCGCCCGTGTCTCGGCCGCCTATCGTGCGATCATACCGGCAGGCGTGCACGAGGCGCCTTCGATCGCCGTCGCCGAGGCCGCCAAGGTCATCGAGAACACCCAGCGCGATCTGAACATCGCGCTGATGAACGAGCTTGCGATCATCTTCGAGCGGCTGGCCCTGCCGACGGCGGATGTGCTGGCCGCCGCGCGGACGAAATGGAACTTCCTGCCCTTCTCGCCCGGGCTGGTCGGCGGGCACTGCATCGGGGTCGATCCCTATTACCTGACCGCGCGGGCCGAGGCGGTGGGCTATCACCCCGAAGTCATCCTGGCCGGCCGGCGCATCAACGACCGCATGGGCGCCTTTGTTGCGCAAAAGACGCTGAAGCTCATGGTGGCGGCGGGCACCGATCTGGGGGCGGCGCGGGTCGGTCTGCTGGGCCTGACCTTCAAAGAGGACGTGCCGGATTTGCGCAATTCCCGCGCGCCGGACATCCTGGCCGAGCTGACGGGTTTTGGGCTCGACACGGCGGTGGCCGAGCCCCTGGCAGGCGCCGAGGCGGTGGCGGCCGAGCTTGGCCTCACGCTGGCGCCCGAGAGCGATTTTGCCGATCTCGATGCGCTGATCCTGGCCGTGCCCCATGCTCTCTGGCGCCAGGCGCCCGAGCAGCTTGCCGCCATGGTGCGCCCGGGCGGGGTGCTGGTCGATGTGCGCTCGGCGCTCGACCGGACGCGCCTGCGCCCCGATCTGACGGTCTGGGGCCTCTGAGCCCATGGGCCCGCACCTGGTGATGGTCGTCAACGACCCCGCCTTTTTCCTGTCGCACCGGCTCGAGATCGGGCGCACGGCGGCGCGGGCCGGCTGGCGCGTCACGCTGGTCACCCCGCCCGAGCCCGCCGAGGCGGTCGCCGCCATCTGGGCCGAGGGCTTTGGCCATGCCGCCGTCGAGATGGGCCGCGGCCGGATCGCGCCGCTGCGGGATCTCGCGACGATCGCCCGCCTCGCCCGGCTCTACCGGCGCCTCCGCCCCGATGTGGTGCATCTGGTGACGCTGAAACCCGTGCTGTTCGGTGCGCTGGCCGCCCGGCTCGCGCCCGTGCCGGGCGTGGTGGCGGCGCTGTCGGGCCTCGGCTTTCTGTTCATCGCCGAGGGCGCCAAGGCCCGCCTGGTGCGCGCGATGATGGCCCCGCTGCTCCGGCTTGGCCTCAACCGGCCGCAGGTGGCCGCCATCTTCCAGAACACCGACGACCGCGCGACCATCGAGGGCCTCGGCGTGCGCGCCGGTGCTGGTGTGACCATGATCCGCGGCTCGGGCACCGATCTCGCCCGTTTCGACCCCGAGGCCACCCCCGACGACCCGCCGCTGGTGGTCATGCCCGCGCGCATGCTGCTCGACAAAGGGGCGGCGGAGTTCGTCGAGGCGGCCCGGCGGCTGCGCGCCCGCGGCATCGCGGCCCGCTTTGCCTATCTGGGCGCGCCCGATCCGGCCAACCCCGCCTGTGTGCCGCCCGAGACCGAGGCCGCCTGGCGCGCCGAGGGGACGGTCGAGTTCTGGGGCCACCGCAACGACATACCCGCCTGCCTCGCCCGCGCGACGCTGGTGGTGCTGCCGTCCTACCGAGAGGGCATGCCCAAGGCGCTGATTGAGGCCGCCGCCGCCAGCCGGGCGGTGGTGACCACCGATGCCCCCGGATGCCGCAATGCGATCGAACCGGGCGAGACGGGTCTCTTGGTCCCCGTGCGCGATGCCGGTGCG
Organism: Pseudomonadota bacterium; assembly: GCA_039187815.1. Classification (GTDB taxonomy): domain Bacteria; phylum Pseudomonadota; class Alphaproteobacteria; order Rhodobacterales; family Rhodobacteraceae; genus Thermohalobaculum. The sequence continues at coordinate 20,332 of JBCCZI010000054.1, read as the reverse complement.
CTGGCAGAGGCGATCGCCGCCCTGCTCGCGGATCCGGCCCGGATAGGCGCCATGGGTGCGGCCGGCCGGCGGCTGGCCGAGCGCGCCTTTCGTGTCGAGGCGGTCGCGGCCCGCCATCTGGCGCTCTATGATCAGCTTGCAGGCCCGCGATGTGCGGGATAGCCGGGCTGTTCGGCTCCTCCTCCGCACTCGCCGAGCGCACAGCGGTCATGGGGGCGGCGCTGGCCCATCGCGGCCCCGATGCGGCGGCCGAATGGGTGGATGCACAGGCCGGGATCGGCCTCGCCCATCGGCGCCTCGCGATCCAGGATCTCAGCCCCGCAGGCGCACAGCCCATGGTCTCGGCCTGCGGACGCTGGGTGCTTTGCTATAATGGCGAGATCTACAGCGGCGCGGCCATGCGCGCCGCCCTGCCCGGCCATCCCTGGCGCGGCCATTCCGACACCGAAGCGCTGCTCGAGACCATCGCGGCGCGCGGGCTCGAGGCGGCGCTGACGGCCTCCATCGGCATGTTCGCCTTTGCGCTCTGGGACCGCGAGGCGCGGGAGCTGACCCTGGTGCGCGACCGGCTCGGCATCAAACCGCTCTATTGGCAGGTCGAGGGCGAGACGCTCCGCTTCGGCTCCGAGCTCAAGGCGATCTTGGCGGTGGCGCCCGCGCCCGAGACCGATCCGGCGGCGCTGGCGGACTATCTGCGGCTTGGCTATATCCGCGCGCCGCGATCGATCTACCAAGGGATCGGTAAGCTCGAGCCCGGCTGCCTGCTGCGCCTGCGCGCCGGCGAGGCGCCGCGGATCGCGCGCTGGTGGCGGCTCGAGACGGCGCTCTCCGGCCCGCGGGTGACCGATCCCGAGCAGGGCTGCGCCCTGATCGAGACCGCGCTCGCCGAGGCGGTGCGCGGGCGCATGATCTCGGATGTGCCCTTCGGCGCCTTCCTGTCGGGCGGGATCGACTCGACGCTGATCACAGCGCTGATGCAGGAGGCGAGCCCCGATCCGGTGCACAGCTTCTCGATCGGCTCGCCCGAGCGCGGCTATGACGAGGCGGGCCATGCGCGGGCTGTGGCGGCCCATCTCGGCACATGCCACACCGAACTCGAGGTCGATGAGGCCGCCTGCCTCGCCGCGGTGCCCGGTTTGGGTGCGGTCTATGACGAGCCCTTTGGCGACAGCTCGTCGGTGCCGACCCGGCTGCTCAGCCAGCTGACGCGCGTCCATGTGACCGTGGCGCTGTCGGGCGATGGGGGCGATGAGCTCTTTGCCGGCTACAACCGCCACCGCTGGTATGCAGCGCTCGAGGGCACCCGTTGGCCGCGGCCCGTGCGGCGGGCGGCGGGGACGGCGTTGCGGGCCTTGCCGCCCGGGTTGGCCGATCGCGCCGGGCGCGCCGCGGGGCTCGGCGGGGCGGCGCGGCGGCTCCACAAGCTGGCCGGGCTGCTGACGGCGGAGGGCATGGAGGCGGCCTATGGCGCCATGGTCACCCAATGGGCGCGGGACGATGCGCCGGACCTACCCGCGCCGGACTGGCCGGGCCTGAGCGCGGTCGAGCGGATGCAGGCGCTGGATCTGCAGACCTATCTGCCAGATGATATTCTGACCAAGGTCGACCGCGCCTCGATGGCCCATGCGCTCGAGGTGCGGGTGCCCTTCCTCGATCACCGGGTGGTGGAGGCGGCGTTTCGCCTGGCCCCGCCGCTCAAGCTGGCGGGCGGACGGACCAAACGGGTGCTGCGCGCCATGTTGGACGAGCGCCTGCCGAGCCAGGTGATGGAGCGTCCGAAACAGGGCTTTGCCATCCCCATCGAGCGCTGGCTGCGCGGAGCGCTCTCAGACTGGGCGGGCGATCTGATCTCCGGCACCGATTGGCCGGGGCTGGGGGTCGATGCCGCGCCGATCCGGGCCGCCTGGGAGGCCCATCGCCGCGGTCGCGCCGACCATGCGGACCGGCTGTGGACAGCGCTGATGCTGGCGGATTGGGCCGCGCGTGCGCCCGCCCCGGAGACCTCCGGGACGGGCGTCTGAGCCCCAAAATGGCGCCGGATCAGGTCCCGAGCGCACCGACCGCGACATAGGTGTCGGGGGCGACGCAGATCAGGCTAGCCACGGCATGCTGGGCGCGGAGGGCGAGGCCGAGCTCGCTCTCAAGCGTCACACCGGCCCCGGCCGCAATGGCCAGCGTGCCGGCGCCCGAGCGCACGAGGCTCACCTGCTCGCCCACCGCCATGGCGCCGGCGGGAATGGTGAGCGTCTGGGCCCCCGCTCCGGTGAAGCGCAGGAGGGCAAAGGCCTCATCGGCCGCCAGCGTGGCATTGCTCGTCTTCTGCACCACCCGCAGGGCGCGCATGTCCCGCCAGGCCGAGCCGTCCGAGAAGACCGGCGCCGCCACATCCGAGCGATAGGCCAGCGTGCCCGTGTGCCCGGCTGCTCCCTCGGAGGCCAAACCGGCCGTGTCGAAGGCCGGCAGCGTCACGGCGCCATCGAGCGTCGGCACCTGCCAGAGCGCGCGCGCCGTCCCCGCCACACCATCGGCGTCATGCTGCGAGAGCCACAGCCAACCGATCGGGGCCGCCACTGCAGGCCCGCTGTCGAACACCAGATCTCCCGCGCCGTGGTCCCGATCCGCCCGCGCATCGTCGTGGAACAGGATCTGGCGGCCGTGCGTTTCGTTGCCGTGGAAAGCGCCCTGGCGGAAATAGGTGTGCCCGCGTCCGACCGCCGAGGGACGCCCGAACGTCACCGAGGTCTCGTCCAGCGTGAACGACTGGGAGATATCCGCGTCAAAGCGCACCTTCCAGTTGACCGCACCGCCCGAAAACGCTGTGTCGTATTTCAGCCGCAGCCCGTCCGGAGTGCCGCTGGTCATAATGTTCAGCACCTGGGTCGCCTGGTCGCGGATGCTGAACTCGACATCGTCCGCCTCGAGGAAGCGCAGCGTCGTCGTCGGGTCGAAATCACCGCCGGACTGGACATAGCCCGGACCGTTCGAGCCTTGGGCCACAGCACCGATCAACCCGCCGATTACGGTCACCCGGTGATCGATGACGGGCAAGCTCTGGTTCTGCTCATTGTAGAGCCCGCTGAAGATGGTCCGGTTGACCGGTCCATCCGCCAGCACAGCGCCGCCGTGGACATAGGTGCCCACAGGCTGACCCGACGCCCAAGCCGGAGCCAGATTCGAATCGACCGAGGTGGTCGAGTAATCCTGGCGCCAGACAGCCTCGTTGGTGCCGGGTTGGGTGGCCACCAAGTCGGCCTCGGACGCACCGATCGCCGCCGAATAGGTCGCACCACCCTGGGTGACGATGCTGGTCGAGAGGTCCTTGCCCGAGGTCCGCGTGCCGTTGGCCTGGGTGTGAACGCCAAAGTAATGGTTGCCGAGGAACGAGCGATCCTCGATCCCGTAGCGCCCATTCGTCGTCATATCCAACCCAAAGGCCTGGCCCGCATTGGCATCATCGCCCGCGACGAAGATGCCCGAGCCGCCGTTGAAGCTGGTCGTCAGGTTGAAGATGTTCCAGGTGTTGGCATTGGTGGCCGTGGCGCTCACATCCGCTTCGATGTGGACCCCATGGCCCGCGAACTGACCCACATGGACATCGCGGATCAAGCACCGCGCATGCATCCGGATGCCCGGCTTGCTCACATCGAAGCCGTTGTCCGCATCGGGGGCACGGAGAAAGAGACCTTCGATCGCTGCGCCACCGGCTGCCGTGGTCTGCGCATTGTCCGGGTTCTCAAAGCTGCTGCCCGTGCCGATCGAGCGCGCGTCATGCACCACGATGCCGGCGATGTTGGGGAAGTCGAGCTGCACCGCCCAGCCCTTGACAATGCCCGTCGAGGCCTGACCCACCAGCCGAACGGCCGAGCGAAGCTCGAGCGTCTGGCCGATCAGGTACCGCCCCGGAGGAACCGCAACCTCGAGCGCCACACCTTGGGTGCCGGTCTGGAACAGGCCCGCGGCGTCGATGGCCGATGCAAAGGCCGCATAGGCGTCGACCGAGGGGGCCGAGCCGTCTTGGGTCCGCTGCGCGCCAAGTTGGAGCACATTGATCCGCCCGTCCTGGGGCGCCAGCGCCCACCAGGCGCCATCCGCCGACTGCACTTTGGCATCATGCGCAGGCTCCGAGGCCGCACGGACATAGAGACCGCCGCCGCCGTCACCCGGGCTCGCAAAGCCCGTGGTCCGGATGGTGGCCAGCCCCGCATCAATCGAGGTCGCCGTGATGTCGTTGCGGGTGATCTCGACGGCCATTCCGCCGGTGCCCCCCGTCGCCGCCGCCAGCGCCTGCTTGTCCGCAGCCGACATCAGGCCCGCATCGGCCGTGGTCGCCAGCGGCAAGGCCACGCCGGTGCCGGCCAGAATGCCGACGGTGCGGGTCGCCACGTTGTAGCTGAGCAGCCGCTCCGCCTCGGCCTGGCGCCAATCGATGCCGCCGAGCGTCGTGTCGAGCGCCGCCCGGATGTCATCGCCCAGCAGCAACGCGCCGCCATCGGTGCCTTCGGTCAGCACCTGGCCCGCATCCTCGGAGAGGCCCGAGGCCGTGATCTCGGTGATCGTCTGGTTGACCGTGACATCGCCGCCACCGCCACCCACGCCGCCGCCAAAGCCCGGCCCAAAGACCGAGAAGCAGGGCTGAGGTCCAAATCCGCCGAACATGCGCTCAGACCTCCTCACGCAACGACAGCACGTAGCCCGGCTCGATGCCGATTGTGGCGACCGCCTGGGCTGTGACCTGCAGCGGTTTGGCCTCGGGATCCGAGGCGCTGCCGTTGTCGCCCGGTCGCAGGACGCGGTAGCGGACCGGCACCGGCGTTTCGATCACCGCCACATGGGCGTCCTCGGGCGCCGGGTTCGAGGCGACGGCCGAGGTGCCGACCGACAGGGTCTCGAAACCGAGCTCGGGCTCGTTGATCAGCGGCGTCGGATGGCTGCGGACATCGAGGGTCGAGCCGTCATGCCACCAAAGTTTCACCGTTCCGGGCATGTAAGTCTCCATGGCTGGGGGCGTCCCGCGCTCGGCTGGGACGGCTTTGGGTCCGGGGTCTCGGATGAGCAGCGCTTGCGGGACGCGGGCGGGCGCGGACCGCCCGCCGCCCCGGGGCCGGAGGAACCCGGCCGCACAGTTGGCGCTGGGGTAACCTTGCGCAAAACATCTTAAGTTTGTCTTAAACGCTCTGCATTCTTCTCGGCGACATGCGGCCGGCGACCACTGGGGCCCCTTCATCCGGCCCCAATTCTGTGGCAGGAGACCGGCCAGACGCAGGAGGCCCCATGTTCGAGACAACCCCGATCGCCGACCTGATCATCGTGCGCCCGGTGCGCCATGGCGATGCCCGCGGGTTTTTCTCCGAGGTCTGGAACCGGGCGGCCTTCGAGGCGGAGGGCCTGCACTATGACTGGGTGCAGGACAACCATTCGCGCTCGGCCGAGCCGGGGACCCTGCGAGGCCTGCACTACCAAGCCCCCCCCTCTGCGCAGGCCAAGCTGGTGCGCTGTGCCGTCGGCGCGGTCTGGGATGTGGGGGTGGATGTGCGCCCGGGCTCGCCCACCTATGGCCAGCATTTCGGGCTCGAGCTCTCGGCCGGGAACGGCGCGCAACTCTTGGTGCCGCGCGGCTTTTTGCACGGCTTCGTCACGCTGACGCCCGGCGCCGAGGTGCTCTATAAGGTCGACGCCCCCTATAGCCGCGAGGCCGACGGCGCAGTCGCCTGGGATGATCCGGATCTCGCCATCCCCTGGCCCCGGGAGGGCGCGCCGATGCTGTCGGCCAAGGACGCCGCAGCGCCCCGTTTCGCCGCCTGGACCAACCCGTTCGGAGACGCCCCATGAGCATCCTGGTGACCGGCGGTGCAGGTTTCATCGGCTCGGCGGTGATCCGCCAGCTTGTCCGCTCGGGCGAGACGGTGGTGAACCTCGACAAGTTGACCTATGCAGCCACTCCGGAGGCGCTGGAGGAGGCCGCGGACAGCCCTGCCTACAGCTTTGTCCAGGGCGATGTTTGCGACGCCGCACTGGTGGCGCAGGTGCTCGAGGAGCATGCCCCCGACGCGATCATGCACCTAGCGGCCGAGAGCCATGTGGACCGCTCGATCGACGGCCCGGCGGCGTTTCTCGAGACCAATGTGACCGGGACTTTCACCCTGCTCGAGGCGGTGCGCCGCGGGGGTCGCCCGATCCGGTTCCACCACATCTCGACCGATGAGGTCTTTGGCTCGCTCGGGCCCGAGGATGCGCCGTTCTCCGAGACCACGCCCTATACGCCAAACTCGCCCTATTCGGCGTCAAAGGCCGCATCGGACCATCTGGTGCGCGCCTGGGGCGAGACCTATGGCCTTGATGTCGTGACCTCAAACTGTTCGAACAATTACGGCCCCTGGCAGTTCCCGGAGAAGCTGATCCCTGTGATGGTGATCGCGGCGGTCGAGGGGCGGCCGCTCCCCATCTATGGGACGGGCGCCAACATCCGCGACTGGCTCCACGTGGAGGACCATGCGCGGGCCTTGCGGGCCGTGCTTGCGCGCGGTGCCCGTTGCGAGAGCTATTGCGTCGGCGGCGATGCGGAGCGCACCAATCTCGCGGTCGTGCGCGCCATCTGTGCGGCTCTCGACCAACAGAGACCAGAGGGCGCGCCGCATGACCGGCTGATCACCTTCGTGACCGACCGCCCGGGGCATGACGCGCGCTATGCCATCGATGCGGGCCGGATCCGGGCGGAACTCGGCTGGACGCCCGAGCGGGATTTTGAGAGCGGCCTTGCCGGTACGCTGGACTGGTACCTCGCCAACCGGCCCTGGTGGGAGGGCATCCGCGCCCGCCGCTATGGGGGCGAGCGTTTGGGCCTCAGCGCATGATCCTGGTGATCGGCCGCACCGGTCAGGTCGCCCGTGCACTGGCCGAAGCAGCGCCCGAGGGCACACGGTTCCTCGGCCGCGATGCGCTGGATTTGACCGAAACCGCACGGATTGCGCGAACCATCGCCGCAGAGCGGCCCTCAGTCGTGATCAACGCCGCCGCCTACACCGCGGTCGATCGGGCTGAGGATGAACCGGCGCTCGCCCATCAGATCAACGCCACCGCGGTGGGCGAGATTGCACGCGGCGCGGCCGAGGCCGGGGCCGCGCTCATCCATCTCTCCACCGACTACGTGTTTCCTGGCGATCAGGCGGGGCCTCACGCCGTCGATGCACCAACGGGGCCGCTCGGCGCCTATGGCGCGAGCAAGCTTGCGGGCGAGCACGCCGCACTGAGCGCCCATCCGAGGACGGCGATAATCCGCACGGCCTGGGTCTATGCCCCATGGGGTGCCAACTTCGTGCGGACCATGCTGCGCCTCGGGGCCGAGCGCGAGGGCCTGCGGATCGTGGCGGATCAGCATGGACAGCCGACCTCGGCGCTCGACATCGCCGCGGGCTGCCTGAGGGCTGCGCCACAACTGGCCAAGTCGCCAGCCGATGTGCCGGCCTGGGGTGCCTACCATCTGGCAGGCCAGGGCGCGACGACCTGGGCCGATTTCGCCACCGCGGTGTTTGAGGGGGCCGTGGCCCGCGGCCTGCTGTTCCGCGCACCGGCAATCGAGCGCATCCCGACCAGCGGTTATCCCACCAAGGCGCAACGGCCCGCCAACTCTACCCTGGATTGCCTGCGCTTTGAGCAGGTGTTCGGCTGGACCATGCGCCCGTGGCAGGCGAGCCTTGCACAGGTCCTCGATCGCCTGGCCAAGACGTGACGCCGGACCAGCGCTCGGCGCTAGACTTTGGGGAGCATGGCGGCAAAGGGGCGCTCGCCGAGCGCCGCTCCCCGCCAGATGTTGAACACCAGGTGGCCCGCCGCCAAGGCGAACGTCAGCGCAAAGAAGCGGCTGTGCCAAAGGGCGAGCCACGGATCTCCCGGCCCGACCATCTCGGCAACCCCAGGGCCCGCCATGCCGATGGGCAACCCGGTGGCGATCAGGCCGGCCAACGCCACGAGTAACCCCCGGTGGAGCCCCAAATGCGCCGCCCGCGCCCAGCCGCGCATCCGCGGTGTCACAGGCGATAGGGCACCGACCAGGACGGCCCGGAGCACAAAGGCCCCGCCCACCAGCGCCAAGAGGCCGCCGAGAACGCGCTGGGTCCCAGGATCGCTCGCCACCGCAACGGCCACCACCAACACCGCGGTCAGCCAGTGCAGCGCGAGGCCCAGCCGTCGCCCGCGCAGGGCACCCATGGCTCAGAACCGGTCCTTGCGGCGGCGGATCTCTCCGAACACAGCCGCATCATCGCCGCCGGCGAGTCCGACCAGGGCCTTCACCTCCGGCTCGACGGCCCGCAGGAACGGGTTGGTCGCGCGCTCTTCGGCCAGGGTCGAGGGCACGATCGGCTCGCCGGATGCATCAGCCGCGGCGATGCGGTCGAGGCGCGCCGCCAGCGCGGCATTCTTCGGCTCGATCGACTGGGCAAACCGCCCATTCGCCTTGCCGTAGTTGTGGCCCGAATAGATCCGTGTCTCATCCGGCATCGGCGCGAACTTCGAGAGGCTCTCCCACATCATCGCATGGGTGCCCTCAAAAACCCGACCACAGCCAAGCGCCATCAGGCTGTCGGCGGTGAAGGCCGCCTGATCCGCCTCGAGCCAGAATGCGATGTGCCCGATGGTGTGGCCCGAGACATCGAGGATCTGCGCGGTGGTCTCGCCGAGGCTGACGCTGTCGCCCTCGGTCACGGCCGCGTCCAGGCGCGGCAGGCGCGCGCTGTCGGCGCCGTGGCCCACGACCTTGGCCCCAAAGCGCTCGCGCAGCGCCTCGACGCCGTCGGTGTGATCGCCGTGGTGATGCGTGACCCAGATCTGGTCGAGCCCCCAGTCCCGCGCCTCGAGCGCCGCGATGATCGGCCCGGCTTCGGGCGCATCGACCACGGCCACCTGACCGCTGGCCGCATCACGCACCAGATAAGCATAGTTGTCGCTGAGGCACGGTATGGTGACGATCTCGGCGGGCATGACATCCTCTCGGGCGGCTTGGGCTTGATCCCTGGCGGGGCCGGTGCGACCCTCGCGCAATCGCAGCGGAGACGCAATGCATCTCGACGTCGTCGATCTGAGGAAGTTCTACTACGGCACTGGGCTTGGGCGCATGGCGCAGCGCGCTTTGCGTGAGCGTCTGCGCGCCGTCTGGCCCGATGTCAAGGGCATGTCGGTGGTGGGCTTCGGGTTTGCCGCGCCGTTTCTGCGGCCCTTTATGGGGGAGGCCGCGCGCACGCTCTGCCTCATGCCCTCCCAACAGGGGGTCTGTCCCTGGCCGCAGGAGGGCCCGAACCTCTCGACCCTGGTCGAAGAGACGCTGTGGCCCCTGCCCAAGGGCTTTGCCGACCGGATCCTGGTGGCCCATGGGCTCGAGACCTGTGAGCGCCCTCACGCCTTGCTCGAAGAGATCCGACGGGTGCTTGCTCCCGGGGGACGGGCGATTTTCCTCGCGCCCAACCGGGCGGGGCTGTGGGCCCGGCGGGATGCGACACCCTTTGGCTATGGCCGGCCCTATTCGGCGGGCCAGCTCGAGGCGACGCTGGTCGAGCATGGCTTCACGCCCGAGCGCACCGAGGCGGCGCTCTACATGCCGCCCAGCCAGGCGCGGTTCTGGCTGCGGGCGGGCCCGGTGCTCGAGCGGTTCGGGCAGCGCCTGGATGTGCAGCGCCTGGCGGGCGTGACCATCGTAGAGGCGGCTCGCCTGGTCTTCATTACGCCCAAATCGGGGCTGAAGGAGGCGGCGCGCGCGCCCTTGCGGGTGCTGGAGGGGCTGCGCCCCGCGCCGGCGCCCAAACCGGCGACCGGGCGCACGACCCTGCGCATCGTTGCGGGCAGCGGCTCGGGCTAAGCCTTTGCCAGCCCGATGCCTGACCGGCCTTCCATCGCTCGAAGGCTCGGGCTAAATGAGCGCGGTATCCCAACTGAGGCCAAGCGCATGAGCATCCACCCGACCATCCAGCCGCGCCCCGGCGTGCTCGAGATCTCCCCATATGTGGGCGGGGCCAGCCATGCGCATGGCGCCAACCGGGTCATCAAGCTCTCGTCCAACGAGAACCCGCTCGGCCCGTCGCCCAAGGCCATCGAGGCCTATCGCGAGGCCTCTGGCGCACTGGCCGTCTATCCCGATGGCGGGCACCGCGCGCTCCGCGAAGCGATCGGCCGGTCGCACGGGCTCGACCCCAAACGGATCACCTGCGGCGCGGGATCGGACGAGCTGATCGCCCTTCTCTGCAAGGCCTATGCAGGCGCCGGGGACGAGGTCCTCTATTCGCAGCACGGGTTTCTGATGTACCGGCTGTCCACGCTTGCGGCCGGGGCGACCCCCGTCACGGCGCCCGAGCGCGACCTGACGGCCGATATCGACGCGCTGATCGAGCGGCTGACCCCGCGCACCCGGCTTGTGTTCCTGGCCAATCCCAACAATCCGACGGGCACCATGGTCGCCGCCTCGGATCTCGAGCGGCTGGCCGATGCGCTCCCCCCGGCCGCCCTTATGGTGCTGGACGCGGCGTATGCGGAGTATGTCCGCGATGCGGACCATGATGCGGGCAAGGCTCTGGTCGATGCGCGCGACAACGTAGTGATGACGCGCACCTTCTCAAAGATCCACGGGCTGGCGGCGCTGCGCCTCGGCTGGGCCTATGGGCCTGCCCATGTGATCAACGTGCTGAACCGCGTGCGCGGTCCCTTCAATGTGAGCGCGCCGGCCCTAGCAGCGGGCGAGGCGGCGATCCTCGACACCGACTATGTCGAGCACTGCGCGATCCAAAACGAGGTCTGGCGCGATTGGCTCAGCAAGGAGATCAGGGCCACGGGCGTGACCGTGGTGCCGAGCCGCGGCAATTTCATCCTGGTCGAGACCGGTGCGCGGACCGCCGAGGTCGATGACCACCTTAAGCGCCGCGGCCTTGTCGTGCGGCGTATGGACGAATACGGCCTGCCGGGACATTTGCGCATCACGGTCGGGGACGAAAGCGCCTGCCGTGCCGTGGCTGCCGCCTTCCGAGGTCTCGAGGCCGAGCGGTGAGCTCGCCCCATTTTGGCCGGATCGCCCTGATCGGGTTGGGGCTGATCGGCTCGTCCATCGCCCATTCCGCCCGCCGGGCCGATCTGGCGGGTGAGATCGTCGGGTATGCCCGCTCTGGCGAAACCCGGGACCGGGCCCGCGCTTTGGGCTTTTGCGATCGGATCGAAGCCAGCGCCCTGGCGGCGGCTGACAGTGCGGACCTCGTTGTCCTCTGCGTGCCCGTCGGCGCCTGCGGCCCCGTGATGGCCGAGATTGCGCCGGCGCTCGGACAGGGCGCGATCATCACCGATGTGGGCTCGGTCAAACGCTCGGTCATCGCCGATGTCCTGGTGCATCTGCCGGAGGGCGTCGTGTTCGTCCCGGGCCATCCGCTGGCGGGAACTGAGCATTCGGGACCCGATTCGGGCTTTGCCGAGCTCTTCGATGGGCGCTGGTGCATCCTCACGCCGCTGCCGGACCAGCCTGCCGAGGCCGCGGACCGGCTCGGCGCATTTTGGCGCGGCCTCGGGGCCAAGACGGCGCAGATGACACCCGAGCACCACGACATGGTGCTGGCCGTCACCTCCCATGTGCCCCATGCCATCGCCTATACGATGGTTGGCGTGGCCGATGATCTGCGGCGCGTCACCGACCGAGAGGTCATCCAATACTCGGCTGCCGGCTTTCGCGACTTCACCCGGATCGCCGCCTCGGACCCGGTGATGTGGCGCGATGTCTTCCTGAACAACCGCGAGGCGACGCTGGATATCCTTGGGCGCTTTACCGAGGAGCTGTTCACCCTGCAGCGCGCCATTCGGACCGGGGACGGAGCCTATCTCGAGGATTACTTCACCCGCACCCGCGCCATTCGGCGGGGCATCGTCGAGGCCGGACAGGACACGGATGCCCCGGATTTCGGCCGAGTGCCCACGAGGCGCGACGGGGATGGCAGCGACAGCGGGGCAGCGTGAGCGGAGCGGCGCTGTTCCTGGCGGCGGCTTTGGGGGTGGCACCAGCCGCGGCGCCGCAGCCGCCCCTGCGCCCAGGCCCCATCGCTGCCCACCAGCCTGCCATGCGGTCGGTCGAGGATGTGGAGCCGAGCGCCCGGGCTACCCAACCGCCGCTGCCCGCCCCGCCCGACGGGCCCCAGCCGCACCGGCTGCCGCTCTTTGCATCGAGCCCGGAGCCCCCCGCGCGCCCTCAGCGTCCCGAGCGCATTGCGCCCATGGCCGAGAGGGCTCCGTCGCCGCCCCCCCGCCCGACCAGCCGACCGCGCGAGGACCAAGCGCGACGCACCAAACGCCGCGAGGCTCAAGCCTCCGTGCCCCAACTCGCCGGCGATGCGCGCGCCCAACCCATCCTGTGCCGCGATCTGCGGCTCGAAGGCCACGAACTCGACCCGATCCACCATGAGACACTGCCCTGCGGGATTGCGGCTCCGGTGCGGCTCGAGCGCGTGGACGGCGTCCACCTGCGCCCGCCCGCTCGGCTGACCTGCGGCACGGCACGCACGCTTGCCAATTGGGTCAGCGGGGTGCTGCGCCCGGCATCCGAGGCCGAATTGGGCGCCCGGCCGACCCATTTGCGCGTGGTCGGCAGCTATGCGTGCCGGACCCGCAACCACCAACCGGGCGCACGGATCTCGGAGCATGGGTTCGGCCGTGCCATCGACATCGCCGGGCTGACCCTGAGCGATGGCCGTTCCGTCAGCGTTGCCACGGACTGGGGCAATGGCCCCGAGGGACGGCTGCTGGCCCGCATGCACGCGGGCGCTTGTGGGCCGTTCAAGACCGTGCTCGGCCCCGGTTCGGACGCCTATCACGACGACCATTTCCATTTCGACACGGCGGCCCGCAGCGGCGCGGCCTATTGTCGGTGAGAGGAGAGCGCATGGACACCGGCTACTGGGTCTTTGGCTATGGCTCCCTGATGTGGCGGCCAGGCTTTGCCTATGCCGAGCGGCGGCGCGCGACGCTGCGGGGCTATCGCCGGGCCTTTGCGCTCTCGTCGCTGCGCTATCGCGGCACGCCCAAGAGCCCGGGGCTGGTTCTGGGGCTGGACTGGGCACCCGGGGCCTGCTGCGAGGGCATCGCCTTCCGCATCGCCCCCTCAGAGGAAGACGCCGTCCGCGATTACCTGCACGAGCGTGAGATGGTGACCCGCAGCTACATCGAGCTCTGCTGTCCGGTAGATCTGCATCCCGATGGTGCGGCCGCAGAAGGGATCGCCGTCGACGCGACCGCCTATGTGCTCGATCGCACCCACCGGCAATATGCCGGCGGCCTCAGCCTCGAGCGCCAGGCCGCGATCATTGCCGCCTCGGTCGGGCCCGCCGGGCCGAACCCCGACTATCTCCACAACACGGTCGCGCATCTGCGAGAGATCGGCGTCGAGGATCCGGACCTCTTTGCGCTCGATGCGATGGTGCGGGCGCGGACGGGCTGAGCCTCAGTTCCCGATGCCGGCGAGGTGGCGGGCGACCACCTCATACCACTCGCCGCTCTCCCGCATTTGGCGCAAACCGCGATTGACGAGGGTGATATAGGCACGCCCAGCGGGGTTCGTCTTTGGGCTGAGCGCGTGCAGCGTGACGATGTCGGCCAGCTCCGGCAGCTCGGTCACGCGCCCGGCGAGGCCCAGCTCGGCAATCGCGCTCTCGGCATCGGCGACGCCCAGGCTGACCACATCGACCTCGCCTTCGGCCAGCTGTGTCAGACAGTCCTCCACCGACGGGGCCGCGACGATCGAGACCCGCGGTGGCTCGAGACCGTTCTGCGCCAAGTCGAACAGCGGCTCGCCCTCGGGCCGACAAATGCGCGTCCCCGTCAGCGCCGAGTACTCGCGCGCCTCTTCGATCTGGCTGTCCGTCGCGACGAAATAGCCGATCACCATCTCGTGCAGCGGCTGAGACCAGACGAAATCGGCACAGCGCTGGCGGAGCTCGGCATCGAGCCGGCCCGGGTTCTCACAATCCGGGCGGAACCAGGGGTAGCCCACATCGAAAGCCCCGTCGGGCAGCAGGATCGTGAGGTGTGCACTCCAGTCATTGATGAAGGACACGCGGGTCGAGCGCCCTTGGGCCGCCCGATCGATTGCCCGCAAGATGACATCGGAGAGCATGCCGTTGTCCGGCAGGGCTTGACCGGCAAACGGCGGATAGGGCCCGGACAAGAGCCGGATGGGCGCCTGGCCTGAGTCTTCGGCCCCGGGGGTGATCACCGCCACGGCGCGCGCCTGGGTGGTCCCAGAGGGTTGCGCCGTATCCTGTGCCGGCAGATCGGGCAGGATCCGTGCATTGGGCGATGACAGCTCCCGGTCGAGCGACAGGGCCAGCCGGGGAACCGGCTGATCCGGCGCCGGCTGTTGCCGAGGCCTGGGCGCGCTCTGCGGGCTGGTCTGGAGCCCGAGGGGGCCGGCCACAACCCGCGCCCTCGACGACACCGGATCGGGCGTCTCGCTGGGCTCGGCCGTGCTGGTCTGCAGCCCGGAGATGATTTCGGTCGCGGCCGCAGCGGCGGTCGCGGATTGGTCACGCGTCGCGGCCGGCTCAGGGTTGGGCGCGGCAGGCTGGTCGGACGCCGCCTCGCTGACGGGCAAGGCGCCGAGAAGAACCACGGCCGGCTCGCGCGTAGGTTGTGCAGCCTCGGCAGCGCTCGGCGTCGGTTGAGCGGCTTCGGCAGCCGGGGCCGGTCGCCCCGGCTGGATGCCCGCAATGCCACCGACGACCGGGGTCGCGACCGTTTGCGAGGCCGGGCCCGATGCCGCGGGCTGTATGCCGGCGATCTGACCCACGCCACCAGAGCGGCGTGCCGGTTGGATCCCGGCAATCGCGCCGGCGCTGTGCTGCCCCGCAGCCGCTCGCTGCGTGCCAGAGGCGGTGACAAGTCCAGGCTGGATGCCCGCTATCGCCCCAGCATCGCCCCGGGCCGCACGGCCGGTCCGCGCCACCGCGGGCTGCAAAAGCTGGGTCGTGCGGCCGGTCACGGCCAGGCGCTGCGAATCCGTCTGGGGAACGAATTCGCGGGAACTTGGCGCACTGCGGGGCTGGCGCGCGCGCGGGACCACGCCCTGGCTGAGCGCGGCGATCCGCGCCTCGGGCTGGGCGGTCGTGTTGGCCGCTTGCTCAAGGTCGCCGAAGAGCTCCTCCTCTGTCGGCTGGGGCACCGGTGCTGGCAGAGCGAGCGTGCTGGCGCTGAGCTCTGGCGCCTGAAGCGGATCCTGTACAGCCTGAGCATCAAAGGATTCCCGCGTGGACGGACCCGTTCCATCAAGGCACGGAATGAACAAGCGTTGGCCGACCAACAGGAGCGAGGGCGTTGCCAGCGTGTTGCGATTGGCCTCGAAAATCGGCTCGAACACGCCGGATTGGTAGGCTGCGATCGCGATATCGCGCAGCGTGTCGCCGGCCTGGACTTCGTAGAACTCGCCACACGAGATACGCTGCGCCTCTGCCTCACCCGCTGGCAACGCCAGCATCAGAGCGAGGAAGGACGCCGATCCCATGCGGCGGAGAAGTCCTGTCATTCCGTCCCCCGAAACTTCGGTGGCCCGTCCATTGCGCGTTGCCCCGTCCAACCCGAGGCGGAGAGTATCAGATTGCCCAAGAGTGACAACCATAGCGCGACTCGCGCCGCGCGTCCCCCACAGAATAGCGCCTACACTCTGCGTGAACAGGGCCGTTCGCTGTTCACACAGTTCTCAAATAGGTTTCGTACTCGACATCCGACACCCGTGCGAGCAATTTCGCGCGCTCTTGGCGTTTCACCCCTGTGAACACACGGACAAACTCGGCACCAAGCCGGTCCTGGAGCGTTTTGCTAGCCGAAAGGCGCACTTCGGCGGCCCGCCATTCGAGCGGCAAGTCGGGTCCCTGATCCGGCTTCGCCTCGCTCGCGACCGGCGGCGGCGGAGGCGCGCCGCGGTCAAACCCGTGTACCATGCCGGCCAAAATGGCCGCGCCGACCAGATAGGGATTGGCATCGGCACCGGCCACGCGGTGTTCAATGCGCGCGCCTGGCCCCACAGTCTCGGGCATCCGCAGCGCCGCCCCCCGGTTGTCGAGCCCCCAGGCAGCGACCATCGGGGCATAGCTGCCCGGCACCGGCCGGCGATAGGAGTTCTGGTGCGGCGCCCAGATCAGCATCGCATCGGGCATGGTCTCGGTCAGCCCGGCGAGCGCATGGCCCGCCCGGGGTGCGGGCACTGGCCCCTCGCCCGCATCGAACACCCCGCGGCCCTCGCGATCCGCCAGGCTGACATGGACATGCAGCCCCGATCCGGACTTCTCGCCATAGGGCTTGGCCATGAAGCTGGCATCCAGGCCCTGGCCACGGGCACAACCTCTGATCACCCGCTTGAGCGCCATCAGGTGGTCCGCAGCGGCCAAGGGATCGGGCACATGGCGCAGGTTCAGCTCGAACTGGCCCGCGCCGAACTCGGCGATCGCCGTCTCGGCCGGTGCGCCCAGCGCGTGAGAGGCAGCGATGATCGCCTCCATCAGCCCTCGAAAGCCGCGCAGGACCGACAGCTCGTAGATCTGGTCGCGGGTCTCGGGCAGCCGGCGGCCGTGTTCGTCGATGGGCGGGCGCGGCTCTGTCGGATCGATCAGGTAGAATTCGAGCTCAAAGGCCATCGTTGCGCTCAGACCCTGCGCCGTTAAGGCCTCGACCTGGGCGCCGAGCACGGCTCTGGGGTCATAGGCGCACGGCGCATCGCCCTCCCAAAGCACACACGGCACCTGCAGCGTGGGCCGATCCGCCCACAGCATCGGGCCGATGGCGCCCGGGACCGGGATCAACGGCCCATCGGGATCGCCGCGCTCTATGGCGATCCCCGCCCCGGCGACGTCCTCGCCCAGGATATCCAAACCGAGCGTCGAGACCGGCATTCGCAACCCGCCCTTGGCGACTTTGTCAAGGCTCTCGATGGGCACGAGCTTGCCCCGTTGCAAGCCGTTCAGATCGGTAACAAATACCTCGGCCCAGGCGAGATCCGGATGGGTCGCCCGGGCCGCGCGGATCGCCTCGGCCCCCGCGGCGGCAGCGGGATGGGCGCTCACGCCGGCCTCTGAATGCGAGCATAGAGGCACAGCATCTCGAGCGCCAAGGTCGCCCCGGCCAGCGCCGTCACCTCGGCATGATCGTAGGCGGGAGCCACCTCGACCAGATCCATGCCAACCAAACGGATGCCGTCGAGCCTGCTCAGACACTCCTTGGCCTGCCAGGTGGTCAGCCCCCCGCAGACCGGCGTGCCCGTACCCGGCGCAAAGGCCGGATCGAGGCAATCGATGTCGAAGGTCAAATAGGCCGGGTTGTCGCCGACGACCGAGCGGATCGCAGCAATGGTCGCATCAATGCCCTGCTCATGCACCCAGTTGGCATCGCGGATCTCGAACCCCATCGGATCGTCATTGGTCGTGCGGATCCCGATCTGGATCGATTGGGCGGGGTCTATCAGCCCCTCCTCGGCGGCGCGGCGGAACATCGTGCCGTGGTCTATGGTCTCGCGCTCATCTGATCCCCAGGTGTCCGTGTGCGCATCGAATTGGATCAGGCTGAGCCCCTTGCCATGCCGGGCCGAATGGGCGCGGAGCGCCGGATAGGTGGTGAAGTGGTCTCCGCCTAGACACAGCGTCGCCGGGCCGGCGGTGTGGATCGCACGCAGCGCCGCCTCGACCGCCTGGGGAACCTCGGCAGGGCGGGCATAGTCAAAGGCGATGTCGCCCCAGTCGGCCACCGAGAGCTGCTCGAACGGATCGAACGGCGAGGGCCAGGAGCGTGCCCAGGAGAGCTGGGCCGAGGCCTGGCGCAGCGCCCGCGGTCCGAACCGGCAGCCGGGGCGGTTCGAGACGGCGGTGTCCACAGGCACGCCTACGACCACCACGTCTACGCCCGCCAGATCACGGGCATAAGGCCGGCGGCAAAACGACAGCGCGCCGGCGAACATCGCGGCATCGGCGCTGCTGGCCCTCGGGTCCGAGGAGAGAAAAGCCGGCTCGGTGCGGTGGGTCTCGGGCGCGTCGGGCACGGGGCCTCCGGAAACTGTGGCGTAGATCGCGCGGGTTATGTCACGGGCCAATCCGGTTGAAAAGAGAGCCCGCATCCGCAGAATATCCCCAGCCAGCCCCATGGGGCGCCGGATGCGATGCGAATGGCTCCTCTTAGCACGGACAGCGTTGATCTTGACGAGACCCCATCGGCGACGGCGCACGAGATGGTCTATCGCATATTGAGGGCCCGGATCTTGGAAGGCGCGCTGGCCCCGGGCACGGCCTTGACGCTGCGCGGGGTGGCCGAGGCGCTCGGCGTCTCCATGACCCCGGCACGCGAGGCGGTGCGGCGTCTGGTGGCCGAGCGGGCGCTGGCGCTGACCGAGACGGGGCGGGTGGCGGTGCCGATACCGGGAGGGGAGGACCTCGACGCCCTGTTCACCGCGCGCGCTTTGCTCGAGCCCGAGCTTGCGCGACGGGCCGCAGGGCGGATCGAACCCGAACAATTGGACCGGCTGCGGGCGCTTGATGCCGAGATCGGGCCCGCAATCGAGCGCGGCGATGCGGGCGCTTATGTGTCGGCGAACACACGGTTTCACAGCGTTCTCTATGCCGCGGCCGAGGCGCCGGCCCTGCTGGCGCTGGTCGAGAGCGTTTGGCTGCAGACTGCCCCCTCGATGCGGCGCGTCTATGCAGAGCTCGGCGACCAAGCCACAGACGTGCTTGCCGATTTTCATCTCGAGGCGCTCCAGGCCCTGGCCGAGGCCGACACCGACGCTCTCTGCGCCGCGATCCGGGCTGATGTGCTGCAAGGGGCCGCGCTTCTCCGCCGCACCATCAGCGGCGGCTGACCATCCGACCCAGACTTGACCTGCAGATTTTGTGATCACAAAATACGGCCGCAATCCACCCGTGAGGACCCGATGAACACGCAGCCCAATCTGCGCGCCACCGCCGAGTACCAGGCGATGGACGCCGCGCATCACTGGCATCCCTTTACCGACACCGCCGATCTGAACGCCAAGGGCGCCCGGGTCCTGGCCGCCGCCGATGGTGTCTGGCTGACCGACAGCGAGGGCAGCCGGATCATGGATGGCATGGCGGGTCTGTGGTGCGTGAATGTGGGCTATGGCCGCCACGAGATCGCCCATGCGGTGCATGAGCAGATGCTGCGCCTCCCCTACTACAACACCTTCTTCCAATGCACTCACCCAGCAGCAGCCGAGTTCTCCGAGGCGCTGGCCCAGGTGGCGCCGCCGCAGATGAATCGGGTGTTCTTCACCAATTCGGGCTCGGAATCGAACGACACGGTGTTCCGCCTCGCCCGCGTCTACTGGGACTGTCTCGGGAAACCCGAGAAGAAGATCTTCATCGGCCGGATCAACGGCTATCACGGCAGCTCGGTGGCCTCGGCCTCGCTCGGCGGCATGAAGGCCATGCACCAGCAGTCGGGCATGCCGATCCAGGGCGTCGAGCACATCCACCAGCCCTATTGGTTCGGCGAGGGTGGCGACATGGACCCCGTGGACTTTGGCCGCCAGCGCGCCGCCGAGCTCGAAGCCGCCATCGACCGCATCGGCGAGGACCGGATTTGCGCCTTCATCGCCGAGCCGATCCAGGGTGCAGGCGGCGTCATCATCCCGCCCGAGAGCTATTGGCCCGAGATCGCCCGCATCTGCGCCGAGCACGAGATCCTGCTGGTCGCCGACGAGGTGATCTGTGGCTTCGGCCGCACCGGCAACTGGTGGGGCTCCGAGACCTTCGGCATCACCCCCGATTTCATGCCGATCGCCAAGGGCATGACCTCCGGCTATGTCCCCATGGGCGGCGTGCTGATCGCCGACCGCGTGGCCGAGGCGCTGATGGCCGAGGCGGGCGAGATCTACCACGGCTACACCTATTCGGGCCATCCGGCGGCCTGTGCGGCGGGGCTCGCCAATCTGCGGATCCTGCGCGAGGAGAAACTGGTCGAGCGCGTCGGCGACACCATCGCCCCCTATCTCGGCCCGCGCTGGCGTGCCTTGGCCGATCACCCGCTGGTCGGCGAGGCGCGGATGACCGGCCTCATCGGCGCGCTGGAGCTGGTCGCCGACAAGGCCACGCGCACCCGCTTCCCCGACGAGGGCGCCACCGGCGTCCAGGCGCGCGAGCTCTCGCTGGCCCAGGGTCTGGTGATGCGCGCAACCCGCGACACGCTCATGCTCTCGCCGCCGCTCTGCATCACCGAGGAGGAGTGCGACCTGCTGATCGAACGCGCCCGCGCCGCCCTTGACGCCCTGGCCGACCAGAAGACGCGGGAGGGCTGGAAGGGCTGACCCGCATCCCCTAGCCTGTCGCGG
>JBCCZI010000053.1:0-27930 GCA_039187815.1 Pseudomonadota bacterium | reverse complement strand
TCGATCATAGCCGGCTCAATAGACCGGAGGCGCGATCACCCAGATCGCGACGGCGGACTCGGCACCCGGATTGCGCCAGCGATAGGGCTCGCCCTCGAAGCGGAAGCTGTCGCCGGCAAAGAGCCGGTGGCAGGTCGGCCCGATCCAGAGATCGAGCACGCCGGAGACGATGTAGCCGGCCTCCTCGGTCTCGCGCCGCTCAGGGGTGGTCAGTTCGGCCCCGGGCTCGAAGACCGAGCGCAAAATCTCGAAGCTGCCGGACAGATCGGGCGAGAGGAGCTCTTCGGTCAGCCCGGCCGAGGCAGCGCCCAACCGCCGGCGGGCCCGGGCCCGCACGATGTGACCACGCTCGACCGCGGGCGCATCGGCCGCCCCAAAGAACAGGGAGATCGGCTGCTCCAGCGCATCGGCCAGACGGCGCAAATCGGTGATCGAAGGCTCGGCGATCCCACGCTCGACCTGGCTGAGCCAGCCAACCGAGCGTCCGATCTTGGCCGCCAGAACGGCGAGCGTGAGTCCGCGGGCCTTGCGCAAGCTCCGCAGATCCCCGCCCAGACCCGAGGGTATCGCCGCCTTGTCGGATTTGATTCCGTCCATCAGAGATCCTCCAAATGAAATTTTGGCTGAAATTTTCACGTCGCGCCAGCGAAAAATGAACCGAGCACGGCAGACCGGTCTGTGACAGGGCAGCGCGGGAGGACTATTCCGCCGGTTGGGGCTCGTCGAGCGCGTGCGGCTGGGTGAACCCCAGGGCGAGCTTCAGGAGCGGCGGCACCAGCAAGAGCGTGAGCACCGCCGACATGGACAGACCGCCAACCACCACCGAGCCCAGGCCGCGGTAGAGTTCAGACCCCGCCCCAGGGAACAGCACCAGCGGCAGCATGCCCATGACACTGGTCAGCGTCGACATGAAGATCGGCCGGATCCGGTTCCGTGTGGCCTCGAGGATCGCACGATCGACATCCATGCCTTCGTCGCGGAGATGATGCAACGTCTGATGCACCAGCAAGATCGCATTGTTCACCACGATCCCGATCAGGATGACAAAGCCGAGCAAGGTCAGCATGTCGAGCGGCTGGGGCTGGAGCATGTTGAGCGCCGCCAGCCCCGCGATCCCACCGGCGCCCGCAACGGGCACCGATATCAGGATGATGAGCGGCAGCAGGAAACTCTCGAACAGCACGGCCATTACCAGGAACACAATCACAAGCGCAAGCAGCAGGTTGACCTGCAGCGCCTCCCAGGTCTGCGTGAGCTTGTCAGCCGCCCCGGACAGGGACAAGCGTATTCCACCCGGCATGCCCTCATCCTCAAGCGCTGCGACCACGTCCTCGGCCATGATGTCGAGCGCCGTCTCAAGCGGGATAGAGGCGGCCGGGCGAAGCTCGAGCGTGACGGTGCGCAGCCGCTCGCGATGGCGGATCTCGGTCGGCCCTGCCGTCAGCGCAATGTCGGACAGCGCGGAGATCGGCAGAATCCGGCCATCCGGGGAGACGACGGGAAAATCCCCGATATCCTGGGTCCGTTGGCCATCACCGGTAGTCTGATGCCCTTTCAGCACCAAATCCAATCGCTCTGACCCAACCGTAATCTCCGAAAGCCGGAGCCCGTCGTTATAGGCGTCCAGCGTGCTGGCCAGCGTGCGCGCATCGATCCCCGCATCGGCAAGCCGCACCCGGTCGGGCACCAAGCGCAGCTCTGGTGCGCCGAGTTCCAGCCCCGGTCGGGGACGGAACTGGTTGCCCTCCTCGCGCGGAAAAGCCTGAGAGATCTTGCCGGCCGCCCGCTGCGCGACGCCCAGGATCTGTTCGAGATCCTGGCCCTGCACATTCAGCTCGATCGCCCGTCCGCCGCCGATCCCGCGTCCGAACAGCGACCGCTGGTTGATGAAACCGAAAGTCCCGGGCTCGGCAAAGATGGGGCCAGAGAGGATCGGGATCAGCTCGGCCACCCGGTCAGGTTGCTGCGCCGCCCCGCCGAGAAAGGTGGTGCCACGTACGGCGACGAAGAAAAAGTGGCGGATCCCCGGCTGTTCTGTGGTGCCGTCATCCGTGATCTCCCAAAGGGGACGGGCCACGCCCTCGATCCGCTCGGCAATCTCGGTCGTCGTCGCGAGATTGTAGCCGGGCGGCGGCAGGATCACGCCGAACACCAGGTTGCGATTGCCCTCGGGCAGATATTCGAGCTTTGGCAGGTATTCGGCCGCAGCCCAAATCGCCGTGCCTGTGACCGCCGAGACAACCAGGATGCCCAGCAAACGGACCTTGACCGTCAGCCAGGCATAGCCGCGCACCAGCCAGCCGAAGAGCCAGGCCAACTGGTCGATGATCGGCAACGGCAGAACGGTCAGGCGCGCCTGCCCCGGGCCGAGCAGCCGCGAGGAGAGCGCCGGGATCACCGTAACCGCAACGATAAGCGACAGCACAACCGAGACCGAGATCGCCACGGCCAGATCGCGAAAGAGCTGGCCGGCCTCGAGCTCCATCACCAGGATCGGGATAAAGACCATCACGGTGGTCAGCGCCGAAACGAGGATAGCCCCCCAGACCTGGCGCGCGCCCTCATAGGCGGCACGGGGCGCGGAGAGCCCCTGCTGGCGCAAACGGTAGATGTTCTCGAGCACGACGATCGCCGCATCGACCACCATGCCCACCGCAAAGGCGATGCCCGCCAGCGAGATGACGTTCAGGGTCCGTCCCATCGCGGCCATGGCGACGAAACTCGCAACAATCGAGACCGGGATGGCCAAGCTGATCACCAACGTCGCCCGCATCGAGCGCAGAAACAGCAGCAACACGCCGCCAGCGAGCAGACCGCCCACCCATATGTTCTGGATCACCAAGTCTATCGCGCCGTCGATATAGATCGTCTCGTCGTAGACTTGGGTCAGGGTCAGACCCGCATCGGGCAAGGGGCCCTTACGCAACTCAGTTATAGCCGCGCGGATCCCGCGCATGGTCTCGATGACATTGGCGCCGGTCTCACGGACCGCATTGACCGCGATGGCCGGCTCGCCGTTCTGGCGTATGCGGGCTGTCGGCTCTTTATAGCCAAACTGCACATCGGCGACATCGCGCACATAGACCCGTCCAAAAGGATCCGCCGAACCGCCCGCGCCGGAGCGCAGCACCACCTCTTGGATGGCGGCAACCGTGTTGAGCTCCCCCTCGGCCCGGACGACATAACGTCGTTTGCCTTCATCCAGATCACCGGCCGAGGCCGATATGCTCTCACGCCTCAGCGTCTCGACAACCGCAGGGATCGTCAGCCGGTAGCGCGCCAGCTCCTGCGGGTCGATCACCACCTGCAGCTCGCGCTCGACCCCGCCGAAGACATTGGTGGCCGCGACGCCCTCGACCCGCTCGATGCGCTCAGCGATCACGTCGTTGGCAAAGTCGCCGAACTGCTCCATGGGGCGCGTATTGTCCAGCGCCCGGCGCACGATCATCCAGGCGATCGGGTTGTCGTCACTGCCGGAGGTGTCGAGCGTCGGTTCGTCTGCCTCATCCGGGTAGCCCGACACCCTATCCAGTCGGTTCGAGACCAGAAGCAGCGAGCGATCCATATTGGTGCCAACGGCAAACTCGAGCGTGATCCGGGCACGCCCGGTCTGGGCGCGCGAGATGATGGTCTCGAGGCCCGTCAGACCCTTTAGCTCTTCTTCTTGCGGGTTGACGATCTCGCGCTCGACTTCGGCCGGGGCGGCCCCGGCCCAGGTTGTCGTGATCTCGATCACGGGCTTGCGCACATCGGGCGTCAGCTGGATCGGAATACGTGCTAGGGCCAAGACGCCGAACATCATCGCCATCAGAACGGCCGCCAGGACGGCGACTGGGCGGTCGATGGCGATGCGGATCAAGTCCATGGGTTCAGCTGCCGCCAGCTGGAGCGGAGGTCTCGGCCGCGGGCGTACCTTTGGGCGCTGGCTCGGCCGCTATGGCGACCGAGCCAGAGGCAGCCGCTACGGGTGCCTCCACCTCCGGCGTCTCGGACACCGGTGATTCGGCCGAGGGCTCCGGGGGCGAGGGTGGTGTCTGCGCCGGGGGTTGGGCTGGGGCTGCCTCGTTCTCACCGATCACCCGCGCCTTCACGGGCTGGCCCGGCCGCAGCCTTTCATTGCCCCGGACCACGACCGCCTCACCGGGCAAGAGCCCGCTCAACACCTCCATACGCTCACCGATCGCCCGGCCGAGCTTGAGCGGACGCGGCGTGGCTTTGCCATCCTCGACACTGAAGACCATCCAGCCACCGCGTCCCTGAACCAGCGCGTCCTTTGGCACTGTCAGGGCTCGCCGCGGGGCACTGACCGGCACCTGAAGCGTGGCAGACTTGCCTGCGGCCAGCGGCATGCCGTCGACATCGCCGAGATCGGCGCTGAGGCGCACCGGACGCGTCCGCGTGTTCACCGCCTCGACCGGCAGAATGCTGCGCACCATGGCCGTCACGCGCTGGCCGGCCTGGAACTCAACATCGACCGCCAGCCCCTCGTGAATGGCCGGGACCAGCTTCGAGGGCAGATTCATCTCGATCTCGAGCGTATCCGTATCCAGCAGGGTCGCGACCGCCTCGCCCAAATCGATATAGCTGCCCGGCTGAGCCTGGCGCTGGACCACAACGCCGGCAAATGGTGCAAAGATCGTCGCATGGCTGAGGTCGTAGTCAGCGCGCGCAAGCTCAGCCTCGGCCTCCGCGACCTCGGCCTCGGCACGCGACAGCTCGCTCCGCGCCTGCTCTGCGCTCTCCTGGAGATCGTCGAACTGCCCCTTCGAGAAAGCCGTCGAGCCCTGAAGTTGCGAGGTGCGCTCAAAGGCCTGGATCGCCAGGCGCAGCTGAGCCTCGGCGACCTTGGTCCCGGCCTCCGAAGCAGCGAGCGACGCGGCCGCCGTGCGCCGTCTGATTTCGATCAAATCGCGGTCGAGACGCACCAATGGCTGACCGGCCTCGACCCTGTCGCCAACCTCGAACAGAACCTCGAGCACGATGCCCGCCAATCGCGTGGCCACGCGGCTCTCGGTCGTCGCGACGATTTGGCCCAAAATCGGCGTGGTATCGGTGATCTCGCGCAATTCCGCCCGCTCGGCCACAACCGCCGCCGCGCGGCCCTGAGCCTGGGCGATCGGCGTGATGGCAACAAGCGAAAGCAACGCGGTACTGGCCAACCCGACGAGGCGGCGGGCAATTCTAGGCGACATCTCGGGGTCTCCCGCACGGTGCACCGTGATCGATGCGTCCGTGACCCGATAGATGGACCGATACCGCACGCTCGGCAAGCTCTCGCGGACCGGCTTGCGCTCAAGCAAACGCGAGCACGGCTGCCCCCCCCTGCAAAGGGCCGGCGACTTGACCTTGGCGCGGGCACGAGGCAGACGCGGCGAATGATCGGCAAAGAGAAACTCCAGGAGATCCTGGACCGGCACGCCTTTCTCGAAGCTCGGCTGGCCGAGCTCACCGACCCGGCGGAGATCGCTGCGGTCAGTCGCGATTATGCGGGCATGCGGGATGTGGTCGAGGCGATCCGCGCCTGGGACGCGCTCACACAACAGCTGGACGAGGCCCGGGCCATGGCCTCCGACCCAGAGATGGCCGCCCTTGCCCGCGATGAGATCACCGCCATCGAGGCCACCCTGCCGGAGGCGGAGGCGCATCTGCGCACCGCACTTCTGCCCAAAGATGCCGCCGACGCACGCGCCGCCATCCTCGAGATCCGCCCTGGCACCGGCGGGGACGAGGCGGCCCTCTTTGCCGGAGATCTCTTTGCCATGTACCGCCGCTATGCTGAGTTGCGCGGCTGGCGGGTCGAGGTGCTCGAGGAGAGCGCCTCCGACCTCGGCGGCCTGCGCGAGATCGTGGCGGCCATCAGAGGCGACGGGGTATTTGCCCGGCTAAAGTTCGAGAGCGGAGTCCACCGGGTCCAGCGGGTGCCCGAGACCGAGGCCCAGGGCCGGATCCACACCTCGGCCGCCACGGTCGCGGTTTTACCCGAGGCCGAGGAGATCGATATCGCGATCGCGCCTTCGGATCTGCGGATCGACACAATGCGATCTTCCGGCGCCGGGGGCCAGCATGTGAACACGACCGATTCGGCGGTGCGGATCACCCATCTTCCAACGGGCATCGTCGTGACCTCCTCGGAGAAGTCCCAACATCAAAACCGAGCGCGGGCCATGGAGGTCTTGCGGGCCCGCCTCTTTGACCTCGAGCGCCGCCGGGCTGCTGAAGACCGCGCGGCAGAACGGCGCGGCCAGATCGGCTCGGGCGACCGCTCGGAACGAATCCGCACATATAACTTCCCTCAAGGTCGTGTGACCGATCACCGGATCGGGCTGACGCTTTATCGCTTGCCGCAGATCATCGAGGGCGATCTCGACGAGGTCATCGATGCGCTGATCGCAGCGGATCAAGCCGAGAAGCTCGCCGATGCAGAGTGACAGCTGGGCGGCCCGGTTGGTGCCGGCCGCCCAGCGGCTCGCCGCGGCCGGCGTGCCTGATGCCGGTCGCGAGGCGCGCCTCATCGCCCGATGGGCCGCCGGCCTCGACGGCGCCGCCTTCACGGCGCAGATACGCGACCGGCCGAGCACGGCTCAGGCCACACAGTTCGACCGGGCCATTGCCGAACGGTCAGAACGCCGCCCCCTGTCGCACATCACCGGTCAGCGGCTGTTTGCGGGGCGGCACTTCCGGGTGACCGCAGACGTGCTCGATCCACGACCCGAGACCGAAGGGCTGGTGGCTGCGGCCCTCGAGCAGCCATTCGACACCGTGCTCGATATTGGAACGGGCAGCGGCTGCATCCTGCTCAGCCTGTTGGTCGAACGCCCGCATGCTCGCGGATTGGGCACGGATGCCAGTGCTGCCGCGTTGGAGGTTGCAAAGGAGAACGCGGCGCGGCTGGCGCTGCAGGAACGCGCCGCCTTCCTCCGCACTGATTGGGCCGCTGGGGCCGGGGGGCCGTTCGATCTCGTTGTCTCGAACCCGCCCTATCTTGCGGCCCCAGAGATCGCCGATCTCGCGCCAGAGGTGCGCCTGCACGAGCCGCGTGCGGCCCTGACGTCGGGACCAGACGGTCTCGAAGCCTACCGGGCCATCGCGGCGGATCTTACCAGTCTCCTGGCGCCGGGCGGCCGCACTCTGTTCGAGATCGGGCCAGGCCAGGCCCAGGCCGTCACGCATATTCTGCAGGCCACAGGGCTGACGGTCATACCGCCACGTCAGGATTTCGACGGCCGCAACCGGGTGATCGAGGCCTTCGCGCCACAATTTTTGACCAAGCCACCAATTCGCAGTTGAGCCTTCGCGATTTCTGGCTATACGTCAGAGAGGTTCGGCGAGCGGCGATAATGCGCTGCTGATCGAGGGGTCAGCCGGACCTTTGCAGCATGGCAGCAGCTCACACCGCTCTAAAGGCTTGGCGTTTGAGGCCAACGGCGGTGTTGAGATCGCCACCATGCGGCCGGCTCAAGAGCAGATCGGGACCATGAGATCAACGCAAAAATCCAACCGCACCCGCGGCCGCGGCAATCGCAAGTCCAACGGCAACAACCTGAACCGCGTCTATGACAGCTCGGGACCAGAGGGGAAGGTACGCGGCACGCCGCAGCAGATCATCGACAAATACCTGTCGCTGGCACGGGACGCGCAAACGTCCGGCGACCGCGTGATGGCCGAGAACTTTCTCCAGCATGCCGAGCATTATCAGCGGATCCTGCTGCTTGCGACCGCCAGCCAACAGGAGCAACGGCGAGACGCACCGCAGTCCGAGGACGAGGAGGAACGCTCGGAGGCCGCCGCCGAGGATCGCCCGCGTCGCCGGCCGGAACCGGACGGCGCACCCGGCGAGGGTCCGCAGCCCGAGATCGAGGACCATACCGTCGGCGGCTTGACCACCATCGACCCCGAAGACAGTCCAAGCGAAAGCCTGCTGGTGGCCACGGAAGAAACCGGCTCGGCACCGGCTCCACGCCGGCGGCGAAGCCGCACAGCAAAGCCGGCCGAAACGGCGCCTGCTGCCAGCGAGACGCCGCCAAGCGAACCCGCCGATGCGGGGCCCGAGGCCGGCTGAGGTTCAGCGCTCGGTCGCCCAGACCCGCGCCAGCCGCAGAAACTCGGGGATCGTCAGGGTTTCGGCGCGCCTCGTCGCGTCGATCTCCGCCAACTCCAGCAGGCGCGCGGGATCCAGCCCCAACCCCTTTAACGACTGACGCAGCATTTTGCGCCGCTGTGAGAAGGCCGCCGCCACGACCCGCTCGAGATCGGTCGGGCTGGCTGGCGCGAGCGCGGTTTCGGGCATTGCTCCCGGCACGACCCGCAGCACCGCCGAAGTGACCTTTGGCGGCGGTGTGAATGCGCTCGGGTGAACCGGAAACAGCAGCCGCGCCTCGGCCCGCCACTGCGCCAAGACCGAGAGCCGGCCATAGGCCTTCGACCCAGGCGCCGCGACCACCCGCTCGGCCACCTCGCGCTGGAACATCAGGGTCAGGCTCTCCCACCAAGGGGGCCATGCGTCGGGCGAGAGCCAGCGCACCAAGAGCTCGGTACCGATGTTGTAAGGCAGGTTTGCGCAGATCCGCGCGGGCTCCTCGACCAAGCCAGAGGCGTCGATCTCGAGCGCATCCCCCTCGATCACTTCGAGCCGTCCCGGCCAGTGGGCGGCGATATCGGCCAGCGCCTCGAGACAGCGCGCGTCCCGTTCGATCGCCACCACCCGCGCCCCACCGGCGAGCAGCGCCCTGGTCAAACCTCCGGGGCCTGGCCCGATCTCGACCACCGTCGCCCCCTCAAGCGGCCCCGAGGCCCGCGCGATACGCCCCGTCAGATTGAGATCCAACAGGAAGTTCTGGCCAAGGGCCTTTCTCGCCGACAAGCCGTGGCGCGCGATCACCGCGCGAAGCGGTGGCAGCCCGTCGGCGGCCATGGCCTCCGTCACGGGACCGCGGCGAGGGCGCCAGTCGCGCGGCGCTGCTCCGCCAAATCGCCCGCAAGGTTGAGGGCTGCGATCAGGCTGTCGGGCCGCGCCACACCCTGACCGGCAATGTCAAAGGCCGTCCCATGGTCAGGCGAGGTCCGCAGAAAGGGCAGCCCCAAGGTGACGTTCACGCCGTCGTCGAAGTCGAGGGCCTTGATCGGGATCAAGCCCTGATCGTGATACATCGTCAGCGCAACGTCATAGCGTCCCCTGGCCGGCGGATGGAACATCGTGTCGGCGGGATGCGGACCGGACACGGCGTAACCCTCGGCCTTGAGCCGGGCGATCGCCGGGGCGATGACCTCCATCTCCTCGTGGCCCATGGCCCCGCCCTCGCCCGCATGGGGGTTCAATCCGGCCACAGCGATGCGGGGCTCGGCAAGGCCGAAATCGCGGCGCAAGCCCTCGGCCGTGATCCGCGCGGTCTCGAGGATCAGCGCCTCGGACAGCGCCTGCGGAACGGCGGCAAGCGGGATGTGGATCGTCACGGGCACGACGCGCAGCGAGGGACCAGCCAGCATCATCACCGAGCGCCCACCGCCGCCAAGAGCCGCCAGAAACTCCGTATGGCCGGGATGGGCGAACCCACAGCCATCATAGAGCACCTTCTTGCTGATCGGGTTCGTGACCACTGCCGATGCCGCGCCGTCCAGCGCCAGGCCCACGGCCTGCTCGATGGCCGCAACAGTCGCGTCGGCATTGGCGGCATCGGGCCGGCCAAGCACCGGCGGCACGGCCAGCGCGGTGTCCGGTGCGATCACGGGCAATCCGGCGGCAAAGGCCTCGGCCCCTGCGCGAAGCGAGGACACATGAACCACGGGCGTCGGACCAGCCAAGGCAGCGATCCGGTCCGGGTCGTCGATAAGGACAAAGGGACGGCGCACCCGTCCGCTGGCCCAAGCGCCCAAGGTGATCTCTGCGCCGATGCCCGCCGGATCGCCCATGGTCAGGACCAGAGGCGCAGAGCCGCCGGTGTCCGTCATCGCCGCAGATCGATCATGGCATCTCGGCGCAGCTCTTGGATGAACCCTTGCGCCAACAGATCCAAACGCCGCCGGGTCAGCTCGGCGCGCACCCGGTCCCGCAATTCCGGATCCTGAGGATCGGCCGCGGCGGCACCAGTGGTCTCGCGATCCACCACCCGAAGGATGCTGTAGCCGGCCGAGACCTGCCGGGGCGGCGCCACGCCTCCAACGGGCACGCCGGCCAAAAGACGAGCGATGTCAGGCGGCAAGCGGGCGACATCGACCCAGCCGAGATCACCGCCCCGCTCGGCACTCGGCGCCCGCGAGTGGTCGCGCACGGCCTGCTCGAAATCGGCCCCGGCCGAGAGCGCAACATAGAGCTCTTCGGCAAAGCGGCGGGTCTCTTCGGGGCTGCGGCCATCGCCATCGGCCGGCAAACCGATCTCCCGGAGGCGCAGCCGCTGGTCCTGCCCTTGGGTGGCCAGCTGGATCTCGGCATCGATATCCGCCTCGCCAGGCTCGACCCGGCCGCGGAAGCGCGTCGTCACCACCTCGCGCCAGAGAACCTGAGAGGCGACGAGATCGCCAACCGCCTGCTCGGTGATCCCCGCCTGGGCCGCGCTGGACATGAACACTTCGGGCGTGGTGCCGATGTTCCCGGTGAACTCCCGCAGGCCGGCCTCGACCACCTCGTCGCTGGTCGCGAGCCCGGCCTCCTCGGCTGCCTGAAGCTTGAGCCGGTCCTCGATCAGACGATCCAGAGCCAAGCTCCCAAGCGCCTCGGGATCGCGGGCATCGGCGCCGAGCAGTCCCAAAAGCCGCGCCCGTTGATCCACATCGAACGCCGTGATCAGGGATTTGTTGACCGTCGCCACCGGCCGGAAGGGGGTCTGCGCCAAGGCCTCAGCACCCACCCCCGTCGCAAGAACGATCCAAACCGCAATCCAACCAATCCGCATAAGCCGTATTCCTGTGCCCTGTCTCAGCCGCCGATGCTTCCACCGCCAAGCGTGAAGAGCTCGACCGTCAGCCCGAAGCTCGTGCCATCCGAGACATTGTCCTGAGAGGTGAAGTTCCGCCGCGCGAAGAATTGCACCGCGCAGCATTCGTTGACAAAGCGCAAGCCACCGCCGAGCGTGACGAACTCGTCGAGCTCAAGATCACGCCGCACAAAACCGTTGATCGACCAATCGTCGGTCAAACGAACCCGCGATCGTGCAAAGATCTCCTCGCGATCAACTAAGGCCGAGGAGCCAGTGTCCGCATCGAAAAAGGCGTATTGGACGCTGAACGACGCGCGGCCGACATTCACGGCCAAATTGGTCTCATTGCGCGTGATCTCGAGGCCGTCATCGCCGATGCGCAGGCGCTGGCTGACGGTGACATAAGGATCATAACTGGCCGCCCAGGCGCCGACCCAATCGGAGTTCCGGCTGGCTAGGCCTGAGCCGGTCGAGAACTCGTCGGCATCGTTAAAGCGCAGCACCCGCCCCGCGGTCGCCTCGAGCCCCAGGCCGAACTCGCTGAACATCTCGTAGCGCAGGCCGAGATTGAGCCGCGGCCCCTCCTCGAACCCATCGAGGCCCGTGAAGTGATCCCATTCGAACAGGCTGGTCTCGTCGAACTCAGTGATCAGGCTGTCTTCGTTGGGCACATCGTCGCCGTTGCCGCCATAGGACGCGACGATCGCCTGGGCGATGGGCTCGATCACATGGGTGAGGTCGAACGCACTGTCGGCGATCAGCGGATAGCGCGCCTCGACGCCAGCCAGCGGCGCAAAGCGCAGAACCGTGCTGTCCTGATCCGGATCGTCGGCATCCGAGATCAGGAAATAGTCGCCCCGCACCTCGGCAAAGCCTTTGAGCGCCACCCCTTGCGGCAGCAGCCATTCGCGCTGCCAATCCGCGCCGAGCGAGATCCGACCCGTGTCCTCTCCGTTGTTGCGCAAGAGCCCTTGGGCATTGGCAAAGAGCCCGACGCGCCCGCCTGTGAAGCTCTCGGCATATTCCTGGCGGGCGTCCAGATCGGGGATGACAAAGGGGATCTGGCCCGCCGGCTCGTTGTTGCGCAGCGATTGGAACCGCACGGTGCTGATGTCGAAGAACCCGTCACGCGCCCAGCGATTGGCATAGATCTCGGAGGTCAGCCGATCCTCATCCGACAAGTCGAAGTAACGCAGATAGGCGTCGTCGCTCGCGAACTCAATGTCCCAACCCCAGCGGATATCGTTGGAGAGCTGAAACTGCGCCTCGGTGTCCACATGGCCATGGGTCTCGCTCTGGCCGGTGAAATCCGAGCGCCCTACCGATCCCGCAAACTCGAGAGCGCCGTTCGAGAAGGCGCGACGAAGCTCGAACTCGCCCAGCACCGCGTCATTGGTGGTGAAGAAAGGGGTCAAGGTGACATCTGTCTGCTCATCGATGACCCAATAAAATGGCGTCTTGAGCCCAAAGCCGTAATTACTGTTCGAGGATTTGAACTCGGGCGCCAGGAAGCCGGTTGCCCGATCCACTGTCGGGTCAGGATGGCTGAAATATGGGGTCCAGGCGACGGGGACACCAAAGACCTCGAGCCGGGCGTGCTCATAGTGGATCACCCGCTCCTCCTGGTCGTGGATCACCCGCCGCGCGCGAATACGCCAGAGCGGCGTTGGCTCATCGGCGCAGACCTCGCAGGGCGAGTACACTGCGCGGGAGAGGATGTTGTAGCGGTCGTCGACGCGGCGAGCCTCGACCGCCGCCAACTTGGTCTGCTGGTCGAGCATCGACTGCGCCCCTAGCACCAACCCGTCTTTCAGCGCGGCATCCAGATCGGCGAACTCGGCGAACACCGTGGCGCCCGTGGGGTCGCGCAGGACAAGGTTTCCTGTCGCCGTGATCCGACCGGTCTGGTCATTGTAGACGATGCGGTCGGCGGTAAGTGTGCGCTCGCCGTAAAACACCTCGACATTGCCAGATGCAGTGATGGTTTGAACCTCGGAGTCGTAGTCGACCGTGTCTGCCACTAGGGCGACCGGCTGCTCGGGATCGAAGGCGGTGTCGAACTCCTGAGTGGGCGCGGGTGCCACGCCAAGTCCCCATAACAGGACAGCGGCCGCCAGAAGCGTCCGAAGGCTCGGGCCCATCACGCGCACTCCTCGTTCTTGGCGCGGCTCGATCGCGCATGCCTATACTACCCGTCTTCGAGATGCAGCAGCAAGCCCAGTGCGAAAAGCACCGCAGCAACAGGCGGTCCCCAGGCCGCCAGCAACACCGGAACGGCCCCAGAGGCCCCCAAAGCGCCCGTCACATCGGACAAAAAGAAGTAGGCAAAGCCCGTGAGCACGCAGCCGAGCGCCATACCGCCCAGCCCTCCGAACCGCACATGGCGCATGGAAAACGCCGCCCCGATCAGCACCATGGCAAAGTAGACGGCTGGGGCAGCCAACAAGCTGTGCCAATGCAACCGGTGCCGGCTGGAGGAGAAACCGGACTCCTCAAGCGTCCGGATGAACCCAGGTAGATCCCAAAACGATATGGTCTGCGGCGGCGCAAAGCTCTCGATGATCTGCTCAGGCGTGAGGTTTGTGGGCAAGTCGAGCCGCTCATAGAGCTCGGGTTCAGTCTCCCGCGCCGCCGCCTCGCTGTCTTCGGGTGCGGCGGCCGCAATGCCCCAGACCGAGGCGCCGTTCAGCTCCCAGCGCCCCGGGTAAAGCACCGCCCGGCGCGCATCGATCCGGGTCTCGAACCGGTTATCGGGGCCGAAACGGAAGACGCTGACACGCCAGAGTTGCTGAGCGGTCTCGTTCGCGCGCTTGGCGCGGATCACGGTCTGGCCGGTCTCATCGCCCTGGCGGAGCCAGACGCCTCCACCCGCGACCGAGAGGCGCGAGGAGGATCGGCCGAACATCGTGTCCTCGAGGCTGTCAAAACGCTGGGCAAATGCCGCCGCGACCGGGTTGTAGACGGCAAAGGACACCACGCCCATGAACAGCGCCATGACCAGGGCCGGGGCCAACAGGCTCCAGACCGAGATACCCGCCGCGCGGGTCACGACGAGCTCGGACGACCGCGCGAACCAGGCAAAGCAGACCATGGCCGCCAACAGCACAGTGAAGGGGGCGGCGGCGATCGTGATCGAGGGTGCCCGCAGGAACGCCATCCACAACAGATCGATAAAGCTCGCCCGGCCAGCGGTGTTTGAAGAGATCAGCTCGACCATGTCCACCACCAGGACAAGACCCAGCACACCGAGAAAGGTCGTTGCGGCAATAAAGAAAAAGCGTCGCGCGACATAGATCGAGAGCGTCGCCGTCATGGAACCGCCGGGGCGGGCTGGGCTCCATGACGGCTGTGCTGCCCCCGGAAGCTCATGAGCCAAATGGCCAGGGCGATGCCGAAGATCGGCGGCAGATACATCAGCGGCCAGAATGCCGCCTCGGCATTGGTGGCGCTCTTTGCCGCAAGCCCGGCCAGGCGAAGGGCCAGGGCGCCACCGGCGGCCAGCAGGATCCGGCCGATAAAGCCTTGGCGCCG
Source organism: Pseudomonadota bacterium (assembly GCA_039187815.1). Classification (GTDB taxonomy): domain Bacteria; phylum Pseudomonadota; class Alphaproteobacteria; order Rhodobacterales; family Rhodobacteraceae; genus Thermohalobaculum. The sequence continues at coordinate 13,489 of JBCCZI010000053.1, read as the reverse complement.
GAAACCGAGACTGACCACGAGCGCCGCCCCCATCAAGGGCAGTCCCATGGCATAGAGCGGGCTCGACAGAGCCTCGTGGCCCTCGGCCCGGAAATCTCCGAGCTTATAGGGCCCGAGCGCATCACCAGAGATCGTCAGCTGATCGTAGAGAAAGTACTCGCTGGGCTTGCGCCGCCGCGCCTCGGATCCCGAGCGCATCAGTCCGAGATCATAAGACAGCTGCCTAAAACGCAAGACCGACAGCGGCGCTTCGACCTCGGCTGGCCGGCTTTGCGCAATGCCGTCGAACATGACGATCTGCGGCGCCGCTTTGCCAGGCACCAAAACGGCCCGCTCGGCCGTGTAGGTCGTCTCCTGGCCGGGATCACGCGCATCGTGAACAAAGACGCCCAGCATCTCGCCCGGACGTCCCATGCGCCGCAAATAGATCGTCACGTTCTTGACCGGCGAGACAAACGCCCCCTCGCGCAGGAACGCCGCCGCGACGTCGCCGCGCACCTCGGTCACGCGCTGCTGCATCTGCCCCTTGGTGTAGGGCATCAGGAACAGCGTGATCAGCAGCAACGTTGCCATGACCCCCGCCGCGAATAGAACAACCGGGCGCAACAGCGCGACTCCTGACAGACCCGAGGCCATCATCACCACGATCTCGCTGTCGGTGTAGAGCCGGTTCACCGCATAAAGCGTGGCCGCGAAACAGGCCACCGGCAGCACGATCGACAGCACCGTCGGCAACAAGAGCAGCGTGAACTCGAGGAACACCCGCGCCGACTGGCCATTGTTCACGACCGTGTCGATCACCCGCAGCGATTGGCTGAGCCAGATCACGCCGGTGAACACCAGGACGAAAAAGACAAAAGGCCAGACCAGTTGGCCAAGGATATAGCGATCGAGGCTCGTCATCACCGGCGATGCTTACACGATCGTGGGCACGCGCGACACCTCCGGCGCTGGCAACGGCAGCGAAATGCAGCTAGCTCTGAGTGGAGCCGCAACGGAGGACCCCATGAGCACGCGCCCTGCCCCGATCAGCTTCGACGCCGAGTCCGAGGCCGACTGGAAAACCATCGACGGCACCCTGGTCGTGTTCGTCGATGCGAACAGCGCCCTGCTCCCTGCAGCCCAGGCGCTCGACGCGCTGATGGGCGGGGCTCTGGTCCGGGCGACCGAGGCGGCGGAATTCAAGCCGAAGGCCGGCAAAACCGTGGTCTTCCGCTATCCGGGTGGCCTTGCGGCCGATGCGGTCGTGCTTGCCTGCATCGGTGAGGATCCCGACGGCGCGGCGGCCCGCAAGACCGGTGGAGCCGTGGCCAAGGCGCTCGGCAAGGGCCATGTGACGATCGCCACCTCGGGTCTGGCCGAACCCGATGTGCTTGCCGAGATGGTCTGGGCGACCGCGCTCCGCCTCTACCGCTTTGGCGAGTACAAGACCGCCGACACCGAGGACGAGCCGAACGAGATGCCACGGCGGATCACCGTCTTGGCCACAACGCCAGAGACGCTCGCCAGCCAATCCGCCCGCTATGCCGCGCTGGCCGAGGGCGTGTTCTTCACCCGCGATCTGGTGAACGAGCCCGCCAACCGCCTGACCACCGACGAATTCGCAGCGCGGCTCGCTGCCATGGATGAGATCGGCCTTGAGGTCGAGATCCTCGGCGAGGACGAGCTCACCCGGATCGGTGCGCGGGCTCTGCTAGCGGTGGGCCAAGGCTCGGCCTCCGAGAGCAAGCTGGTCGTGATGCGCTGGATGGGCGGTGAGGACGACACGGCCCCGCTGGTCCTGATCGGCAAGGGCGTGGTGTTTGACACGGGCGGCATCTCGCTCAAACCCGCCTCGGGCATGGAAGAGATGACCATGGACATGGGCGGCGCGGGCGTGGTCTCGGGCGTCATGCGAGCGTTGGCGCTGCGCAAGGCCAAGGCCAATGTGATCGGCATCGTGGGCCTGGTCGAGAACATGCCCGATGGAGAGGCGCAACGCCCTGGCGATATCGTTGCCTCGATGAAGGGCGACACGATTGAGGTCATCAACACCGATGCGGAAGGCCGGCTCGTGCTGGCCGATGCGCTCTGGTACGCCCAAGAGCAGTTCGCACCGGCGGCTATGATCGACCTTGCCACCCTGACCGGAGCGGCAATCGTCGCCCTCGGCAACCACAACGCAGCCTATTTTTCCACGGACGATGCACTCGCGGCCAAGTTTCAGGCTGCTGCCGATGCGGTCGGGGATCCCGCCTGGCGCCTGCCGCTCGGGAAAAAGTACGCCAATCAGCTGAAATCACGGCTGGCAGATATCAAGAACACCGGCGGGCGGAGCGCCGGTGCAATCACGGCGGCCGAGTTTCTCCACCGGTTCGTCAAACAAGAGACCCCCTGGATGCATATCGACATCGCGGGCGTCACGCTGAGCTCCGAGGGCACGGATCTTGCGCCCAAAGGGGCCACCGGATGGGGTGTCGCGGCCTTGGACCGGCTCGTCCAGGACACATGGGAGGGATGAGGCCGCCCGGACAGCGAGCGGTCTGACCCACGGTGCCAGAGGTCCGTTTCTATCACCTGGTGCGACAAACCCTCGAGAGCGTGCTGCCGGTCATGCTGACACGCACGCTCGAGCGCGGCGGCCGTGCGGTTGTCCAAGGGCCCGAGGCGGAACGGCTCGAGGCCCTGGACCGGTTGCTTTGGATCTTTGATGAGGCGAGTTTCCTGCCCCATGCCCGCGCCGGCGTAGCCCCAGGCGAGCCAGGCGACCATCCGATTTGGCTGACCACCGGCGAAGAGCGCCCGAATGCGCCCAACACGCTGTTTCTGATCGATGGCGCGCCCGTGGACCCGGCCACCCTGGGGCAGATCGAGACCACGGCAATTCTGTTCGATGGCAATGACGCCGCCGCCACCGAAGCCGCCCGCCAGGCGTGGCGCATGGTCACCAGCGCTGGACTGCGCGCGGTCTATTGGGCCGAGGATCCCGCCAAAGGCTGGGTACGGCAGGCCGAAAGCGCGCCCGGGCAGAGCTAGCGTCCGCTCAACGGCGGACCGATCCCGTCAGGACGCGCCCATGCGGCGCTAGGCGCGGCGCAAGCTCCACCACCCATAGCCGGCCAGCACGAGAGCCGCGAGAGAGCCGAAATAGAAGTCATTGCCCGTCCGACCACTGGTCAGGTGGAAGACGAGGATCGAAAGGCCGACAAAGAACGCAACGGTGGCGGCCGCCCGAATGCGAGAACTGTCCTGCATGACACATATCCTTGTTGGACTGATATTGAGCCTCACGGTAGAGCCGGTCGGTTAGGGCCAACCAAAGAAACGCAGCCAACAGAAATGGTTACGGATGTCGGGAAAGGGCGGCGTCAGACCTGGGCCGCCTCGGCGGCCTCCAGCGCCTCTTGCGCGGCAATCCACAGCGCCTCGGCGCGTTCCTGGCCAGCAACGATCTCGCCGCGTTTGATCTGGAGGGCCTCGATCCGCTCCGCCGGTCCATCGTAGAGTTCAGGGTCTGCAAGCCGGGCATCGAGCCGCTCGAGCATCTCGGCGATCTTCTCGAGACGCGCCTCACAGGCCGACACCTCGGCCCGCAGGGGCGCCAGGGCCCGGCGGGTTTCGGCGGCGTTTCGCCGATCCGCACGGCGTTGCGACGGTGCGGCCTCGCTGCGGGATGGCTGGTCCGAGGATAGCAAGAGACGCCGGTAATCCTCCATATCCCCTTCATAGGCGACCACGCGCCCGTCCTTGACCAACCACAGCCGGTCCGCCACGCACTCGACCAAGTGTGCATCGTGGCTGATCAGGATCACGGCCCCGGAATAGGCGTTGAGCGCTGAGACCAGGGCCTCGCGCGTCTCGATGTCCAGATGGTTGGTCGGCTCGTCGAGGATCAGCATATGCGGGGCGTCCAAGGCCGCGAGCGTCAGCAGCAGCCGCGCCTTCTGCCCACCCGAGAGATCGGCCACCCGGTTCTCGGCCAACTCGGCGCCCGTCCCGCCGGCCGCGAGCATGGCACGCAGCTTGGTCGGCTCGAGCAGCGGGCGCAGCCGACGCATATGCGCAAGCGGCGTCTCCTCAGGCACAAGCTCATCCAACTGGTGCTGGGCAAAATACCCGATACGCATTCTCGACGACACCGTGCGCTGCCCCTCCATCAGCGCCAACCGACCGGCGATCAACTTGGCCAGCGTCGACTTGCCCTGCCCGTTCGCCCCCAGCAGCGCGATACGGTCATCCTGATCGATGCGCAGCGCCAGGCGGCTCAGCACCGGTTTGTTGCCATACCCAACACAGGCGTTCTCGAAAGCCATAAGCGGCGGCGCCAACTCCTCGGGCGCAGGCAACTGGATCGGGGCGACCGAGGCCTCGACCGACGCCGCGATCGGCTCCATCCGCTCGAGCATCTTCAGGCGCGATTGCGCTTGCTTAGCCTTTGACGCCTTATAGCGAAACCGATCCACAAAGCTTTGCAGATGGGCCCGTGTTGCCGCCTGCTTCTTGGCCATCGCTGCCTGCAGCATCAGCTTCTCGCGCCGCATGCGGTCAAAGGTGTCGTAGCCGCCAGTGTAGAAAGTCAGCCGGCGCGCCTCGAGATGCAGGATGCTCCCGACCGCCCGGTTGAGCAGACCACGGTCATGGCTGATCACCAAGGTGGTATGGGGATAGCGCGCGAGATACTGCTCAAGCCAGACCGAGCCCTCCAAATCCAGATAGTTCGTCGGCTCGTCAAGCAGCAACAGATCGGGGGCGGCAAACAGAACGGCGGCCAGCGCGACCCGCATGCGCCAACCGCCCGAGAACTCAGCCGCCGCCCGGGCCTGATCGACATGAGCAAAGCCAAGCCCAGAAAGTATCGTCGCCGCCCGCGCCTCGGCCGAATGCGCCCCGATATCGGCAAGCCGGGTCTGGACCTCGGCGATGCGGGCTGGGTCCGTGGCCGTCTCCGCTTCGGCCAACAACCGTGCGCGCTCTCGATCGGCGGCCATCACGATCTCGATCAACGGCTCGGGCCCCGCGGGCACCTCTTGCGCAACCCCACCGATCTTGGCGCGCGGCGGCAGCACGACCTCGCCGCTGTCCGGCGCGAGCTCACCGCGGATCAAGCGAAACAGAGTGGTCTTTCCGGATCCGTTGCGCCCCACCAATCCAACCCGGGCCCCCGACGGGATCTGCACGCTGGCCCCCTCGAGAAGCCGGCGCCCCGCCATGGAGAACCCGATATCGCGCAGCGTCAACATAGGACATGGCGCTACCAGCGGACCGGCGGCGCGTCCAGTGGTCCCTTTTCTTGCACGCAAAGGTTGATTACGTAGGCGTGGACACCAGACTTTGCGGAGAGCCGCGCGGATGAACACCCTCGACCCCGATGCGCAAATGCGCGTTCTCTATCTAGGTTTGCTGCTGTTCGCCTTGGGTGTCGGCGTGGTCTCCGCCTATCGCCATCATCTCGGCACTGGGCTGCAGCATGCGGCCATCTGGGTGCTGATCTTTGCCGGCGCAGTGATCGCCTATGGGTTCCGGGATCAGCTGACCGCGCAACTCGTGCCCGGACATGCCGTTGCAACCGGGGACGAGATCCGTCTGACGCGCGCCTCGGACGGCCATTTTCATGCACGGATCGATGTGAATGGCGCCTCGATCCCGTTCCTCGTCGACACCGGCGCAAGCGAGATCGTCCTCAGCCTCGATGACGCGCAGAGCGCCGGCTTGGATCCCGAAAGCCTCGCCTTCACGCGCAGCGCCATGACGGCTAACGGCCGGGTCGAGGCGGCCTCAGTGCTCATCGCCGAGCTCAGTTTTGCCGGGGTGACCGAGCGCAATGTGCCCGCCGTCGTGAACCGCGGCGCACTGCACGTCTCGCTGCTCGGCATGCGCTACCTCGACCGCTTTGCCAGCGTCGAGATCGTCGGCGACACCCTCACCTTGCGTCGATGAGCGGTCCAGCCCCTTGATGTCCCGAGGCGTTTAGGTTCGCGCCAGCATCACCATGCCCGCTGGCCACACGCACTGTCGGTAGACATCCGCCGCGAGACCGCCCTCTGGACCCACGCAAAAGCACACGCGGCGCTTGGTGAGCGCCTGCGCTAGGCCGCTCGGTCCCGCTTGAGGCGGGCCATCTCTTGGGACACGATCCGCTCGTGATGCTCCTCGGCCGGCCGGGCTTGCGACAGGTCAATCTCAGGCGCCATCGGTCCCTCGGTCCGCAGGCCGCGAAGCGCGAGACCAAACAGCTTCAACGGATTTGAGAACGCGACATTGGCCGCTGTGGGCTCATACCCGCAATGGGCCATGCAATCCGCGCATTTCTCGTAATTGCCCGTGCCGTAGAGGTCCCAATCAGTGGTCTCCATCAACTCAGCATAGGTCTTGACATGGCCTTCGCCGAGCAAATAGCACGGCTTCTGCCAGCCAAAGACATTGCGCGTCGGCATGCCCCAAGGCGTGCACTGCATCTCTTGGTTGCCGAGCAGGAAGTCGAGGAAGATCGCGCTGTGGGAGAGGCTCCATTTCGCCCCTCGCCCTTTGCCAATCCGCCAGACATCCCGGAAAAACGTCTTGGTACGCTGGCGGTTGAGAAAGTTCTCCTGATCCGGCGCGCGTTCATAAGAAAACCCCGGCGAGATCGACACGTTCACACCGAGCGCCGTGCAGTAATCGAGGTAATCCGCCAACTCCTCCGCCGGATAGCCCTCAAAGATCGTGGCATTAACGTTGACCGCAAAGCCCTTGTCCTGAGCGGTCTTGATCGCGGCCACTGCCTTGTCAAACACGCCCTTCCGATCCACCGCCTTGTCGTGATGCTGCTTCAACCCGTCGAGATGCACGCTGAAGAAGAGATAGGGCGAAGGCTCGAATAGATGCAGCTTCTTCTCAAGCAACAGCGCATTCGTGCAGAGCGAGACGAATTTCCGACGCGCGACCAAGCCGCGCACGATCTCGCCGATCTCCTTGTGGATCAGCGGCTCCCCACCCGGGATCGCCACCATGGGCGCGCCACATTCCTCCGCCGCATCCCAGCACTCCTGCGGGCTGAGCCGCCGGTTCAGGATCAGATCCGGATAATCGATCTTACCGCAGCCCGGGCAAGCCAGATTGCACCGAAACAGCGGCTCCAGCATCAGAACAAGCGGATAGCGGCGATTGCCCTTCAGCTTTTGCTTCAGGATATAGGCCGCGACGGCCGCCTGCTGTCGGAATGGGACGCCCACTGCTCTCTCCTGCCTGCTCGCCGGTCCGCGCTCGGTGCGCACGCCCCGCGTTGCACCGCAAACTAGGGTTTGGCCTGCCAAAATACCAGTCCGAAACGCTCAGGAACACGGCTCAGCCCCTCACGAGACGGAGAGCTTACGCCTCAAATGCGGTGGAGCCAGGATGAGACTGCGACAAAAAACGCCTCCGGCTGTTCGGCATGCAACCAGTGCCCAGCCCCCTCCAGCGCATCGAACTCGGCGCCCGGAAACAGCCGCAGGATCGCAGGATGGGTGGATAGCGGTACATAGTCGGATGCCGAGCCTCTCAAAAAGAAGGCTGGTCCTTGATAAGGTGCCACAGGCCAGTCGGTCGGCGACGCCCCAGGCCATCCAATCAGATCCGGCATCGCCGCCTCGATGGCCCGCAGGTTCAATCGCCAACGCGCCTCACCGCCCTCAATGCGAAGGTTTTGCAGTAGAAAGGCGCGCAGGCCCGCATCGGGCACGGCGTCGGCCAGCGCCGGGTCCGCATCCGACCGTCGGCGCACCAGAGAGAGGTCAAGCGACCCCATGGCGCGGATATAGCCGCCATGCGCATTGCCATGGGCGATGGGGGCGATGTCGGCGACCAGAACCGCCGCGACCCGGTCCGGTTGGCTGAGCGCCAGCGCCATCGCCGCCTTGCCACCCATCGAGTGGCCAAGCACCACCGCCCGGCCGCCACAAAGCCGATCGATCGCATCGGCCAAGTCCTCGGCCATCAAGGGATAGTCCATAGCCTCAGCCCAAGGGGCGTCGCCATGGTTGCGCATATCCACCTGAACCACTCGTCGGTTTGTGGCCAGCCGCCGCCCCAAACTGTTGAAATTGCGCGCAGAGCCGAACAGCCCATGGGCTATCAGCACCGGCGTGTCCGCCTCAGCAGCGGCGCTGGCATGCTCGAGATGGGTCAGTGTGACGGCCATGGCTCTCTCCTCGCCCCGTTCCCGCGTCCATAAGTCGCCCCAGCGCCAGTCACAAGGATCGAGCGATCGGGCCCGGCGCCGCGGGGTGGGTGGGCGGGAGCGGTGCCGGGCCCGAGCCCGCCCGCCGCATGTCGCGCCATCAGCCGGTCCGGGCCGGCACCTCAGCCCCCCGCGCCTCGGCCTCGTCATCGACCATCTCGGCTGGGAAACCAGGCGCACGCACATCGAGCCCCGTTGCCTTCTCCAGCCGCCGGATCACATTGGGCGACCGCTCGCGCGGGCCAAAGCGTTCGATCGCGTCGGCAAAGATCTCGATCAGCTTCGGCGAGAGCTCAAGCGGCACGCCCGCCCGATCCGCAACCTGCTGAAACAAACCCACATCCTTGGCCACCAGATCCATGGTGAAATTGATCTCACGGCTGCCGTTCAAGATCACTTGGCTCTCCGTCTCATGCACAAACGAATTGCCCGAGGAGATCCGGATCGCCTCATAGGCGGTGCCGAGATCCATGCCTGCGGCCTTCGAGACCGTCAGCGCCTCCGCCAGGCTCACGAGATTGGCCGTCGCCAAATAGTTCGTGACGACCTTCAACACCGAGGCCGACCCCAACGGACCCGTGTGCAGCACCCGCCGGCCCAGCACCGTCAGCACCGGCAGCAGCCGCTCAAAGGTCGCCCGCTCCCCCCCGGCAAAGATCGAGATGTTGCCAGTCGCCGCCCGGTGACACCCGCCCGAGACCGGGCAATCCATCGCCGCGCCGCCCCGTGCGACGACCTTCTCGGCGATGCGCGTGACCTCATCGGCATCTGTCGTGGACATCTCGGCCCAAATCTGGCCCGGGCGCATGGCCGAGAGCACCCCGGCCGGGCCCTCCATCACGGCGGCCGAGGCGGCGGGCGAGGGCAAGCAGGTGATCACGACGTCGACACTGGCGGCCATCTCGGCCGGGCTGTCCGCCCAATCGGCGCCATCGGCCAAAAACGGCTCGGCCATCGTCCGATCGAGATCACGGACCGTCAGCGCCAAACCGTTGCGCAGAACGCTGCCCGCCAGCTTGCCCCCCACATTGCCGAGACCGATGAACCCAATCCGCATATCGTCTCCATCCATTTTGGGCTGTCCCTCATATCCAAGACGCGGCCTGGGCTGGTCCCGGCCGTGCCTTACCGCGTCCACCACGGTCTGCGGTCAGAAATCGGTGGGTGCGCCTCCCTCAGCGCGGCGGCGCTCGACAAACGCGTCGAGTTCGTCGCGAATGGCAGCCTGCATCGTCGGCGGCTCGCACTCCGCGAGGATCTTTTTCAGCAGCGCGTTGGCGCGTTCGGGCGTGCGCACCGACCCGGTCTCCTCCCAGGTCTCGAAATTCCGCCAATCCGACAGAAATGGCGCATAGAACGCGGTCTCATAGCGATCCTGCGTGTGCTGGCAGCCAAAAAAGTGCCCGTGCGGGCCCACTTCGGCTATGGCGTCCACCGCGAGATCCTCTTCGCTCACGCCGACGGGGCGATTGTAGGCGATCATCTGCTGGAGCGTCTCGCAGTCCATCACGAACTTCTCGAACGAGGCGCAGAGCCCACCCTCGAGCCAGCCCGCCGCATGATAGACCACATTCGCATGGGCCGACTGGACGGCCCAGAGCGAAAAGGCGCTCTCCCAAGCCGACTGGCTGTCAGGACAGTTCGCCGCGCAGGCGTTGGTGGCCCGCAGCGGCAGGCCATAGAACCGCGCCATCTGCCCCGACATCTGCGTCGCGCGCATGTATTCCGGCGTGCCAAAGGCCGGGGCGCCCGACTTCATATCGACATTGGATGTGAACGAGCCCATCACGACGGGCGCGCCCGGGCGGATATGCTGAAGCAGCACGACGGCGGCCAATGCCTCGGCGGTCTGCTGCACCACCGCCCCCGCCAGCGTCACCGGCGCCATGGCACCCGACAGGGTGAAGGGTGTGATGAACACCGCCTGGTTGCGCGCCGCCAGCCGCATGGCCCCGTCGAGCATCGGCCAGTCATGCTTCAGCGGCGAGGACGAGTTGATATTGGTGTACATCCGGGGCGTCGCCTCGAACTCCTCCCAAGTCAGCCCACCGGCGATGCGCACCATCTCCATTGCGTCTTCGATCCGCTCAATGCCGAGCGCATAGGCGTGGCAGACCTTGTCGGTCATCGTCAGCTTGTCGCGCAAACAGTCGAGATGGCGAACCGAGGCGTGGATATCCATCGGCTCAACCGGATATCCCCCCATCAGGTGGATGCAGTTGAAATACTGCGAGAGCCTTAGGAAATTCCGGAAATCGGCCTGGGTCCCAATCCGCCGCCCGCCATCGAGGTCCGAGCAGTTGGGTGGGCTTGAGACGTTGCCATAGATCTGGTGACGCCCTCCGACAATCACACGGTGGTCAGGGTTGCGCGGCGTGATCGTAAACTGCGCGGGCGCGCGCGCCACATGCGCCCGCACCACGTCCGGATCGAAGCGCACCCGATCGCTGTCTGGATCCACATCGGCGCCGGCATCCTTCAGATGGCGCTTTGCATCCTCATGCAGAAAATCGATGCCGATCTCGGACAGCACCCGCATCGCGGCTGCGTCGACGGCGCGAACACCCTCCTCGGTCAAGGGTTCTGTCGGGCGGTCCAGAAGGTCGGGCATACACCAGGGGAGCTGGCTCACCGCCGCCGCCTGGGAGCGCCGTGCGTTGCCGGCGCGGCCGGCGCGCTTGCGTTTGAGGGTCTCGGTCATGGGGCCTCCGATCCATCGCCAGCCCTAACCGTTCCGAGGGCGGCGGCAGATGGCTCGCCGGGATGCGTCATTGCATGTCGGATTTCGTCGCTTCTTCCTGACCCACCCGATGTGTGAGCGGTTGTGGCCGAGACGGCACGGAGGTAGACAGGGCCAACCCTCGCCGGAGGCCGCCATGCGCACCCTTGTCCTGCTCCTTATGATCCCGACAACCGCCGTGCTAGCCGCCGGGCTTTGGGGCCTGGCGCTGATGAAGGGCGATGTTGGCGCCTTTGTTGCGACACTGGAACGGGGGGAGTTTCCCGCCTGGCCCGAGATGGGCGGGTTCGGACCGGTTGCGACCGCCCCCCGGACTGGAGCGGACGGCAATTCGGCGATCTCGGATGCGACGCTTGCTCTGATGGTCGAGCAGCATATCGGGCGCGCGTCGCTCGGAGCCGGCGACCGCGGGTCTGATGTGACGATCGAGCGCGCGGATGCATCCGAGGCGGTGATCGCGCTGCCGACTGGCCAGCGGGTCACGATCACTGCGCCGGAGGGCTTTGACCTCTACCCCCGCTTCTCCGAGGCGTCGGATGACGGCCATGTGGGCGTGCTGCTGATGCATCCCGAGACCCCGATCGGCTTCAGCGTGGGGGATGTCGAGGCACTCCGCTCGGCGAAACTGGCCGAGAAGATGCAATTCTATGAGGCGCTGTCTCAGCAGATCGCAACGAAATCCTCCAGCGAGGCCAGCATCGACGAAGTGCGCTTCGACGCCCGCGGACTGATCTATTGTCTGCGTCCGCGATGGTCAGGCGACAGTGCGCTGATGGGCGCTCGCGTCGACCGCGGGCTGATCGTCCAGGCGGTTTTGCGCACCGGCTGCGGCGAGGCCTCGGATTTGGACGTCTCGCGTCTCGACATCGCGGTGCGGTCCGTCACACCCGAACGCTGGCGCTGAGAGGCCAAAACGATGCGAGCAGCGATCATCATCACCCTCTTGGGGGCCGGCATCGGAACGGCGGCGCTGATCTATGCCTTTATTGCGCTCGATTTCACCGAGCACCGCGAGACATCGACCGCGCCCGTATTGACGGTGGCTGAGAAACGCGCCGCGCTCCTCGGCCCCATCACCCCTGTGTCCTTCGACACCGTGCAAAACGGGCAGAGCGTGCGCTCGGGCCCTGCAGGCGGTGCCGTCTTTGAGCTGACCGGCGGACGGGAGGTCGCGGTCGGCGTGCCGGGCGGCTGGGAACTCACGGGCGAGTTTGTTCTGCTCAACGAGTTGTCCGGGGGCTTTTTCCTGGCCCGCTCGGGGGCCGATGCCGATGAGGCGCCGCTCTATTTTAACTTCGTTGATGCAAGGCGGCGGATCGAGCCGGGGAGTACCGAGGATGCCGAACGGCTCTACCGAAGCGCTGCCGACCAGATCCTGGCCACCGGCGCACTGCCCTATCTCGACGGAGAGCTGCCGGTGACCCGCGCCGATGCCAATGCCACCGGCCTCTATCTCTGCCTGCGCCGTCCCGACGGGCTCGAGATCCAGGGCGGCACCCGGTTCATCGGCCCGCTTTCGGTCACCTCGATGCGCGTCGGCGGCTGCCCCGAGGATCTGGGCGCCATCGGCGATGATCTGTGGCTGGCCGAGACGGCGCTCGGCGCCAATCGCTGAGCCCTAGAACTCGCCAAGGCCTTCGATATCGATCAGGTCGAAATAGGCTTCCTTGCTGGCCCTGGCCGCCGAGCCCGTCACCTGCACCATGACACGCCCATCGACCAGGGCCTGCACATCGCCCTCATGGGTGACAACATAGGTCTGGCGCCCGCGCCGCTTGACCTGGCCCATCGAACTCATGAGCGCCGTGTTCGACAACATCACCGCCATCGACGCGACGAGCTGATTGTCCGCCATCAGCGTGATCTCGACCGACTCGCCCCCCGAGCGATACTCGGCCGTCGCGACGGCGCCGCCGCCGAACCCGGCCAGCGCCTGGCTGCTGGTGTCGCCCGCCTCACGCGTCCAACCATCGAAGGGAGCAGGCAGGAAGCTCTGGAGACCCTCCGCCTTGAGCTGACCGATCAGAGTCGCAGCGAAATCCACCTCTTCGCGCGCTCGTGCAATATCGCCAGCGCGGTAAGCCTCGAGCGCGGCTTCGAGCGCCGTCTCGATGTCATCGGCCGCCGAGGGTGCGGACACCAAGCACAAAAAGGCCGCTAGGCCAAGTGCGGTTGATCTGAACATGAAATCTCTCCTGGTTCGCGATGGGCAGACCCTAGCCTGCGAGCCGGCCACGAACCAGTCCGCCTTTGGAGCGAACTCGAGTTATCGCACCTCGACGCGGTTTGGCGCGCGGCCGCCGGAGGTCAGCCGAGGTGGCGCCAACACGTAGGAGATCTTGCGCTCGACGCACCCAAGCACGGGGGCCTCGGACGGGTGCGCGTTGACGGCGATGGCTCCGCTCAGCAGAAGGGCGGCGATGAAGATCTGGGCTGTACCGCCCGGGGTTTTTGGGGGGCATGTTTGCGGGTGTGGGGGCATGGGCTGGGTGTCTTGCTGGTTGCGCCTGAAGCGGGCTGGGGAGCGGTGGCGGTGGCGCTCGATCGGCCACGGCTGGTTGGAGATCTCCCGG
>JBCCZI010000052.1:0-28107 GCA_039187815.1 Pseudomonadota bacterium | reverse complement strand
GGCTTCCAGGCGCTCGAGCCCGGGGACATCGCCTTCTTCGACGGCTCGCACCTGCTGTGGGAGGGAACGGACTGCGATCTGGTGCTGAACCGCATCCTGCCCGCCCTTGCCCCCGGTGTGCTGGTGCACATCCACGACGTGACGCTGCCCGATCCCTATCCGCAAAGCTGGGGCTGGCGCGGCTATACCGAGCAGCTCGGCCTCGCCGGCTGGCTGATGGGCGGCTGCCGCCTGCGCTTTGCCAGCTGGTATGCCGTGAGCCGCATGGGCGCCGCGGCACGCCCGGGGCTGGCCGCGCTGGCGCTGCCCGAGGGCGCGCTTGAGACCAGCCTCTGGCTCGAGCGGATCTGACCCCGCCGCGCCTCGTCACGTGAATCTTTCACGACGCCGGTGGATTGCTCTTGTGCAGCGGCGCCAAGCCTGACACGATATCTGGTAGGTCGCCTATCGAGCTTACGCGACCAATGGCAGCCCTCGGTGAGTCCTGTACTCTCGCCGTCCAGGATCACCACCAAAAGTGGGGACCTGAGGCAATGACTGTGACCGAGCCCAATTACGCAATCCAGCCGGATATCCACCCCATCGACATGGTCGAGACGCTGGCCGAGCAATCGGCTTGGGATTTCGACCGCATCGGTGAGAATCAGATCGCCATGGCGATCGAGGGGGCCTGGCACACCTACTCCACCACGCTGGCATGGTCGTCGCGCGATGACATGCTTCGTCTGGTCTCGACCTTCGAGCTGAAACCCTCGGAGGACTGCGCGACGGAGTTCTACAAGCTGCTGAACCTGATCAATGATCGGATCTGGGGCGGGGCCTTCAGCCATTGGGGCGAGGAGAACGTCCTCGCCTTCCGCTGTGGCCTGACGCTTGCCGGCGGCGCCGAGCCGACGCCTGAGCAGATCGAGACCATGGTGCTGAACGCCCTCGGGCTGACCGAGCGGTTCTATCCTGCCTTCCAGCTGGTCTGCTGGGCTGGGGAGACGGCCGAAGCGGCAGCCGAGATGGCGATCGACGCGGCCTACGGAACCGCCTGAGGCCCCTCGCAGGCGCGCGCGGGCTTTGCTAGCCTGCGGCGCCTGATCTGAGGAGCCCTGCCATGTCCGACCCGTCTGCGCCGTCTGCGCCATCCGCACCGCCCGATTTGCCCGAGCACCTGCTGCTGCTCGGTTGCGGGAAAATGGGGGGCGCCTTGCTGGCCGGCTGGCTGGGGCAGGGGCTTGCGTCCGAACAGGTGACGGTGCTGGATCCGGCGCCGTCTACTTGGTTGTTGGCCCAGGCTGGCGTGCGGATCAACCCGGCCGAGCTGGCGCGGCCGGAAGTGGCGCTGCTGGCCGTCAAACCGCAAGTGATGGGCGCGGCGGCGCCCGCGCTTGCCCGGTTCGCCGGGGGCGGCACGCTCTTTGTCTCGATCGCGGCGGGCACGCCAATCTCGGCCTTTGAGGCCATGTTCGGCGCGGCGACGCCCATCGTGCGGGTCATGCCGAACACGCCGTCGGCGATCGGGCAGGGGATCTCGGCGCTGATCGGCAATGCCAGCGCCTCCGAGGTGGATCTGGCGCTGACCGAGTCGCTGATGGCCGCCGTGGGCGAGACCGTCCGTCTGGAGACCGAGGACCAGATGGACGCGGTGACCGGGCTCTCGGGCTCGGGCCCGGCTTATGTCTTTCACCTGATCGAGGCCATGGCGGCGGCGGGGGTCGAGGCTGGCCTGCCGTCTGATCTGGCCATGCGCCTGGCGCGGGTGACCGTGTCGGGGGCCGGCGCGCTGGCAGCCGAAGCCGAGGAGGCGCCCGCCCAGCTCCGCGAGAACGTCACCAGCCCCGGAGGCACCACGGCGGCAGGGCTTGCGGTGCTGATGCCCGAACTCACCGGGCTGATGACCCGGACGATCGCTGCCGCCGCCGAGCGCGGCCGGGTGCTGTCGCAAAGCTGAGGCGCACCCAGGCCCCTGCACCGATCGCGGCTCTGTTGTGCGGCGCACAATTATCCGTTGACATTGCGCTGCGGTGCAGCGATACACGGTCAACTTTAGGGACCAATGCACCCCCGGCACAGGAGCTCTTCATGAACGCCCAAAGCTTCCCCTTCGTCTTTGACGCCGAGAAGATGAAGGACCTCTTCAAAATGCCCGAGCTCGACAAGATGTTCGATCAGTCGAAGATGCCGAACTTCGACATGGACGCCATGGTCTCGGCGCACCAGAAGAATGTGGGCGCGCTGGTCGACGCCAACAAGGCGGTGATGGCCGGCTATCAGGAGCTCTACAAGCGCCAGGTGTCGCTGGTCGAAGAGAGCCTGGCCAAGGCCAAGGACCAGATCCTGGACATGCAGTCGCAACCGATCTCGGCCGACCAGGCCACCAAGAGCGCCGAGCAGATGAAGACCGCCATCGAGAAAGCCGCTGCCGATGTGCGCGAGCTGGCCGAGATGGCGCAGCAGGCCAACACCGAGGCCTTTAACATCATCAAAGGCCGGTTCGACGAGGCTGTTACCGAGTTCAAGACCGCCGCTGACAAGATGATGGGCTGACGCCCAACGCGGAGAGGTGACAAGGCGGGCGGTTCCGGATCGGAGCCGCCCGCTTGTATTTTCCGCCCGGGGCGCGATGGTGCCGCCATCAAGCGACATGCGGAGACCCCATGGCCGACACCCCGTCCGAGATTGCGCCCGAGATCGGGTTCGACGATTTCCTCAAGGTCGATATCCGCGCCGGACGTATCGTCGAGGCGCAGCCCTTCCCAGAGGCGCGCAAGCCCGCTTACAAGCTGTGGATCGATTTCGGCCCTGCGATCGGCGTCAAGAAGTCCTCGGCCCAGATCACCGTGCATTACACGCCCGAGGGGCTGGTCGGGCGCATGGTCATGGCGGTCGTGAACTTCCCGCCGCGCCAAATTGGGCCCGTGCGCTCGGAGGTCCTGACGCTCGGCTTCAGCGATGCCGATGGGGCGATCCTGCTGGCCGATCCGGGGCAGGCCACCGAGCCCGGGGCGCGGCTGCACTGATCTGGCATCCCGTCCAGGATGCAATCGGGCTCAAAGGACCCGCATAAGGTGACAGCGGCCGGCCGATGTACCATACTCGGCGACGAGACGGGGTCGGCACGGGGTCGGCGAGGACGCAGATGACGGATCAGGCAGGCGACGTCCCCTTTTGGGATCTGGAGCGGTATCGTCGGGACCACAGCCAGCCGGCCGAAGGTACCGGTGGCCGGCATGATGGCGGTGGCCGGGATGGTGGCCGCGACGGCGGCGGTCGGGATGGCGGCGGCTACGGATACACCGAGCGCAAACGCCCGGTGCTCAAGCTGAAATTCACCGCGAGCGGCGGCGTGCTGTTCCTTGCCGCCCTGCGCGGCGCGCTGTTCTCGATCCTGACGCTGGGGCTGCACCGGTTCTGGATGATCACCCGGCTCCGGCGGTTCTATTGGTCGGGCATCCGCATCGACGGCGATCCGCTGGAATACACCGGGCGGGGCATCGAAAAGCTGCTGGGCTTTCTGTTCGCGCTGGTGGTGCTGGCGGCCTATCTGGGCGCGGTGCAGTTGGGGCTGACCTTCCTGGGGCTGTCGTTTGCCGCCGATGATCCGGCGGTGCTGCAGGCCTCGCTCCAACTCGGCACCCTGGCGGCGATCCCGCTGATCTTCTTTGCGACCTACCGGGCCCAGCGCTATCTGTTGGCGCGCACCCGGTGGCGGGGGATCCGCTTTGGCCTCGGGCCAGGGGCGCTCGGCTATACCCGCCGCGCGCTCCTGCTCAGCCTGCTGACGCTGCTGACGCTGGGCCTCGCCTATCCCTATCAGCACTATCGCCTGGCGAAATACGTGACCGACCGGGCCTATTTCGGGGATCTGGAGTTCACCCAAGAGGGCGGCTGGGGCGAGCTCTTTGCCCAGTGGATCTGGATCTACATCATCGCCGGGTTCTGCGGGCTGATGCTGTGGGGGCTGATCGACAATCCCCAGGACGCCGCCGCCGGGTTCCTGGGTGCGATCGCCATCACCTTCGGGGCCACGGCCCTGCTGCTGGCCTATCAGCGCTATACCATCGCGGCGTTCCGGATCCTGTGGAACAACCGCTATCTGGGCGACAGCCGGTTCGAGTGCGATCTCAGCGCCGGGCGCGTGCTGTGGATCTATTTCGGCGGCGGGTTCGCGACCTCGCTCTGTACGGCTCTGGTCGGCGGCGGTGTGGCCTTCCTGCTGATCAGCTGGGGGGCGACCGCTTCGGATCTGACCGTGTTCCAACAGTTCGAGGCGACCAACGACCCGGCCGTGCTGTGGCCGGCCTGGCCGATCGCGCTGGCGGGGGTTGTGTCCTATCTGGTGTTGCTGTCAGTCGGCTTTGCCTTCGGGCAGCTCTTCGTCTCGCTGCCGGTGCTGCGCGCCAAGGTCGAGGCGACGCGCATCAACGATCCGCAGCTGCTCGCCCTCAGCCGTCAGCGCGAGGCGGACCGGGCCGGCGAGGCCGGCGGCTTTGCCGATGCGCTCGGCGTCGATGTGGGGGCAGGGATCTGAGCCTGTGAGCCGGACCGCGCTCGACCGCTATGCCCGGCTCGAGGCCGAGGGCCGCTATTTCGACGGCGAGAGCGCGCTGCCCCGCCAGGTGATGGTCAGCTTTGGCGAGCGCAGCCTGGTGCTGATGGGCTTTGACGGCATCGCCATCGCCCATTGGCCGCTGGCCAGCCTCTCGGCCGTGGGGGGGGCAGGCGACCGGACGCTGCAGATCACCCCGGATGTCCAGAGCGAAGAGCGCCTGGTCATCGAGGACCTCGACATGATCCGCGCGATCGAGGCGGTGTGCCCCGAGCTCCACCGCCGCCCGGCCGATCGCCGCGGCATCGCGCGGGCGCTGGTCTGGGGCGGGCTCGGCGTCGGCGCGGTGGTGGTGATGGTGTTCATCATCATCCCGCGGCTCGCCGAGCCGCTGGCCCAGATGCTGCCGCCCGAGCGCGAGGCGCAATTGGGCGATGCGGTGGTGGACCAGCTCCGTCTGGTGCTTGGCGGGCTCGAGGAGGAGAGCGCCCCCGGATTTTGCGCCGAGCCCGACGGGGCGCTGGCGCTCGAGGCCATGACCGACCGGCTGCGGGCGGTGACCGAGCTGCCCTATCCACTGCGGGTCTCGGTGCTCGACCATCCTATGGTCAACGCCTTTGCCGTGCCGGGAGGCCGGGTCGTGCTGTTCCGCGGGCTGATCGAGGAGGCGACCTCGCCCGAGGAAGTGGCCGGGGTGCTGGCCCATGAGATCGGCCATGTGATCCACCGCGATCCCACGGTGGGCGTTCTGCGCTCGGCGGGCCGCGCGGGCATCCTCGGCCTGCTGGTCGGCGATGTGTTCGGTGCCGCGGTGGTGGTCGCCGCGACCGAGGCGGTGATGAACGCCAGCTATCAGCGCGATGTCGAGGCCCGGGCCGATGAGGAGGCGCTGGCGATCCTGGCCCGTGCGGAGCTGCCAAGCACTCCGTTCTCGGCCTTTTTCCAGCGGCTCGCTGAACAGCATGGCGATCTCGGGGTTATGCAATACCTCTCGTCGCATCCAGCGCTCAAGGACAGAGCCGAGCGGGCGGAGGCGGGCGACAGCCTGGCCGGCCTGACCTTCACGCCCGTGCTCAACGATGGCCAATGGCTGGCGCTCCGCCAGATCTGCGGCGAGACCTCCGACGACCCCTGAGGATCCGAACCGCGGAGGCCGAGCGGACTAGGGGCCCAGGCGGCGGAAGCGGGTCCCGGTGCCGATGGCCCCCTCGGGCTCGACCCGGCCCGCCTCGGCCAGCCATACGAGCGTCGCGAACAGATTGCGCGTCGCCGCCGGGTGGAGCCTTGGATCCGTGTCCGCATAGACCTCGGCCGTCAGCTCCGGCGCGCTTGCCCCAGCGTCGGGCAGGGCGGCCAGCACCTGCGCGGCCCGCGCCTCCCGATGCGCGCGCTGCTCGGCCAACAGCGCGGCCGGCTCTTCGACGGGTGCGCCATGGCCCGGGAGATAACGCCGGTCCGCGCCCGCCTCGGCACGCTCGGCCAGCCGCGCCAGCGAGGCCATGAAGGCCGCCATATCCCCTTCGGGCGGCGAGACCAGCGTGCTCGACCAGCCCATCACCGTATCGCCCGTAAAGAGAAGACCCGTCCCCTCGAGCGCAAAGCAGAGATGGTTCGAGAGATGACCGGGCGTGTGCAGCGCCGTGAGCCGCGCCGCGCCGACCGCCAGCGTCTCGCCATCGCCGAGCCTGTGGTCCGGGCGAAACCCGGCATCGGCCCCTTCGCCCCCACCCGAGAGCCCGTCGGCGGCGAGCCTCTGCATGGTCCGAGACATGCCTGCGCCGTGGGGGCCAAAGGCATAGACCGGCGCGCCGGTCGCCTCGGCCAGCGCGGCCGTGCCCGCGCTGTGATCGCGGTGGCTGTGGGTAACCAGGATGGCGGCGATGCGTTCGCCCGGGGTCAGCGCCGCCAGCAGCGCCGCGCGATGGGCCGGCAGCTCGGGCCCGGGATCGATCAACGCCAGCGCGCCCGAGCCGACCAGATAGCTCTGGGTCCCGGTATGCGTCATGGGGCTGGGGTTCGCACAGGTGATCCGCCGCACCCCCTCGGCCAGGATCGTCATCTTGCTGGCCTCGGGCGCGCGGAGTAGCGTCGGGTCATGGTGATGTCCAGCGGACCCCTCAAGCGCACTCTCCCCAAAAGCCTGTTCTGGCGGGCCTTCCTTATCCTTGTCATCCCGATCCTGGTGCTGCAAGGCGTTGTGGCCTCGGTCTTCATCCGGCGCCATTACGACGCGGTCACCGAGCAGATGGCCGGCTCGGTGGCCCAGGAGCTGGCCTTTGCCGTGCGGCTGGTCGAGGCGGCCGAGGACCAGAGCCAGGCGGCGACGCAGCTGCGGCGCCTGGCGCGGCCGCTGGGGCTGGGGCTGGCGCTCGATCCGAACGGGGTGGTGGCGCCGGGGGTCGAGCGGGTGTTCTATGATCGCACCGGCCGGGTGGTCGCCGAGATCATCCAGCGGCGCATCGCGAACCCGCTCTCGATGGATTTCCGGCGGTTGCGCAAACGTGTGGACATCCGGATCCTGACCGACCAAGGGGTGCTGCGCGCTCAGGTGCCGCGGGGGCGGGTGAACGCCTCGAACCCGCATCTGGTGCTGGTGTGGATGACTGTAACCGCGGCGGGCTTGACCATCGTGGCGGCGATCTTTCTGCGCAACCAGATGCGCCCGATCCGTGAGCTGGCGTTGGCGGCGGCGGCGTTTGGGCGCGGGCGCACGGTGCCGTTCCGGCCGCGGGGCGCCGAGGAGGTGCGCTGGGCGGGGCATGCCTTCCTGGATATGCGCAAGCGCATCGAGCGCCAGATCGGCCAGCGCACCACGCTGCTCTCCGGGGTCAGCCATGATCTGCGCACGCCGCTCACACGCATGAAACTGGCGCTGGCGGTGGCCGAGCCGAGCCCGGAGGTCGAGGAGATCGGCCGCGATGTGGCCGAGATGGAGCGGATGATCGAGGCCTTCCTCGAATTCGCCCGCGGCGAGGGGGCCGAGGAGCCGTTGCCGGTCGATGTGGTGGCGCTGGGGCGCGAGGTTGTCGCGGATGCGGCCCGTGGCGGCGCGCCGGTGGATCTGCACCCGGTGATCGAGACGCCCGAGGATCCCGCGGTGCCGCTGCGCCGGGCGGCCATAAAGCGCTGTCTGACCAATCTGGTGGACAACGCGGTGCGGTACGGGGCGCGGGTGGAGCTCGGCATCCGGCTGACGCCTCGGGTGGCGGAGTTCACGGTGGAGGATGACGGGCCGGGCATACCGTCCGATCGGCGGGACGAGGCGCTGAAGCCGTTCTCGCGGCTGGACGAGAGCCGGAACCAGGACGAAGGCTCGGGCGTGGGGCTGGGTTTGTCCATCGCGTTGGATGTGGCGCGGAGCCATGGGGGGGCTTTGTCGCTGGACGACAGCCCGACGCTCGGGGGATTGCGGGCGACGGTTCTGCTGCCGCGGTGACGGGCGCGGGGC
This sequence comes from Pseudomonadota bacterium, assembly GCA_039187815.1. Lineage (GTDB taxonomy): Bacteria > Pseudomonadota > Alphaproteobacteria > Rhodobacterales > Rhodobacteraceae > Thermohalobaculum. Next base: position 20,122 of record JBCCZI010000052.1, on the reverse strand, counting down.
TCCCCGGGCCCCACCCACCCGGGCGGGTGGTGTGTCTTGGGGCGCGCATCCGCCCCCCATCGCCCGGGGAGCCCCGCGCCCGGATCGGCCGGGCGGGCGCTCAGTCGCCCTGGGCGGTGCCTTGTTGCAGGGCGCGGGCGCGGCGGGCGCGCCAGGCCGGCAGCAGGATCAGCGCCACACCGAGGATCAGCAGCGCCAGGGTCATCGGGCGCTCCCACATGAAGCTCACCCCGTCGGTGAGGTTCACGGCACGGGCGAAATTGTCCTCGAGCATGCCGCCGAGGATGAACCCGATCAGCAGCGGCGGCAGCGGATAGTCGGCAAAGCGCAGCACCGTCGCGAAGACGCCGAGCCCGACCAGGATCAGCAGTTCGGTTGCATTGTTCTGGCCGATATAGGCGCCGATCAGCGTGAAGAAGAGGATGAAGGGGATCAGATAGGTCCGCGGCACCGCCAACAGCCGCGCGATATAGGGGATCAGCGGCAGGTTTAGGATCAGGAGCACGATGTTCCCGATATACATTGAGATGATCACCGCCCAGAAGACCTCGGGGCTGTCGGTCATCAGCCGCGGCCCCGGCTGCACGTTGAGCGCGATCAGTGCGCCGAGCAGGATCGCCGTGGTGCCCGAGCCGGGGATGCCCAAGGTCAGCAGCGGCACGAAGCTGCCGGTGCAGGCGGCGTTGTTGGCGCTCTCGGGGGCGGCGAGGCCCTTGACCGAGCCTTTGCCGAACTGGGCCTGCTCGTCCTTGGGCGCGATGTTGCGCTCGACCGCATAGCCAAGGAAGGAGGCAATCGTCGCGCCCGCCCCTGGCATCACACCGATCAGAAAACCCTGGACCGACTGGCGGCCGATCACGGGCGCGATGGCCCGTGCCTCGGAGCCGGTGATGCGCAGATCCTTGATCTCGCCGCCGCTGGCGCCGCCGTCCTTTTTGGGCCGCAGCACCAGGTTCAGCGCCTCGGGGAGCGCGAACAGCGCCATGGCCAGCGTGATGAAGCTGAAGCCCGATTGCAGATCCATCAGCCCCATGGTGAAGCGCGGCGCGTTGAAGAGCGCGCTCTCGCCGACCGTCGCGAGCGTCAGGCCGATCACGGTCATCATCAGCGCTTTGACGACCTTGCCCGTGCCGGCAAAGGCGGCGATGGCCGAGAGCCCCACCACCATCAGCGCAAAATACTCGGCCGAGTGGAAGGCCAACGCTACCGAGGACAGCATCGGCGCAAAGATCATCAGCAGGATGGCGCTGATGGTGCCGCCGCAGAACGAGGCGATGGCGGCGATCGTCAGCGCCTTTCCCGCCTTGCCCTGTTGGGCCATGGGAAAGCCGTCGAAGCTGGTGGCGACCGTGCCCGCGACCCCCGGCGCGTTGATCAGGATCGAGGAGGTCGAGCCGCCGAAGATCGCGCCGTAATAGACGCCGGCCAGCAGGATCAGCGCGGCCGAGGGGTCGCCGATCTTGATCGCCACGGGGATCATGATGGCGATGATCGACATGGGCCCGAGGCCGGGCAGCATGCCGATGAAGGTGCCGATCAGGCAGCCACCCAGCACCATCAGCAGGTTCTGGAACGAAAAGGCGGCCGAGAGGCCGACGAGAATGCCCTCGATCATGGCGTGCTCTCCAGGAACCAGGGAAGCGGACGCAGGAAAATGCCGAGCAGCCCGTCGACCAGCCCCCAGACGAGGCCCGCGCCCAGCACGGCGACCAGGATCAGCACCAGCACCCGGCGCTCGCCCAGCAACAGCCCCGTGCCCACGATGAAGAGGACGGTCGCACCAAGAAAGCCGAACGGCCGCAGCAGCAGGGCATAGGCGATCATGGCCGAGACCAGCAGCACCGCCTGCCCGATCTTGAGCCCGGCGAGATCGGCGCGCGTGATGCGCCCCAGCACCCGGCCCTCCTCATCCGCCGGCTCGGGCCGCGCGATCAGGATCAGGAGCGACAGCACGGCCCCCAGAACCGCCAGCACTTGCGGCCAGGTGTTTGGCAGGAAGGCCATGTTCCGCTCGAACGGCAGCAGCGGATAGGTGAAGGCGGCATAGCCATAGATCACCGATCCCACCAGAAACAGCGCGGCGATCCACTTGTCGAGCGGCATGGGCGCCTCCCTCGGGCCGTGGCGAACGGGGCGGAGTGGGGCAGGGCGGCCGGCCGCAGCCCGCCGCCCAAAGCGTTCAGAGGAAGCCGAGCTTCTTCATCAGATCGCCGATCTGCTTCTCCTGGGCCTCGAGGAAGGACTCGAACTCGGCGCCCGAATTGTGGATGTTCACCCAGCCATTGCGGGCGCGCACGGTCTCCCACTCCCCGGTGTCGTACATCTTGGCGAGCACGGCGCGGTAGGCTTCGGCCTGGTCATCGGGCAGGCCCGGGGCGGCAAAGAAGCCACGCCAGTTGACGAAGGTCGTGTCCACGCCCTGTTCTTTGAGCGTCGGCGCGCTGTCAAAGGCCGCAACCCGGTCGTCCGAGGTGACGCCGATGATCTTGACCTCGCCCGCCTCGGCCAGCGCCACCGCCTCGGAGAAGCCGGTGGACAGCGCCGCAATCTCGCCGGACAGCAGCCCGGCCATGGCCTTGCCGCCCGCGTCATAGGGGATGTACTTGACCGCCGTCGGGTCCTCGCCGGCCGCCTCCATGGCCATGGCGGCCACCAGATGGTCCATGCCGCCTGGCACCGAGCCGCCGCCGATCGCCACTTTGCGCGGGTTGGCCTTATAGGCCGTAAGCAGGTCGCCGAAGCTGTTCAGCGCGCTGTCCTTGTGCACCACAAAGGCCGCATAGTCGCCGATGGTGCCCGCGATCAGCGTGAGGTCCCGGAAGCTCTGGGGGAACACGCCGGTCAGCGAGCGAATCACGATGGGCGTCGAGTTGACCATCAGCGTGCCGTGGTTGCTGTCGGCGTTCTCGATCAGGAAGCCGATCGCCTTGCCGCCGCCGCCGCCCGACATGTTCTCGTACGACGCCGAGCCGACCAGGCCCGAGCCGGTCAGCGCCTCGCCCGTGCCGCGCGCCGTGCCGTCCCAGCCGCCGCCGGCGCCGCCGGGGATCAGGAAGTGGATGTGATCCACGTCCGCCGCGGTCGCAGGACCGGCAAGCGTCATCGAAACACAGGCCAGTGCCGCCATCGCGACCCGGCGCGTGAGCGCAGGCGTTTTCATCAGGAACCTCCCATGGACCTCAGAGGGTCAAACCCCTCGGTTATCTTCTTGGGCCGAGCATAGGTCTGTCCGAAGCCGATTTACAAGCGGCGGCTTTCCGGGCGGGGTCTGTCCAAGACGGGGCTTTACAAGCGGGGCGATGCGGGTCCATGCCACGATCGAGCGCGGGCGCCAGATCTGCGAGAGACCCGCGGGCAACGGAGGCCGCCCATGACAACCCCTTGCATCATCACCGTCGCCATCACGGGATCGGTGCCGCAGAAAGCCGACAACCCCGCCGTGCCGATCTCGATCGAGGAGCAGGTCGAATCGACGCAGGCCGCGTTTGAGGCGGGTGCGACGCTCGCCCATTGCCATGTGCGCCTGCCCGACGGCACGCCGACCTCGGACCCCGAGCGCTTCCAGCGCCTGGTCGAGGGCATCCGCGCCCATTGTCCCGGCATGATCGTGCAGCTCTCGACCGGCGGGCGCTCGGGCAGCGGGCGCGAGCGCGGCGGCATGATCCCGCTGCGCCCCGAGATGTGCTCGCTGACCGTGGGCTCGAACAATTTCCCCAAGCGCGTCTATGAGAACAGCCCCGAGCTGGTCGACTGGCTGGCCTCCGAGATGCTGGCCCATGACGTAAAACCCGAAATCGAGGCCTTCGACCTCAGCCACATCTTCCAGGCGGCCAAGATGGTGGCGGACGGGCGCCTCGCCGCCCCGGTGCACGTCCAGTTCGTGATGGGAGTGAAGAATGCCATGCCCGTCGACCGCACGGTCTTCGAGTTCTATGTCGAGACGACGCGACGCTTGATGCCGGACGCGACCTGGACCGGTGCGGGTATCGCGGCCGGCCAGATCGCGCTCAACCGCTGGTCGCTCGAGCTTGGCGGGCACTGCCGCACGGGGCTCGAGGACAACATCCGCCTCGACCGCCAGACTTTGGCCCCGTCCAATGCGGCGCTGGTGCAGCGCTGCGCGGATCTTTGCGCCGAGTACGGGCGCCATCCGGCCAGCGTGGCCGAGGCGCGCTCGATCCTCGGCCTTCCCACCTGACCCCTCAATCCAAGCGGAGACCGCCCATGTTCGGCCCCCTGTCCAGCCGCTCGCGCCTTGCCCCGTTCGCCCTTCTCGCCCTGTTGGCGGCGCCGGCCGCGCTGGCCACGACGGCTACGGCGGCCGAGGTGACCCTGACGCTGCACCATTTCCTCAGCCCAAAGTCCAACACGCATGCCAACTTCCTGGCGCCTTGGGCCGAGGCGGTCGAGACGGCCTCGGACGGACGCATCGAGATCAAGATCTTCCCGTCCATGACCATGGGGGGCAAACCGCCCGAGCTCTATAGCCAGGTGCGCGATGGGTTTGCCGACATCGTCTGGACCCTGCCGGGCTATACCCCTGGCGTCTTCCCGCGCATCGAGGTCTTTGAGCTGCCGACCGTGCACCAGGGCTCGGCCACCGCGACGAACCGGGCGATCCAGGCGATCTGGCCCGAAGTCGCGGCAGATTTCGAGGCCGTCCAGCCCATCCTGGTGCATGTCCATGCGGGCAATGCGCTGCATCTGCGCGGCGAGGGCGCCCGCAGCCCCGCGGATCTGGCGGGACGGCGCCTGCGCACCCCCTCGCGCACCGGCGCCTTTATGATCGAGGCCTGGGGCGCCGAGCCCGTCGGCATGCCGGTGCCCGCCTTGCCCCAGGCGCTGGCCAAAGGGGCGGTGGACGGCGCGCTGCTGCCCTTTGAGGTGATGCCGCCGCTCAAGCTCGACCAGCTGACCGCCGTCTCGGTCGAAGGCGCCGATGCCAGCCGGTTCGGCACGGCGATCTTCCTGCTCGCCATGAACCGCGCGCGCTATGAGAGCCTGCCCGAGGATCTGCGCGCGGTGATCGATGCCCATTCCGGTTTGGCGCTGGCGGATCGGGCAGGCGAGGTCTGGGACAGCGCCGAAGAGCCCGGCCGGGCCGCTCAACGCGCGTCTGGTGGCGCCATCCTGGCGCTCAGCCCCGACGAGAAGGCCGCGTTCGACGCTCTTGGCGCCAGTGCCGTCGAGCGTTGGATCGGCGAATCAACCACGCGCGGGATAGACGGACAGGCCCTGGTTAACGCGGCCCGCGCGGCGGTTGCGGCGGCGTCTCCATAGGACGGAAGTGGCATCCATGACGCATTCCCAAACAAAACCGCGCCCCTAGCCGCCAATTTCGGACTTTACGAAAAGGTCGGCTTGAGTTTTTTTTGATTTCGCCAATTCTCGCCACAGTGTTGTGGGAGTGATCGAGCCGGACGATGGAAGAACTCGATCAGGGGTCGACGAGGCCAGTGAAGGATACCAGACCGGAGCCAATGCAGCACCCGGACGAAACCGCAGCAATTCGAGCACTCAAGCTTGACGGCGCTCTTGTGCGCAAGATCAAGACCCGTGCGCCTGCGGTCGAGTCCGTGCCAGACGCTGCGCCCGCGCCGAGCGTGCGAGAGGCTGAGCCCGTTGGCGCGCCCGCGGCCCAGGCGACCCGCGCCTGTGCGTCTGATCAACAGGCGTCTAGCCAGCATGCGCCCGAGCCGACCACCGTCCAAGGGCCAACCCTCTCCATCGTCGAGGACTACGAGCCCGTAGCCGATGCGCCTGGGTCGGATGCGGACTTCCACGCTCCCGTGGTGATCGAGGGCACCGCGCTGCCGGTCACCACCAAGCCCGAGCTGTCGCCCGAGCGTCGCTATGCGCTGCGCCGGCTCCACGAAGCGGCGCGCAAATGGGGCGGCTGGGTGCGCGATCGGGTCGAGCGGGCCCCGCGCAGCTCCGGCCCCCAGCCGGCCTATGACACCGATCACTACTCGGAGGAGCACTTCTTCAAGAAGGAGCGCAAATTCGAGGGCTGGACCAGCGCGGATTACGCGGTGCTCGCCATCACGATCGCCATGGTGCTCTCGGCCACGCCTCATCCGGTGGGCGATGCCGATCCCGATCTGGTTATGGAGCTTGCCTCGCTGGACAGCGGTTTGGCGAGCGCCCTGGTTATGGCGCCGGCTGCCGCAGCCCATGCGGCGCCGGTCGCACTTGGCCCGGTGGCGGCTGGCGGAGAGGCGCAGGCCGAGGCCGGGCCGCTGGCTGTCCCCCAGCCTGACGTCTCCGAGCCGTATGTCTACGACACCGTGGGCCCTGGTTTGTTCAAATCCTCGCTACGGGCGACCCGCCGGTTTGCCACGGTGCGCTATGGCGACACGCCGACGGTACGGCGCACGGTGCTGTTCAAGAGCGCGGCGCTGGCGGCCCTGGCCTTGCCCGATCCCTCTGAGGTGGCGGCGGCCGAAGCGGCGCTCGCCCTTGATGATCAGCGGATGGAGGAGGTGCGCCTGCGCCTCGAGCTTGCGGGCCTCGGTCCGCTGGGCGACGGCGAGGCGTTCGATCCGCAGGCCCGATCCGCCCTCGCGCGCTTCCAGCAGCGGGAGGGCATTTCGGCCAGCGGCTTCCTCGACGGCGCGACGCTCCGCGCGATCGAGGCTGCGACCGACACCCTGCTCGCCGAGCGGCGGGCACAGGAGCGGGCGGCGCGTCTGCGCTCGGCCCGCCGGGCACCGGCCGAGAGCCCGGAGCCGCCAAAGCTCGCGACCCCCTCAGGCCCCGTGCGCGGTGCCGATGGCTGCATGCGCAACGCGAACACCGGTGAACTGCTACCGGGTCAGGGCTTCCGCTGCGATGTGCGCGGGCTGGTGCAGGGCCTTGGCACGGGCGCCTCGCCCGAACGTCTCCGCCAGATCGAAGAGATCGCCGGTGAGGCGGGTGCCGACCGCTAGCGAGGCCGACTGCTAACGGGGGCCTGCCGCTCCGCGGCCCGATCGGCGCAGCGCAGGCAAAGAGGCCGCTGGGACAGCCCGCGGCGATCAGAGCACGTAACGGCTGACATCGACCGATCGCGCCAGCTCTCCGAGCGCGGTCTCGACCATCGGGCCATCCACCGTCACAGCCTCGCCCGAGCGATCGGGGGCGGTGAAGGAGAGCTCCTCGAACAGCTTCTCGAGCACCGTGTAGAGCCGCCGGGCGCCGATGTTCTCGACCTGGGCGTTCACCTCGGCGGCGATCCGGGCGAGCGCCGCGATCCCGTCCGCGGCAAAGGTCACCGAGACCTCCTCGGTCCCCATCAGCGCGGTGTACTGCTTGGTGAGCGCATTGTCCGGCTCGGTCAGGATGGCGCGGAAATCCGCCTCCGTGAGTGCGCCGAGCTCGACGCGGATCGGCAGACGCCCCTGCAGCTCGGGCAACAGATCCGACGGCTTGGCGATGTGAAAGGCGCCCGAGGCGACAAAGAGCACATGGTCCGTCTTGACCGGCCCGTGCTTGGTGGCGACCGTGGTGCCCTCGATCAGCGGCAACAGGTCGCGCTGCACGCCCTCGCGGCTCACATCCGCGCCTCGGGCGTCCGAGCGGGCACAGACCTTGTCGATCTCGTCGAGGAAGACGATGCCGTTCTGCTCGACCGCGTCGATGGCGGCACGGGTGATCTCCTCCTGGTCGATCATCTTGTCGGCCTCTTCGGCGATCAGCAGATCATAGCTCTCGGCCACGGTCATGCGGCGTTTGCGGGTGCGTCCGGAGAAGGCCTTGCCGAACAGATCGCCCAGATTGGCCATGCCCGCCTGGCCTTGCAGTCCCGGGATGTCCAGCATCGGCAAGGGGTTCGAGGTGTCGGCGACCTCGATCTCGATCTCGGTGTCGTCGAGCTGGTTGTCCCGCAGCTTGCGGCGGAAGGCGTTGCGCGTGGTCTCGCCGGCCTTGTCGCCGACCAATGCCGTGACCACCCGTTCCTCGGCGGCGCCGTGGGCCTGGGCGCGCAGCTGCTCGCGCCGCCGGTCGCGCACCATGACGATGGCCTGCTCGACCAGATCGCGGATGATCTGCTCGACATCGCGGCCGACATAGCCGACCTCGGTGAATTTGGTCGCCTCGACCTTCAGGAAGGGCGCCTGGGCCAGGCGGGCGAGGCGGCGCGAGATCTCGGTCTTGCCGACCCCCGTCGGGCCGATCATCAGGATGTTCTTGGGGTGCACCTCGTCGCGCAGCGCAGGGTCCAACTGTTGGCGCCGCCAGCGGTTGCGCAGCGCGACGGCGACGGCGCGTTTGGCCGCGGTCTGGCCGATGATGAAGCGGTCGAGTTCCGAGACGATCTCGCGCGGGGTCAGGGTGGTCATGGGCGGCTCCTCGACTGGCGGTCTTCTCGGCGGGCGCGGCGATTCTGGCGGGCGGCCTCTCGGGCGGCGCGGCGTTTGGCGCGGGCCTCTTCCCAGCGCACCAGGCTCTCCTCGGTCGCATAGGGCCAAAAGCGCCACATCCAGCCCGGGCCGTCCAGCGGCGGGATCCGCCCGCCGGGGCCAAGCGTCCAGTTCCGCGCGCGGCTCATGCGGTGAAGCTTTGGCCAAGTCGCCAGCTCGAACAGCACCACGCCCGTCACGATCAGCGTCCAGTCGCGCATATCGAGGCTGATCCCCAGCGGCTCGGTGATCGCCAGCACCAGCGGCTTGACCATCGCCATTTGCATGGCGAACAGCACGGCGATGCGATTGATCCTCAGCGCATAGAGCCAGGCCGCCAGAAAGGCGAGCGACAGCACGATCAGATCGACAGGCCCCGGCAAAAACGCCAGCACACGGCCCACCATCAGCGCGACCACGCCGCAACCCATCAGGTGCAGCGGGCGGGCGGCGGCCAGGCCAAAATCGTCGCCCTGCAGATCGAGCCTGCGCGCGGTCACCGCCGCCCAGATCGCCAGCGTCCCGAAGGTCGCCGCAAAGATCGGCTGGTCGAGCAGTGAGGCGACGATGCCGCGCGGGCTGAACCCCTCGACCTGGCGCAGCCGCTCCATATCCGTGCCGTAGAGCGTGAGGAAAAGCCCCACCAGCGTGAACGTCACAACCGGCGAGACCAGTCCCGGCAAGCGGTAGCGGAACAGAAACGGCACCATGCCCACGGCCGCCACGGTCGACACGATGGCAAGCCGCGTCTGGAACGAGCCGACCCTGAGCTCGGGCGTCGACAAGGCCACCGCAAAGCCGATCGAGAGCGGACCGACGATGCCGAGCGCGCTGCCCGGCCAGACCAGGCTCCGCCGCCCGGCGATCTCGGCCGCCCCCCACCAGCAGGCCAGCCCGATGCCGCCCAGAAACAGCGAGGGCGCCGGCCCCGCCGCGGCCCGGTCCTCGCCCATCGACCAGATCACCAGCACCAAGATCGCAAACCAGGCGATGACGATGCCGAGCGCAAAGACCGCCTCGAAGCCCGCATTCTTCAGCGGCCGGCCCGACGGGTCGATCAGCGGGTCCGCCCGCTTGCCCATCACGCTCATGCTTCGGCCACCTCGACGGTCGCGTTGCCATTGGTGAAGACGCAGATCCCGGCGGCGATGGCGAGCGCCTCGCGCGCGATCCGCTCGGCATCCCAATCGGTGTGCACCAGCCCGCGTGCCGCCGCCAAGGCATAGTTCCCGCCCGAGCCGATCGCCGCGATGCCGTCCTCGGGCTCGAGCACATCGCCCGCGCCGGTCACGATCAACAGCGTCGTGCCATCGGTCACGATCAGCATCGCCTCGAGCTTTTGCAGATACTTGTCGGTGCGCCAGTCCTTTGCGAGCTCGACGGCCGCGCGCAGCAGTTGCCCGGGGCTCGCCTCGAGCTTGGTCTCCAGCCGCTCAAGCAGCGTGAAGGCATCGGCGGTCGCTCCGGCAAAGCCCGCGACCACGCGCCCGCCTCCGGCTTCGAGCCGGCGCACCTTGCGCGCATTGCCCTTGACCACCGTTTTGTCGAGGCTCACCTGGCCGTCGCCGGCCACCGCGACCCGCCCGCCGCGCGCGACCGCCACAATGGTCGTGCCGTGCCACCCTGGCCCTGCGGCCTCTCTGCCCATGCGTTGCCTCCCCGCTCCGCTTTTGCATTTAGCGGCCGCGCGCCTCTGGTCCAAGTGGAACACCGAGCACATATGCGCCAGCAGTCTTGACGGCGCGGCTCGATCATGCTGATCGATTAGGGCATTATGCGCGGAATTGTTAATCTGATGACGTTCAGGAGATAGAAAATGGCGTGTTTCTGCAAAACCCCGATGGCGACGGCGCCCAGCGCCTTCGCGGCGATGAACTTGAAATTCTCGCCGCCCAAGATCCCCTTGCAGATGCACGCGGCGCTCAGCCTTGGTGGCGGAGGCAGCCTGCGCCTCGACATGCAGATCGCGGCGTTCATGCAAAGCTTGCGTTTGCCGAGTTTCTCTTTGAACGGCGGGCTGATGGCGCAGCTCAAGATCGCGCTCGGCATGTTCGACCTGTTCGACATCCCCAAGCTGATGCTCCAGCTGAAAATGGGCACCGAGAGCCTGCAGGCCCATGCGCTGCCGGCGCTGTCCTTCTTGGCCAAGCTCAATCTGTCGGCGCTGTTGCAGCTGGCGATGGTGGCGCGGCTGCAGCTGGCGCTCGATGCGCTGAAGATCAACCTGGCGGCCGGCATGCCGCCGGTGCCGACGAGCTTTTCGTTCAACCCGCATTTCGCGCTGAAGCCGCCGCAGCTGCAGCTCGGCACCATGATCCTCGGCATCCCGATCGCCATGAAATTCTCCGAGACCCTCGGCGTGCCGGTGAACCGCATGTCCAGCCATTTCGCGGCGCTTGCCAAGATCAAGCCGCCGCAGCTCGGGATCTCGGTCAATGCGATGTTGAAGATGTGCATGGCGCTCGATGCGATCGCGACGATCCAGGCGGCCTTTGGCGCCAATGCACTCAGCCCGTCGGGGCTTTCCGGCATCGCGGCCAAGCTCAAGCTCTATGCCGGCCTGCCGATCCCGGACATCCCGCTGCCGCCGCTGGCCCTGAATGCCAAGCTTGACGGTCTGCCGAGCCTTGATGCGCTGAGCGCCGGGGTCGGCGCCTTGCCCGCGGGCGGCCTCACGCTGCAGCTGCCGAACATCCCGATCCTGCCGATGCTGAACCTGATGGCGGCGCTGAACGCCTGCATCAACCTCAACTTCCCTGGGGCCTGCAAGGGCGGCTGCCCCTTCGGCTGACACCGCTCTCGCACGGCCTGGCGAATTGCCGCTGGCCTGCCGCCGTTCCGCCCGCTATTCGGGCGGGATGGGGAGAGGCGCGCCGGCGCCCGGCAGACAGGAGAGCACCATGAAGGACATCCTCGATCAGCTCGAGGCCCGCCGGGCCGAAGCGCGTCTTGGCGGCGGCCAGCGCCGCATCGATGCACAGCACGCCAAGGGCAAGCTGACCGCCCGCGAGCGGCTCGAGGTTCTGCTGGATCCCGGCTCCTTCGAAGAGTTCGACATGTTCGTCGCCCATCGCTGCACCGAGTTCGGCATGGCCGGCAGCGAGATGCCCGGCGACGGCGTGATCATCGGCTGGGGCACCATCAACGGGCGCCAGGTCTACGTGTTCTCCCAGGATTTCACGGTCTTTGGCGGCTCGGTCTCCGAGACCCATGGCGCAAAGATCTGCAAGATCATGGACATGGCGATGCAGAACGGCGCCCCGGTGATCGGGCTGAACGACTCGGGCGGCGCGCGGATCCAGGAGGGCGTGGGCTCGCTCGCCGCCTATGGCGAGGTCTTCCAGCGCAACATCAACGCCAGCGGCGTGGTGCCGCAGATCAGCGTGATCATGGGGCCTTGCGCGGGCGGCGCGGTCTATTCGCCGGCCATGACCGACTTCATCTTCATGGTGCGCGACAGCTCCTATATGTTCGTGACCGGCCCCGATGTGGTGAAGACCGTGACCAACGAGATCGTCACGGCCGAGGAGCTGGGCGGCGCCAAGACCCACACCTCGAAAAGCTCCGTCGCCGATGCGGCCTTCGAGAACGACATCGAGACGCTGGCCGAGGTGCGCCGCCTGGTCGACTTCCTGCCGCTCTCAAACCGCGCGCCGGTGCCCGAGCGGCCCTTCTTCGACGCCCCCGACCGGGTGGAGATGGCGCTCGACACGCTGATCCCCGAGAACCCCAACCAGCCCTACGACATGCGCGAGCTGATCCATGCGGTGGCCGATGAGGGCGACTTCTTCGAGATCCAGAAGGATTTTGCCGGCAACATCCTCACGGGCTTCCTGCGGCTCGAGGGGCGCACGGTGGGCGTGGTGGCGAACCAGCCCGTGGTGCTGGCCGGCGTGCTCGACATCGACAGCAGCCGCAAGGCCGCCCGTTTCGTGCGCTTTTGCGACTGTTTCGAGATCCCGATCCTGACGCTGGTGGACGTGCCCGGCTTCCTCCCCGGCACGGGCCAGGAGCACAACGGCGTCATCAAGCACGGCGCCAAGCTGCTGTTCGCCTATGGCGAGGCGACGGTGCCCAAGGTGACGGTGATCACACGAAAGGCCTATGGCGGGGCCTATGATGTCATGAGCTCGAAGCATCTGCGCGGAGACATCAACTATGCCTGGCCAACGGCCGAGATCGCGGTGATGGGCGCCAAGGGGGCCGTCGAGATCCTCTACCGCTCGGAACTCGGCGAGCCCGAAAAGATCGCCTCCCGAACGCAGGAATACGAGGACCGCTTCGCCAACCCCTTCGTGGCCGCCGAGAAAGGCTTCATCGACGAGGTGATCATGCCCCACTCCACCCGCCGCCGCATCACCCGAGCCTTCGCCGCCCTCCGAGGCAAACAGCTCCAAACCCCCTGGAAAAAACACGACAACATCCCGCTATGAGGCTTGCACAGTGAGCGAAGAAAAGATCGACATGGAAGTCACCGCTAAAGGTGCCAAGATCTCAGTTCAAGGCGGCCCAGCCAATCGATTAGGCCACGCTCTGGCGGATGCTCTCAGCCCCTTTACACAAAGTCTTGGGGCTATCGGTGATGTAATCAGAATTTTTAGGGAAGATAACATCTCTTCAATAATAGATAAAGGAAGGGAGATAAGCCAAAGAAATGGATCGCATATTGGAAATTCAAGCCCTAAATTTTTGGTTGATTTTGTGGAAAAGGCATCTTTAGAGGAAAGTGAGTCCTTGAGAGATCTTTGGGCGGGCTTATTGGTTTCTGCAAGTATTGAAGAGCGAGGACATCACTATTTTTTAAAGAAATACTATCATCATTTTCAACAGATCATGTGAAGGCACTTTTTATTATTTCTGGTGTAGAGTCTGTAGAAAAATTTGATTTACGTAATGTTGATGAGCATATTCGGAGTTTAAACAAAATAATATCAAGAGATGTATTATTCGAATCAGCGCTTGAGGTTGATCAATGGCTTCTAAGTGTTGCAGATGAATACGAAGGTGCAGGAGTGAGTTTTGTAAAAGGGCAAATATACCGTGGTAATTTATCAACCGGAGAGGAATATGCACAATTTGTCGCGGCAACAAGTAAAACACTGGGATCAGAAGGGTATCTTCTTATTTTAGACCACCTCGTTTCAAAAGGCCTTTTGAAATGGCATAAAATCAGTAAGCCGATCCACGGCAAAAATTTTAAAGAGGCGTTGCGGAAAAAGTATCCAGATGACGACCGCGTAAAAGATCCTATTTTTCTTGAAAATAATATAATAGAGCTTACGCAATTGGGACGAAGCTTTCTTCTGGCCTGTTCTGGTGCTGGTGGTGAAGACCCTTGACAGAATTCCACATGATTTCGGGCGGGCCGCGGCCCGTCGCCCCGTTCTCCCATGCGGTGGAGGCGGATGGGTGGGTGATCCTGACCGGGCAGATGCCGACGGATCCGGAGGCGCCGGATGCGCCTTTGCCCGAGGGGGTTGCGGCGCAGACCGAGCGGGTGCTGCAAAACCTCGAGATCGTGCTGAAGGGCGTCGGCCTCGATCGCTCGCACATCCTGCAGTGCCGCTGTTATCTCACGGAATTCGAGCGGGACTATGCGGCCTTTAATGAGACCTATCAGGCCTTTTTCCCCGCGGACCGCCTGCCTGCGCGCACCACGGTGGGGGTCACGGCGCTGGCCGTGGGCGCCTTGGTCGAGATCGACTGTCTCGCCCGCCGCCCCGGCTGACGGCGCAATCGTGATCGACGGAAGCCTCGCCCGGCCACGTTGGAGCCCCAAATGCGTACAGCATGGGGAGGTTCGGCGCATGCGGATCAAGACACTCGGCGCGGTGGCGCTGATCACGATGGGTCTGGCGGGCTGCCACTATCACGGCTATGGGCCGGGCCCCGTGCTGGGAGGCGCTGCGGTCGGCGCGGCGGCGGGCGCCATCGGTGGCGCCATTGTCGGCCGGCCGGGGGTCGGTGCGGCGGTGGGCGCGGCCTCGGGCGCGTTTCTGGGCGCGGTGTCCCGGCCGCGCGGCTATTATGGCGGCTATCGCCACTCCTATGGCGGTTATTACGGCCGGCCGCGGTATCGGCACCGGGGCTATTACCACTACTGAGGCCCTGGCCCGGCCGCCGCCGCCCGCCTATGCTGCGCGCTGAACAGCCAGGGGGGCGAGATGGATAGCGCAACCGAACTCGATGGATTGAAAGCGGCCCTCGCCGCGCCGCGGGATCGCACCCCCGATGGCGGGCGGATGCCGCAGTTCCGCTGGGCCAAGGGGGCGGATGGGCTGTGGCTGTTCCCCGCCTCGATGCAGGACACGGGCGGCATGCGGTTCATGGCGGCGCAGTCGGGCTGGCCGGTCGGCCGGGTCGAGGATGCGGACCGGCTCGCCTTTTGGGTGGCCACAGCCGCGCGCCAGGATCTGTGGCGCAGCCTCAAGGGCGTGCCCGGGCTGGTGCCGGTGATCCGGGTCTCGGTCGACGCGGCGGCAGGGCATCTGCGCATGCTGGTCGGCGCCATGGTGCCGCCCCAGCGGGTGAGCCCGGCGGTCGAGACGGTGTTGCGCGATCTGATCCGTCCCGCCAAGGCCGAGGCCTGGACCGGCTGGGCCCGCACCAAGCTGGCCGAGGCGCCGGGGACCTGAGCGCCAGGGACGCCGCCGGCACGAGACTGCGCGCATCTGATCCGGTTTCACCGGGCCGCGGCCCCCTCGCCTCGCGAGAGTTTTTCCGCTATCGGGAAATTTCAGTGACAAAGACCGATGGGGGGCCGGCGCACGATGTTCTCGAAGATCCTGATCGCCAACCGTGGCGAGATCGCCTGCCGCGTCATCAAGACCGCGCGGCGCATGGGGCTTGCAACCGTCGCGGTCTATTCCGAGGCCGACCGCAACGCCGTGCATGTGCGCATGGCAGATGAGGCGGTGGCCATCGGCGGGGCGGCGGCGGCCGAGAGCTATCTGCGCATCGACCGGATCGTCGAGGCCTGCCGCGAGACGGGCGCCGAGGCGGTGCATCCCGGCTATGGGTTTCTGTCCGAGAACCCGCGCTTTGCCGCGGCGCTCGAGGCGGCGGGGATCGTGCTGATCGGCCCGCCCGCCAGCGCCATGGAGGCGATGGGCGACAAGATCACCTCGAAGAAGATCGCGGCCGAGGCGGGCGTCTCGACCGTGCCGGGCCATATGGGCCTGATCGAGGACGCCGCCGAGGCGCAGGCCATCGCGGGCGAGATCGGCTATCCGGTCATGATCAAGGCCAGCGCCGGTGGCGGCGGCAAGGGCATGCGCATCGCCTGGGGCCCCGACGAGGTGGCCGAGGGCTTCCGTGCCTCGAAATCCGAGGCCGCCAACAGCTTTGGCGACGACCGCATCTTCATCGAAAAGTTCGTGACCCAGCCGCGGCATATCGAGATCCAGGTGCTGGCCGACGGCCATGGCAACTGCGTCTATCTCGGCGAGCGGGAGTGCTCGATCCAGCGGCGCAACCAGAAGGTCATCGAGGAGGCGCCCTCGCCGTTCCTCGATGAGGCCACGCGCCGCGCCATGGGCGAGCAATCCTGCGCGCTCGCGGCGGCCGTGGGCTACCGCTCGGCGGGCACGGTGGAGTTCATCGTGGACGGGGAGCGCAACTTCTATTTTCTCGAGATGAACACGCGCCTCCAGGTCGAGCATCCGGTGACGGAGCTGATCACCGGCGTCGATCTGGTCGAGCAGATGATCCGCGTGGCCGCTGGCGAGCCGCTCTCGCTCACCCAAGACACAATTCGGCTGACCGGCTGGGCGATGGAAAGCCGGATCTATGCCGAGGATCCCTATCGGAACTTCTTGCCCTCCATCGGGCGGCTCACCCGCTACCGTCCGCCTGCCGAGATGCGGTCGGACACGGAGGTCGTGCGCAACGACACGGGCGTCGAGGAGGGGGGCGAGATCAGCCGCTTCTACGACCCGATGATCGCCAAGCTCTGCACCTGGGGGCCGGACCGCGCGGCGGCGATCGACGCGCAACGCCGCGCGCTCGATGCCTTCGAGCTGGAGGGCATCGGCCACAACATCCCCTTCCTCCAGGCGGTCTATGACCACGAGCGCTTCACCTCGGGCGCCATCACCACCGCCTTCATCGCCGAGGAGTACCCCGACGGCTTTTCGGGCGCTCCGCTGTCCGAGGCGGAGCTGGCGCGGGTCCAGGGCGCGGCGGCGCTGATGAAGCACAGCGTCGAGGCGCGCTCGGCCGCCATCTCCGGCTCCATGGCGAACCACACCCGCAAGGTCGGCCGAGACTGGGTCGTCGGCATTGGCGACCAGAGGGCCTCGATCAGCGTGACCCCGCGCCCGGACCAAGCCTTTGCGCTCGAGCACGCGGGCGGATCCCAACTGGTGGACGGCTTGGACTGGACCCCGGGGCAGAGCCTTGCCCGCATCGCCTTTCGCGGCGATGGTCAGCCCACCGTCATGAAGATCGATCAGCGCACCGAGGGCTTCCGCATCCGGTACCGGGGTGCCGATCTCGAGGTGACCGTGCGCGAGCCGCGGGTGGCAGAGCTCGCGACGCTCATGCCGGTGAAGGTGCCGCCCGATACCTCGAAATGGCTGCTGTGCCCGATGCCGGGCGTCGTCGTCTCGATCGCCGTCGAGGTGGGGCAGGCGGTCGAGGAGGGCCAGGCGCTGGCCACCGTCGAGGCGATGAAGATGGAGAACGTGCTCCGCGCCGAGAAAAAGGCCGTGGTCAAGGAGATCAAGGCGGCGCCCGGCCAGAGCCTCGCCGTCGACGAGATCATCCTCGAATTCGAGTAGAGCGCCCGAGGCCTGCCAGAGTCTGCGTCCAGGAGATTGCCATGGCCGATGATCCCCGGACCCGCGCGCGAGAGGCCATGGCGGCACGGTTCGGCGAGGCGCCCGACGCCTCGGACATGCCCGAGATCCCGCCCGGCCTCG
Source organism: Pseudomonadota bacterium (assembly GCA_039187815.1). Classification (GTDB taxonomy): domain Bacteria; phylum Pseudomonadota; class Alphaproteobacteria; order Rhodobacterales; family Rhodobacteraceae; genus Thermohalobaculum. The sequence goes on along the minus strand of JBCCZI010000052.1, from coordinate 2,820 downwards.
ATGCGCTGCTCGACCGTCGGGCGTGCCGGCGGTTCCGGGCCGAGCCCGTGCCCGAGCCGCTCCTGCACCTCGTGCTGGCAACCGGGTTCGCGGCCCCGTCCAAGAGCGATCTGCAACAGGCGGATATGGTCTGGGTGCGCGACCCCGCGATCCGGGCCGAGGTGACGCGGGACTGTGGTGACTGGCTGGCCGAGGCGCCGGCGGAGGTCGAGATCCTGGTCGTCTGCGGCGATGGTCGGCGACTGCGCCGGCTCTATGGGCCGGACTGGGCCAACGACCATGTCGATGCGCTGTTCAACCCGACGGGGGATGCGGCGATCCTGCTCGGCCAGCTTGTGTCGGCGGCGACGCTGGCTGGGCTCGGCGCCTGTCCGATCAGCGTGATGCGCAACCGGGCCGAGGCTGTCTCGGCGGCGCTGGCGCTCCCGGAGCGGGTGTTTCCCTTCGCCGGGCTGGCCATCGGCTGGGCCGCAGCGCCCCGCGCGCCCATCAGTCCGCGGCTGGGGCCCGCCGGAGCGCTTCATATCGACCGCTTCGATGCCGATGGCCAGGACGCGGCGGTGGCCGCCTATGATGCCCGTCGAGGCCCCGTCGGAAAAGGCGCGAGCTGGACCGATGCCAAGCGTCACCAATACAGCACGGCACAGCGGGCGGGCTGGGGCGCCTTCCTTCGCGCCAAAGGGTTCCGGATGGAGTGACGCGTCAGCGGTTGAGGCGCGGCTCGGCCATCATCTCGCGCCGCCGCATGGGCATGGTGTCGATGAGGGCGTGCAGCTCATCCGGGTTGACCAGGTCGTTTCGGCGGAACTTCTCGCCCCCGTCCTTGCCGACCAAAATGACCGTGAAGGCCGCGGGGCGGAAGCGTTGGCGCAGCGCCGAGCCCGGCTCAGTGTCTACGATCACCACGTTCTCTCGCTCATCGAGATCGGCGCGGTCAAGCTCGAAGCGGCTGAGTTGCTCGGCGAGCCGCGGGTCGCCCTCCTCGGCAAAGACCAGGATGGGCCGGGCCTCCCATCGCAGCGGCTCGAGCGGTGTGGCCGCCGCCGAGAACGGCATCAGCGCGGCCAACAGTTTTGCAGCGGTGCGTCTCATGCGTTGCAACATAGGGGATTTCCCGGGCGATCAAGCGCCGGGACAGGCTAGAATGTCCGGATCCGCCGCTGCACCAGGCCAAGCCGCAGCGCAAACACCACCGCGACCGTGAGCGCGATGCCGTAGATGGCCCCGATCAGGGGCAAGAGCAGCGTGAACCCGGCCCCTTGCAGCATCTCGGAGCCGCCCAGCAGCAAGGCCGAGCACCAACCTGCCACCGAGAGCGCCGCCGCGATGCCAAGGGCGAGGCGCTGGAGAAACGGCAGCTCGATCAGTCGGATGCCGCCGGCCTCCTCCATGATCGGGCGGATATGCTTGGCGATGTACCAGGCATCGAGGGTGAGCAGCGTGACCACGCCGAGCTTGATTGCAAGCTTGGGGGTCATCGCGGCCGGGTTGCCTCCGGTGGCCTGAAAGGCCAGGACCATGCCGCTCGCCCATGCGACCAACAGGGCCGGGGCGATCAGCAGATGCGCTGCCTCGAGGGCGCGCCAGTGGCGCGGCCCGATCGGCCGATGCGCAAGGCGCAGCATGGTGAAATCGGTGGCCACCATGGCGCCGATCCCGATGGCCGCGGCGGCGAGATGCACGATGCGCAGCAGATCGGTCAGCGCCGCAGCGGTTCCGGAGGAGAGTGCGGGCTCCATCCTCGGTCTCCGTTCTAGACACCACGGGGACGGGACACATGGACCAGCGGGGCCGCGCCTGTGGCCGGGCACAGCCGAAGACTTCCAACCTGACGCGAATCTCCACCCAGAATTGCAACCTTAGGATGATAGGCCAATTGGCCTGCGACGAAAAGCCTGTCCCGCTAAGGGGGTGTCCCGGATGCTGTGTCCCTCGACCAGACCGGCCGAGCGCGACGAAAAGCCCATTGCAATTGCAGGCAGGCGCGGCAGGACTGCGCGCACCCTGCACAAGCGCGTGCGATCTGCTAGGCTCGTGCAGGCGACGGACGGAGGAGAGACCGGATGACCGACAAGCTGGACGCGTGGCGCACGGCGGCAGAACGCGAGCTGAAAGGCCGCGCGGTCGATGATCTCACTTGGGAGACAGCCGAGGGGATTGCTGTCAAGCCGCTCTACACCAAGGCCGATATCGAGGGCCTGCCGCATATGGGCCAGCTGCCGGGGCAGGCGCCCTTTACCCGCGGGGTCAAGGCGACGATGTATGCGGGCCGGCCCTGGACGATCCGGCAATATGCCGGCTTCTCGACCGCCGAGGAGAGCAACGCCTTTTATCGCCGTGCGCTCGAAGGGGGCGCCCAGGGCTGCTCGGTGGCTTTCGATCTGGCGACCCATCGCGGCTATGACAGCGACCACCCGCGCGTGGTTGGCGATGTGGGCAAGGCGGGTGTGGCCATCGACAGCGTCGAGGACATGAAGATCCTGTTCGACGGCATCCCGCTCGACCGGATCTCGGTCTCGATGACCATGAACGGGGCGGTGATCCCGGTGTTGGCGAGCTTCATCGTGGCGGGCGAGGAGCAGGGCGTGCCGCGGGCGGGCCTCTCAGGCACCATCCAGAACGACATCCTCAAGGAGTTCATGGTCCGCAACACTTATATCTATCCGCCGAAGCCAAGCATGCGGATCATTTCGGATATTTTCGCCTATACCAGCCAGAATATGCCGAAATTCAACTCGATTTCGATCTCCGGCTACCATATGCAGGAAGCGGGTGCGACGGCCGATCTGGAACTCGCTTACACAATCGCGGATGGCATTG